>JBKJRY010000247.1:0-29854 GCA_046593045.1 Chitinophagaceae bacterium | reverse complement strand
TGATTGCTATGAAAAAAAATTCCTCATTCATCATAATTTCCTTCAGTGTCTTTTATTTTTCATGTAGTCCGAAAATTTCTCCTGCTGTAAATACAGTAAATGAAAAAAGTGGTTATGCTCATCCATCATGGAGCGAGCAAAGCAATATTTATGAAGTAAATCTCCGCCAGTATTCTGCATCTTCATCAATAAAAGATTTTGAAAAACACCTGCCGCGGTTAAAGAAGATGGGTGTGGAAATTTTATGGTTTATGCCAATAACGCCTATTGGTTTTGAAAATAGAAAAGCAAACAGTTCAGAGTTGGGAAGTTATTATGCTTCCCGTGATTATACCGCTCTCAACCCGGAGTTTGGTACGATGGATGATTGGAAAGCGATGGTGAGACATGCGCACATTATGGGTTTTAAAGTGATCACAGATTGGGTTGCTAACCATAGTGCACCGGATAATCACTGGATGAAGGAACATCCTGATTTTTATAAAAGAGATAAAGATGGCAACACTGTGTACACCGCAGATTGGAACGATACGCGAAACCTTAATTATGATAATCGTGAGATGAGGGATAGTATGATCGCAGCTATGCAATTCTGGATTCGGGAGAGTGATATTGACGGCTTTCGTTGTGATGCAGCTTACGGGCCCCCGGAAGACTTTTGGAAAGAGTGTATTGATTCATTGAAAAAAATGAAAGACGTTTTTATGCTTGCCGAAGCGGAGGTGCCTGCACTGCACAATGTCGGCTTTGATGAAAGCTACGCATGGACCGTAATGGAAGGATTTATAAAAATGTATGCAGGAAAGCTTACTCTTCTCCAGGTAGATTCAATACTAAATGATGATATCGAGCGCTTTCCCAAGAGCTCTTATCGTTTGTATTTTACGAGCAACCACGATTGGAATAGTTGGGAGGGAACGGAGTTTGAACGATTTGGAGATGCATGGAAAGCATTAGCGGTTTTTTCCCAAACTATGTATCAAAGCGTTCCGCTTATGTATACGGGCCAGGAAATACCTCTTAAGAGGCGGTTGAAATTTTTTGTAAAAGATTCAATCGTTTGGGACAAATATGACATGGCACCATTCTACAGCACTTTGCTTCACCTGCGTAAAAAAAATTCTGCACTTGCTGCAAATGCATCTTATAAAAAATTAATAACTGCAAATGATGAGGCAATATTTGCTTATGTAAGAGAAAGTGGAAAACATAAAGTTGTCGTCGTGCTAAATCTTTCAGCACAGCCGCAAAGCTTTACTATACAAGATCCATCAATTGTTGGGAATCCATCGAATGTTTTTATGGGTGTGAAAGAAAAATTGAATGATACACATGTGTTCAGTATGGAGCCTTGGGGATATATGGTGTATGATTATAAATAAAGATTAGAAAGTCAGGCTTTTTTTTTGTAAAAACTTTTATCTCTAAAGTAATAACTTTATAGTACTAATTTAACTTTTATGGATGAGGTAAATATTTTAAAAAAGCAGGTTAAAAATATATTGATGCTGCAGATGAAAAAGTAGTAAAAATGGTTCATGCTATGCTTGAAGTAAACGCTGAAAAAGACTGGTGGGATGAATTAACTCATGAAGAGAAACAATTAATAGAACGCGGATTAAAAGATGCTGAAAATGGAAAAGTGACGCCACATAAAGAAGTTATGAAGAAGTATAAGAAATGGCTTTCATAATTAACTGGTTTGATGAAGCAGTAAAAACTTTTAATGAAAAAATTGATTATTTGATAAGTGAATGGACAGAGACGGAAATTGTAAATTTTATTAAGTAAACCAATTTGAAGATATCAAATATAAAGTCCAACCCGAAAATCTACAGATCATCTGAAAAAAATCCCGCAATAAGAAGAGCAAACATTAATAGTTATTCACGTTGTATTATAAATATTCGCCTGAAAAAAAGAGGGTAATACTTTTAGCTTTTTGGCATAGCATGCAAAATCCAAACAAACTAAATTATTAATAACTTATCCTTATTTCACCATACTCTTTATCTCCTGCAATTTCAACAATGCTTCTACAGGTGTGAGCCGGTTAATATCAACAGCTTCGAGTATTTTCCTTATCTCTTCAAATGCCTGCGAATGCGCGTCAAAAATGCTTAGCTGTAATTTAGGTGCTGATAATTGTTTCAGATTTTCTTTAATGCTTTTATTTGTTTTAGCTGTGCCGGTATCTTCAGATAAATCATCATCTACATTTTTTGATTCAAGTTGTTTTAAAATTTCATTGGCTCTGTCTATAAGAGAAGGAGGCATACCCGCCATTTTAGCTACATGAATACCAAAGCTATGTACACTGCCACCGGGGGCAAGCTTTCTTAAAAAAATTATTTTATTACCCGCTTCTTTATTCGTAATGTGAAAATTTTTAACCCGGTCAAATTTATTCTCCAACTCATTTAATTCATGATAGTGCGTGGCGAATAAGGTCTTGGGAGCATTCACAGATTTATGCAAATGTTCAACAATGCTCCAGGCAATCGATATACCATCATAGGTTGAAGTGCCCCTTCCAATTTCATCCAAAAGAATAAGACTGCGTGAAGTAATGTTGTTGATAATACTTGCAGTTTCATTCATCTCCACCATGAAGGTACTTTCACCGCTGCTTAAATTATCGTTTGCGCCTACCCGCGTGAAAATTTTATCGGTCAATGGAATCCTTGCTTCATCTGCAGGAACGAAACTACCCATGTGCGCCATCAAAGTAATTAAAGCGGTTTGACGAAGAATGGCGCTCTTACCACTCATATTGGGCCCCGTTAAAATAATGATCTGCTGCGTCTTTGGATCAAGGAAAATATCATTGGCGATATAACTTTCGCCTTGTGGTAAGTTTCTTTCTATTACCGGGTGCCGGCTATTTTTCAGATCAATCTCGTCACCATCGTGCACAAGAGGCTTTTTGTACTTAAATTGTAAGGCATTGTTGGCAAAACAGGTAATGCAATCCAGCACCGCGAGCACATGCCCGTTAAGTTGCATGGGTGCAATGTAATCCTGTAATTCGTTTAGCAACTGCTCAAAAATATTTTGCTCGATCTGGATAATTTTATCTTCCGCACCGGTGATTTTTTCTTCATACTCTTTAAGTTCAGGGGTTATATACCTCTCGGCATTTGTAAGCGTTTGCTTCCTGATCCAGCTTCCAGGAACCTTATCTTTATGTGTATTGGTCACTTCAAGATAATATCCAAAAACGTTATTAAAGCCAATCTTCAATGAAGATATTCCTGTAATTTCTGTTTCCTTTTGCTGCAACTTTAGCAGGTGCTCTTTTCCGTTAGTTACTATATTTTTAAGCTCATCTAAGTTGGCATCAACACCTTTCGCAATTATATTTCCTTTGGAAGCCGCAACAGGTGGATTATCCATGATTTCTTTGAAAATCTTTTCACAAATGTATTTGCAGGGATTCAATGAATCTCCCATTCTCTTTAAATACTCATTTGATGAAATATCACAAACTTGTTTTACTTCAGCAACCAATTTTAATCCCCTGCCAATTTGCACTACTTCACGTGGATTAATTTTCTTCAAAGGTATTTTGCTTACCAGTCTTTCAATATCGCCCGCCTGCTTTATATGCTGGCTGGTATTATTTTTTTCTTCAGGAGATTTAATAAAATATTCAACAAGATTTTGTCTTTCTTCAATTTTTTTTATTTCTGTCAGAGGGAGTACCAACCAGCGCTTCAACAGCCGGGCACCCATCGGCGAAACAGTGTTGTCAAGCACTTTCAATAATGAATTATTGCCTTCAACACCGCCTAATAATTCAAGGTTTCGTATGGTGAACCGATCCATCCACAAGTGATCCGCTTTGTCAATTCTTTGGAGCGACGTAATGTGTTGCAGGTTAGGATGCTCCGTGTCTTTTAAATAATGCAAAATGGCTCCGGCCGCAATAATACCTTCCTGGAGATCTTCAACACCAAAGCCTTTCAGACTTTGCGTTCCGAAATGTTTCAACAGACTCTCCTTAGCATATTGCGCAGAAAAAATCCATTCATCAAGTGAGTAAGTATAAAATTTGCTGCCAAATAATTTTTTAAATTCCTTTTGCTGGTTTCTTTGAAAAATTACTTCTGCAGGATTAAGGCTTTGCAAAAGTTTATCAACATATTCATTATCGCCTTCTGCAATAAAGAATTCACCAGTAGAAATATCAAGAAAGGAAACGCCGGTTTTGTTTTCAGTAAGATGAACGCCACACAAAAAATTATTATGATTATGTTCAAGCAATTTATCGTTCGTAGCAACACCCGGTGTTACCAACTCGGTAACGCCGCGTTTTACAATTCCTTTTGCAGCCTTGGGGTCTTCAAGCTGGTCACAAATAGCCACACGGTAGCCCGCCTTTACGAGTTTGTGTAAGTAGGTGTCAAGCGCATGATGAGGGAAGCCTGCAAGTTCCGCTGCCGTCGCAGACGCACTGCTGCGTTTGGTTAATGTAATTCCCAAAACACGTGCTGTAGTTATCGCATCTTGTCCAAAAGTCTCATAAAAATCACCCACACGGAAAAGCAGGATCGCATCAGGATATTTCATCTTGATCGCATTGTGCTGTTTCATTAAAGGTGTGTCTGCGCTAGCCATAATTGAGCGGCCTCACCCCAACCCCTCTCGAGTTGAGAGGGCCATGTTTGGAAGCTCTTTATTTAGTAAATTAAAAAATAAAAAAAGTAAGTTAAATGAATCTGTGAATATCTTCGATAGATAACCATAATTAAGATGTTATAATAATACTTGTCCTTCTCCCTTGGAGAAGGATTGGGATGAGGCTTTTAAACTATTTTTGCAAATTAATAGTCTTTTGATGAGAAAACTGGGTATGGAAGAACTTAACCGGAAAACTGTTGATGAATTCAGGCGTGCTGAAAAAATTCCGGTGGTGGTGGTTTTGGAAAACATCCGCAGCGCATATAACGTAGGTAGTGTGTTTCGCACAGCCGATGCATTTTTGATCGAAGCGATTTATATATGCGGCTATACTGCAAAGCCACCGCATAAAGAAATCACCAAAACAGCTTTGGATGCGCAAAATACAGTTGACTGGAAGTATTTTGAAAATGCAAAACTGGCTGTAGCGGATTTGCAAAACCAGGGATATAAAATTTATGCCATAGAGCAGGTCACAAACAGTATCTCATTGGAAAGTTTTCCTGAGCTCAATCAAAATAAAGTTGCTTTTATTTTTGGAAATGAAGTTGCCGGTGTTGAGCAGGCGACTATTGAAATAAGTGATGGTTGTGTTGAAATTCCCCAGTTTGGAATAAAGCATTCACTTAATATTTCAGTAGCAGCGGGCATTGTGCTTTGGGAAGTAGTGAGGAGTACGTTTACTAAAATTCAGGAAAATTAAATAGAAACTTTAAATAAAAATGACTGACAATATTCAGACTGCGGAATCGAAATTATTTATAGTCACAAAAGCACCTTCAGGGGTTGGAGTTTATTTTTCATTAGTAAAATTTGCCCATACCATTTTTGCAATGCCGTTTGCATTAATTGGGTTTTTCCTGGGATTGAGAGCAATGAATTATGAAACCTACAAACCGTGGTGGCTTCTTTTGTTATTGGTTGTCCTTTGCATGGTTTTCGCAAGAAGCGCAGCCATGGCCTTTAACCGTTGGCTCGATGCAGAATTTGATAAGCTAAATGTTCGTACAGCGATTCGTGAAATTCCATCAGGAATTATCACTAAAAAGAAAGCAATGACCTTTGTTGTTTTCAACTGCATCGCATTTCTAATAACTACTTATTTTATTAATGCATTGTGTCTTGTATTGGCTCCGGTTGCATTGTTCATAATTTTATTTTATAGTTACACAAAAAGATTTACGCCACTTTGCCATCTCGTATTGGGCCTGGGTTTAAGCCTTGCTCCCATTGGGGCTTATGTAGCCGTTACCGGAAAGTTTGCGATTGTTCCTGTACTGTTTTCTTTATCGGTTTTGTTTTGGGTAAGCGGCTTCGATATTATTTATGCCCTGCAGGATGAAGATTTTGACCGGGCTAATAACTTACGGTCCATTCCGTCCTGGCTTGGAATAAAAAAAGCTTTGTATGTAAGTAAATACCTGCATATGTTATCATTCTTTTTTCTGTTTTTTGCAGGTACCCTTGGGCATCTTTCATGGTTCTATTGGGCTGGTATCGCGTTGTTTGCATTTTTTCTTGTGTACCAGCATACGCTTGTAAATTCAAAAGACCTGAGCAAAGTCAACAAAGCATTTTTTACCTCAAACGGATTTGCATCTGTTATTTTCGGTGTTTTTGTTTTACTGGACATCTTTGTAAAATTCTAAACTATGGCGAGGATTCTTTGCATTGATTATGGCCTAAGGCGCACAGGCATTGCCGTTACAGATCCTTTGCAAATAATTGCAACAGGTCTGACAACAGTGGATTCGCCACAATTAATTTCATTTCTTAAAAATTATTTTCTGCAGGAACCTGTAGAATTAATTATCATTGGCGAACCTAAAAACCTGGATGACTCTGATACACATGCCACGCCGCTGGTAAAACAAGCTATTAAAAAATTAGAAAAAGAGTTTCCCCTTATTCCCCTTAAAACCGTGGACGAGCGATATACTTCAAAATTGGCAAAGCAAGCAATGATCGATATGGGGATGAAGAAAAAAGATCGCCGCAACAAAAGAACCGTTGATGAAATTGCTGCTACCATAATGTTGCAGGAATACATGCAGACGCTGTTTTGACCAACTCTCCGGCTTTCCTTAATAAAGTAAACAAGTATTGTAAAAGTTTTATTTTTGCCGCAAATACATTAAATTCTATACTAAAAGTTATTCATGATTTTACCTATTGTAGCATATGGCAACCCGGTCCTGAGGAAAGTGGGTAAAGAAATTACACCGGATTATCCGAATCTCAGCAAACTTATAGAAGATATGTGGGAAACCATGTATAACAGCAGGGGCGTGGGTTTGGCCGCACCGCAGATCAATAGAGATATTCGCCTGTTCGTTATGGATAGCGTACAAATAATTGAAAATCTTGAAGAGGATGAAAAAGACGATTATCCGGGTGACGAAGGTTATAAAGGAGTTTTTATAAATGCTAAAATAAATTCTGTAGGCGGTGAGGAATGGGCTTATAACGAAGGGTGCCTGAGTATTCCAAAAATCCGGGAAGATATCCTTAGGAAGGAAGTGGTTGATATCACTTTTTTGGATGAACAATTTGAAGAACATACTAAAAGATTTTCAGGAGTAACTGCCAGGGTTATTCTACATGAATATGACCATGTAGATGGCAAATTATTTATTGACTACCTGAAGCCTTTGAAAAAAAGCTTGCTGAAGCGCAAACTTGCTGATATTTCCAAGGGAAAAGTATCAGTGGATTACCGGATGTCTTTCGCAAAATAATAACTTTATTTATATTTCCTCCAATGCTTTTAGCGCTAATTTAGTGCATGCTAAAAACGATCTTTGCAATCGCCATCCTTTTGCAATTCTCTTACTTTTCTTTTGCCCAAAATAAAAATGACACCCTCGTAAAGGTGAACGAAAACTATGTTACCCTTTCGGAAATTGTAGTAAACAGTAAACTGGATGTTGCATCATTTATTGAAAGAGTAAAAAATGATACAACGTTTTACAAAGCTTTTAAAAACCTCCACATCATAGGCTATACTTCGATCAACGATATAAGAATGATGGATAGGAATAAGAAAATACAGGCATCTATGAGAAGCAAAACGAAACAGGTCAGAACAGGGAACTGCAGGACAATGAAGGTACTCGAAGAAACCCATGCAGGTGACATGTATGATAGAAGTGGCAATTTTAATTATTACACCGCAGATATGTATGCAGGCTTATTTTTTACAAAAGATTCTGTATGCGGAGAAAATAACATTGTGAAGGGGCATCAATTTTCAGCAAGTGGGTTAAGTGGTATGGCAAAACATAAAGAGCAATTAAAAATGCTGTTCTTTAATCCCGGTGAAAAAATAAGTGGGATACCTTTTATAAGTGGTAAAACGGAAATATTTGACGTATCCATGGTGGATAAATATGACATGAATATTGACCTTCGTGATTTCAACAATACCAGCTGTTATGTGTTTACCATTAAAGTGAAAGACAATAAAAAAAATGGTGTAGTAATAGATGAAATGATCACGTGGTTCAACGAAAAAACGTTTGAAATAGTCGCCCGCAAATATTCACTAAGTTATGATGCAGGTGTGTATGATTTCAACGTAGAAATGGAAGCTGAAATGACTAAAGTTGGTGATCTTCTTGTGCCTTCCGTATTGCGCTACACTGGTAACTGGAAAGCGATTTTTAAGAATAGAGAAAGAGGGCTTTTCACAGCTACGCTTTTTGATTTTGTGAGATAAGATGAACTAATGGATTACGTAAATTTTATCACGACTACCTTAAATTGGATAAATTCATTTTGTGATAATTTGTATCATTCGTGGCTTAGTTCCTGTTTGCACTATATTTCCTCCATTTTTCAATCACACTTTCCATATCGTTTGGAAGTGGGCTTTCAAACATCAACGCCTCTTTGGTGATGGGATGAATAAAGCCAAGTTGCTGTGCATGCAGTGCATGGCGTGGGCAAAGAATAAAACAATTCTCTACAAACTGTTTATATTTTGTAAACACAGTTCCCTTTACAACCCTATCACCACCATAAGTATGATCGTTGAAAAGAGGGTGCCCGATGTGTTGCATGTGTACCCTTATCTGGTGAGTTCTTCCTGTTTCCAACCGGCATTCTACGAGCGTCACGTAGTTAAAGTTTTCCAACACTTTATAATGCGTGATTGCTTCTTTACCGTGATCACCTTCAGGGTAGGTAGTGAATAATTTTCTGAAACGCTGGTGCCTGCCTACATGGGCATTAATGGTTCCTTCTTCTTCTTCAAAATCTCCCCATACAAGCGCAACGTAGCGGCGATGAACGGTATGGTCAAAAAATTGTTTGGCTAAATGCGTCATTGCCTTGGGTGTTTTAGCCATCACGAGAAGCCCGCTGGTATTTTTATCAATACGATGTACCAGCCCAAATCGCGAAAGTTCATCTTCATTAATTGAAGGATTCTGCTGTTTAAGATACCAGGCAACAGCATTCACCAAAGTTCCGCCAGGGTTGCCACTGCCAGGATGGACCACCATGCCGGGAGCCTTATCAATCACCATTACATCGTCATCTTCATAAATAATTTTGAAGGGGATATCCTCAGGAACTATTTCAGATGAATCAGGCAGGTAAGTATCGTAGACAACAATTTTATCTTCAGGCCTTATTTTATAATTTGATTTTACAGTTTTTTCATTTACCAACACTCTTTCCGCTTCGATAGCCTGCTGAATTTTATTTCTTGTAGCGCCTTCAATTCTATTCATTAAAAATTTATCAATACGTAAGGGCTCCTGCCCTTTGGCACTGATAATAGTGAGCCTTTCAAAAAGCTCCTCATTGTCATCATTATTTATATCTTCTTCCGGCATAAAATATAAAAATTCAAAAATAAAAACTCAATCTCACCAAGATCCAACATCCATTACCTCCCATACAATTCATTATTATCTTTGCAAATTAAATCGTTTTAGTTTGGATAAACAGAAAGTCATTTTTGAAGACCTTGGAATTATCAATTATAAATCCGCGTGGGATTACCAGGAAGAGTTGGTGAAAAAGAATGTTGACATCAAATCTGACGCCCGTAAGTTGGAGTCTGATAACTCAAAACTTTCAGAAGCTGAAATCCATAGTTTAAAAATTAATCTTAAAGATTCTACAACAAATTTTCTTCTTTTTTGCGAGCATCCTCCGGTGTACACTCTTGGCAAGAGCGGACATATGGCAAACGTGTTGTTGAATGAGACTGAAATGGAAGAAAAGGAAATTGAGTTTTTCAAAACAAACAGGGGTGGCGATATTACATTTCATGGCTTGCAACAAGTAGTGGGCTACCCGATTATTGATCTTGAAAAATTTTATACGGATATCGGGAAGTATTTGAGAAGCCTCGAAGAAGTGATCATTCTCACCATTGCCGAATATGGAATAAAAGGTGAGAGAAGTAATGGAGAAACTGGGGTATGGATAGACCCGGGGATTGCGGGGAAAGAAAGAAAGATATGCGCAATGGGAATTCGTTGCAGCCGTTGGATAACCATGCACGGCTTTGCCTTAAATGTAAATACTGATCTTAGTTATTTCAATAATATCATTCCTTGCGGTATTGTAAATAAACAGGTGACTTCTATCGAAAAAGAAGTTGGCCACAAGGTAGATTTTGAAGAAGTGAAGCAGAAGATAAAAAATAAATTTGAACAGGTATTTAACGTTGCCATCATTTCACTTCGTAACCCTGTTCATCAAGAGGTGGAATAATTTTTCCGTCTTTTGGGATGTACACTTTATGCTTTTCAATAAGCACACCATTGTCAAAAAGCTCAAACCCAAATAGGCCTGCATGTACAAAATTTACTTTATCAAGCGTAAGGTAGCTATCCGTTATTCTTTTTATCTCAAACAGAAATGCTCCGTCATCTTCAAAGAATTTCACTGAATATTTCTTTTTATTAGCATCGGGCAGCGAAATAACAATATTATAATCTTTACCGGTAAAAACTTCTTTTGATGGAACAAACCAGTTTTGGACAGGTACGGGCCTAGGCATTTCCGTCACAGGCGCCAGCGATATTACTTTTAAGGTCTCCTGTTTAGTAGTATCTAGCTCTGGCCTGTGAGATGCTGTAAAAATATAAGTGCCTCCTTCAAATGAAATAAACATGCGATAGTACTGTGCCGGTATAAAAACTTTTGGGTCGACAAAACCATTTGCTGCAGCTTTCACATTGAGCACACTGCCTATAGTTGTAAAATTTTTCAGACTGTCATAAGATCGCTGAATGCCGATGTTTGTAATCGAAGTATAAGGATTGACCCAGGAAATCAGTACTTTATTGCTGACCTGCGTTACAGAAATGCGGGGAAGTGTATCCTGTGCAACAGAAATTTTTTGTACAATAAGAAAGAAACATAAAATGAAAACTGATTTAAACATAGGGTGAACGAAGCTATTTATTTTTCCAAAATTCAAATATTATTGCCTGTTGATGGAATTCAAAAATTTAGCATGCCATGTGGCAATGATTTATTTCCTTGTAAACCACCTGTATGAATGCATAGAATGTTTGATCCCGGGGAGAAATAATCTTTCTTAATTAAATCATATATCCCAAACATCATTTTTCCTGTGTAAACAAAATCAAGGGGTATTTTATTGTCA
Source organism: Chitinophagaceae bacterium (assembly GCA_046593045.1). Taxonomy (GTDB): domain Bacteria; phylum Bacteroidota; class Bacteroidia; order Chitinophagales; family Chitinophagaceae; genus Ginsengibacter. Next base: position 18,540 of record JBKJRY010000247.1, on the reverse strand, counting down.
TGATAAAAAGTATTCATAAAGGCAATGAGCTCATTTGTTTTTTTTGCATAACCGCCAAAGTGATAATTTCCATTGAATATAAAATTTTTTGCATTATCAACCTTTAGTTGTTGCAACCTTTGGTTGATGTCTGTCATGTTCTTCAATACGCTGAATCCTATAATTTCAGATGTTTTGCCCGAACCTTGCAGCAGGCCGGCAACGGTAGTGGCTGTACCGACCGCACAACAAATGTGCGTATAATTTTCCTCATTAAAAAAAACAGTAATATTTTTTGCTCCTTTTACGCCCTGGGGTGAAAATCCTCCTTCAGGAACAAAAATATGGTTACCAAACTCTTCTTCAAGCGTATGTTGGAATTCCGCTGAAGCAATTTTTTTATAGTCAGACCTACTGATAAATTTAAGTTGCATCCCATGCTGCATGCAGAATAACAAAGTATGGGATAAATTAACAGGCTTTTCCCCACGCACAACTCCTATGCATTGCAGGCCTTGCCCCTTACATGCATAAGCGGTGGCGGCAAGATGATTTGAATAAGCGCCTCCAACTGTGATAATCATTTTATAGCCTGTCGAAATTGCCTCACTAAGAAAGTAGTGAAGTTTAAAAAGCTTATTACCCGATACAACTTCGTGAATTTTATCAAGTCTTAATATTGATAATGTGACTTTTTTGCGTATAAAAAAATTATCACTTATTATATTAATACTTGGTAGGGTTTTCAGGATATCATACTTGAAATGCATTATCAATATTTATGGCATAAAAGTTTATTACTTATTTTCGCAGCAAATTTAATTTTTCAATCAGTTTTATAAAAATATTAATTACAAAATGAAACCAACACTTTTGATTTTAGCAGCAGGTATGGGAAGCCGTTATGGAGGTATTAAACAAATGGATTCTTTCGGGCCTTCCGGGGAGACTATTATAGATTATTCAATTTATGATGCTATAAAAAGTGGATTTGGTAAAATTGTTTTTATCATAAGAAAGGATTTTGCCGATGTGTTCAAAAATATTTTTACAACAAAACTGAAAGGAAAAATTGAAACTGAGTATGTGATGCAGGAAATGGATTCGCATACAGACGGTTTTAATATTCCTGCTGGTCGAAGTAAGCCATGGGGAACTGCACATGCTGTATTATGCGCAAGAGATGTTATAAAAGAGCCTTTTGCTGTAATCAATGCGGATGATTTTTATGGTAGAGAGGCATTTGAAAAAGCAAATAAGTTTTTAACTGACGGGGTTGATTCAGAAACCTACTGCATTTTAGGTTACCAGTTATCCAAGACTCTTTCGGAGAATGGGACGGTAAGTCGTGGTGTGTGCGAAGTAGACGGGCAGGATAACCTTATTGGCATTGTTGAACGCATAAAGGTGTACCGGCAAGAAAATAAAATAGTTTATGAAGATGGAGAAAATAAAATAGAATTACCTGAAGATACACCAGTCAGTATGAACTTCTGGGGATTCGACCCCGCAGTATTTGATTTTATTCACAAATTATTTTTACAATTCCTGGAAGAGAAAGGTAATAATTTAAAATCCGAATTTTTCATTCCCATTATTGGTGATGCTTTTATTCGGGAGGATAACTGCAGTATAAAAGTTATCCGTACTTCCGCCCAATGGTTTGGCGTTACTTACCAGGAAGATGCTCCGGAAGTAAAAGCGAGCATAGAAAAATTAGTGAATGATGGAGCGTATCCTGAAAACTTATGGCATTAGATGGGTTAAAATTGAAAAGTTAACCCTGCAAATGGTATCGATCCGATAACTGGTACCCGCAATTGAACCTGGTCAATTCCCTTTTACCATATATACAAAATCTTCCAGCTTCTTTATTTGCTGAACCCTGTCAAGTCCTTTTAAAGTATTACTAACAGGAAGCTTTATTGTATCATCCTCTTTTATATCCTTGAGGGCGTTATAAATATTTTTTGATTTAATCGCAAAGACAACTCCGTCAGCATTGGTTTCTTTACTGCTAATGATACCAATGATTTCCCCGTTTTTATTAACTACTGGTCCGCCACTATTGCCTGGATTTACTGATATGCTTACCTGGTAAGATGAAGTATCACCGAAATAACCTGATTTGGCGCTTAAATAACCCTCGCCATATACCACTTCCTCACGTGGATAACCAAGAGTAAAAATATGCTCTCCCAGTTCTGTGGGGGATTTGGAAAAAGTATAAGGCAATGCTTGCAATTTTTTAAATGACGTATCTGTAATTTTCAATATTGCCAGATCCGTGGTTTTATCCACGTATACCGGAATTGCATAAAACTGGTCACCTTTTTTATTCTCAACTATAATATTGCGGGCATTATTTACAACATGGGCATTAGTAATAATATATCCTTTGCCATCCATTAAAAATCCTGTCGCACTGAAGTCCGCTTTAAATTTTGGTTTAGCAGGTGACTTGGTATTTGCCGAGGCGACATTCAATTTGTTTTCGATCTGGTTAAGCTTTACCTCAAAGCGGTTAAGTTTATTATTAACGAGAGGTGTAATCACATCAACTTTTTTGTTTTCAGAATACATTGACACGATAGTCGCTGTTGAAATTGATACTATTCCGGCAATAGATGCTGCTACGGCAATTGTACGGCGATAACGGCTCCAAAGATGAACCAATTTTGCCTTGCCTTTCATTTCTCTTTGTGAAATAACGCCTTCATTAACAAGCTTGCTTTCCACCTCATTTAAATTGTGCCTTAAAGCTTTTATCTCACTCATATTCTCAAGTTCGCCGAGAAAAAAATTATGTTCAGCAACAACCTGGTCTATATCAGGATTATTTTTCCGCAATTCTTCAAAAAAAGTTTTTTCCTGCTCCGTCATTTCGCCATTGCGATATCTTTCTATTGCATCAATAAGTAAATTGTCTTCCATTTTACTCTCCGTTTTTATATTGTGAAAAGAATATTTTTTTCAATCGTATGAGGCATTTATATTTTTGAGTTTTGGCATTGTCAGCATTGGTATACTCAAAAGCTTCAGCTATTTCAGGCATTGTTTTCTTATATATGTAAAAGGCCTCCAATATACTTTTGCATGGCTCTCCTATTTTCGCCAATGCCTTTTCCATTAAAGTCATGTCAGCATTGCGTTTTTCATGCGCTTCAATTTCGTCTTCTACGGGTACAGTTTCCTTTAGTGAATCAGTTTCATGATTAAACCTACCTTCCCGCTGAAGCCTTTTTAGCCAGAGCCGCCTGCACACTGAATACAGGTACGTTCTTATCTGGCAGGTTAAAACAAAAGAATCCAGCTTAGCTTTTTCAAACAGAATGATCATTGCCTCCTGGAAAATATCTTTTGCATCATCAGCATATCCGTTATTCTTTACAATAAAAGCCCTGATCGGCGGGAAATTTTCCCGGTATATCTTTTCAATGGCAACCCCGTCATTAGAAACAAGGGCTTCCAGTAGCTGTTTCTCCTCGTCATATATATTCACTAGGCAATAATTAATACTAATAATGTGGAAAAGTAACCCAAAATAAAGTTGAAATCTTTTTTTTAACGGTGGGTTACCTTATTCCAAAAATGGTATAAACATAAAATAAATTATAAAAAACTAAATTAATCAAAATGAAAAAAGTATTATTTGTACTTGCAGCTTCTGCATTCTTTGTAGCATGTAATGATAGCTCAACCACTGAAAGTAACACATCAACCGATTCTACTACTATTACTACGGATTCATCTATGATGACGACGCCTCCAGCTATGACTGATAGCACTATGATGTCTGATTCATCTCACATGATGAGTACTGATTCTGCAAAATAAGTGGGTAAAAAATAATACAATAATATTTTTATTTGGCAGGCAATCTAAAAGCCGTTTCTCAATCAGGAACGGTTTTTTATATAAATTCCCAGCGAATTAACCTTGTGTCAAAAAAAAATAGATTGGTAGTTTCATTTCACTTCCTTATTTTTGAAATCTAATGAAAATTGCAGAAGCATATTTCCCTTTTTATTTTAGCTATTATTTTAGAAATAGCCCGGGAAGCTTTTGTTACAATTGAACTCAAAACTGGTAACATAATATAATCCCGGCTAAAAAGTCCGGGATTTTTTATTTTAATAAGTAGTTGTATAAATTATGAATAAGAGAATCTCAATCCAAGGATACGAAGGCAGTTTTCATCAGCTTGCCGCAAGGCAATTTTTTGGGAAAAATGTTGAGGTCATTTGTTGTTCTACATTCAGGGAGGTGATAAAAATAGCGGCGGATGAAAAAGCAAGTAACGGTGGCCTTATGGCGATTGAAAATTCTATTGCGGGCAGCATATTACCTAATTACAACCTCCTGCAAAAAAGCAATTTAAAAATTACCGGTGAAGTTTACCTTCATATAAAACAAAATCTTATAGTAAACCAGGGAGTAAAGCTGGAAGACATTCGCGAAGTTCACTCACATCCTATGGCTTTACTGCAATGCATAGAATTTTTAGAAAAATATAACTGGAAATTAATTGAAACAGAAGATACGGCCCTTAGTGCAAAACACCTGCAGCAGCATCATAGTAAGCACATTGCAGCAGTGGCAAGTAAACTGGCCGCCGACCTTTTTCAATTAAATATCATAGCTCCGAACATTCATACACTCAAAAACAACTATACTCGTTTTTTAGTACTGCAGCAACAGGACGAAAGAATCGATATACCAAACTCCGACAAAGCATCAATCATATTTCAGACGGATCATTCAAAAGGCAGCCTTGCAAGAGTTCTTTCAAAAATTGCCGATGGTGGAATAAACCTCAGCAAACTTCAATCAATGCCCATTCCTGGAAGTGATTGGAGGTATTCGTTCCATGCAGATATGGAATTTGATACCCTGGAAAAGTTTGATACCGTAATCCATGATATAACCCCCTTAACAATAGACTTAAAAATATATGGTGTTTACAAAAATGGAAAATTACCCCATACTTCTAAAAAGGAAATATGAAAGAAACCCCGGAAATAAACAAATCGTCTATTAGTATCAACCACTTTGACATCAGTGAGAAAATTCCTGTTGCAAACCGTTTGGCAAATATTGGGGAATATTACTTTTCCAAAAAGCTGAGAGAAATTGATGAAATGAATAGAGCAGGTAAGCAGGTTATCAACTTGGGAATTGGCAGTCCCGATCTTCCGCCACATCCTGATGTGATCAAAGTATTACAGGAAGAATCAGCGAAGGCAAATACCCATGCTTACCAGAATTATAAAGGAAGCCCGGTGTTGCGAAATGCTATTTCCAAATGGTATAAAAAATGGTATGACGTAGAATTAAATGCAGATACAGAAATCTTACCATTGATCGGAAGCAAGGAAGGCATCATGCACATTTGCATGACTTACATAAATGAAGGCGATTCAGTTCTGATCCCTAATCCCGGGTACCCGACATACAGGAGTGCAGCTAAAATAGCCGGCGCCAGCTTAATAGAATATACATTAAAAGAAGAGAATGATTGGTTTCCTGATTTTGAGGAAATTGAAAAAACTGATTTGAGCAAAGTGAAGATTATATTTGTGAATTATCCTCACATGCCTACCGGTAAGTTGCCAACACATCAATTTTTTACAAGACTCATCTTATTTGCAAAAAAGCATAGAATACTGGTGTGTCATGATAACCCATACAGCTTTATTCTCAACAAAAATCCAATGAGCCTTTTAAGTATTGAAGGCGCTAAAGATGTTGCGATAGAGTTGAATTCATTAAGTAAAAGCCATAATATGGCCGGTTGGAGAGTAGGTGTGCTTTCAGGATCCAAAGATAGGATCGAAGAAGTGCTCCGTTTTAAATCCAATATGGATAGTGGCATGTTTTTACCATTACAACTTGCTGCTGCAAAAGCACTAAAACTTGGCCAGGAGTGGCATGACGAATTGAATAGAATATATGAGCAAAGAAGAAAAAAGGTATTCGAATTATTGGAACTACTGGAATGTGCCTATGATAATAAACAGGCAGGTATGTTTGTTTGGGCGGCAATTCCCGTGAAATACGAAAGTGGTTATACATTGAGTGATAAAATTTTGCATGAGTCAAATGTATTTATTACTCCCGGTGGAATTTTTGGAAATGCTGGTGATAAATACATACGGGTAAGCCTTTGTACGACCGTTGAAAAAATTGATGAAGCCATAAGAAGAATTAAGAATTAAGAATTATGAATGTAGCGATAGTAGGAACCGGGTTAATAGGGGGCTCAATGGCAATTGCGTTGAGGGAAAAAGGCATCGCTTCAAACATTATTGGAGTTGAATCAAATGCTTTATATCAGCAACAAGCTCTTGAATTGTTACTGGTTGATGAAATAAATGAACTGGATGAAGCTATTTTGAAAAGTGATGTAATCGTACTTGCAGTGCCGGTAGACATTGCAAAGAAAATGATTGTAGATATATTAGATAAGGTTGATAAACAAATTGTAATTGATGTAGGCTCAACTAAAGGTGCCATTTGCCAGGCTTCTTCCACAAGTAAAAACAGGAAAAGATTTGTTGCAACACACCCAATGTGGGGAACTGAATATAAAGGTCCCCAGGCTGCAGTACAGGGCGCATTTGTTGACAAAGCAGTGGTAATTTGCGATAAAGAAAAAAGTGATGAAGACGCTCTGGCTTTTACTGAAAATATGTACAGGACTTTAGGTATGCATTTGATATACATGGATTCCAATCCGCATGATGTGCATGCAGCCTATGTGAGCCATATTTCTCATATCACTTCTTTTGCACTGGCCAATACAGTGTTGGAAAAAGAGCGGGAAGAAGATGCGATATTTGAATTAGCGAGTGGCGGTTTTGAAAGTACCGTGAGGCTGGCGAAAAGTAATCCGGCGATGTGGGTGCCAGTTTTTGAACAAAACCGGGAAAATGTGTTGGACGTTTTAAATGAACATATAACGCAATTGCGAAAATTTAAGAGCTGTCTTGAGAAAGAGAATTATACATACTTAACTGAACTTATAGAGAACGCTAATAAGATATCAAGAATTTTGAAATAAATTGAGCAATGATTTTCAGAGAAGCGCGGATAGAAGATATAAACCAAATACAATTAGTAAGGCATTCAGTTAAAGAGAATATTTTATCAAATCCCGGTCTCGTAACTGATGAAGATTGCCTGGAATTTATAAGCAAAAGAGGCAAAGGCTGGGTGTGTGAAATTGATCAAAGAATAGTTGGGTTTGCCATCGTGGATTTAAAGGAAAACAATGTCTGGGCATTATTTATTCACCCGGATTTTGATTGTAAAGGGATTGGGAAAAAATTGCATGCAATAATGCTTGACTGGTATTTTAGCCAGACTCGTGAAACGATTTGGTTAGGTACCAGCCCAGATACGAGAGCAGAAACGTTTTACAGGAAACAAGGCTGGAAAGAAAATGGAATACATGGTAAAAATGAAATAAAATTTGAGATGATCTTTGACGAATGGAAGGAAATAAAATACGGGGTTAGTGACAAATTAGTCGTGAATTAATAAAATAATTAGTTTATTCACTATCGTTTGCATGAGCTGACGATTTTTAAAATTAAATTTACAATGCAAACACAAACAAAAACGATGAAAGATCTGCTGCAGGAAAAATGGATAAAGCGCCCAATGATCATAAGCGGACCATGCAGTGCCGAGACCGAAGAACAGGTTTTGGAAACCGCTTCACGTCTGGCTAAAACAGGAAAAGTTGATGTGCTGCGCGCTGGTATCTGGAAACCCCGTACAAAGCCGGGAATGTTTGAAGGAATTGGTGTGAAAGGATTGCCATGGATGGCGCAGGCTAAAAAAATCACCGGCCTGCCCTTTACTGTTGAAGTTGCTACAGCTAAACATGTGCAGGATGCTTTACAATTTGATGCTGACATGCTTTGGATTGGGGCACGCACTACAGTAAACCCATTTAGCGTACAGGAGATATGCGACGCTCTGCGTGGCGTGGATATTCCAGTCCTTATCAAAAATCCTATCAATCCTGACCTTGAATTATGGAGTGGAGGTATTGAGCGCCTGCATAAAGTAGGTGTGAAGCAAGTGGGTATGATCCATCGCGGATTTTCAAATTATGGCAATACCGAATTCAGGAATGCTCCCATGTGGCATTTACCCATAGAAATGAAGCGCAGATTTCCTGGTATGATACTGATCTGTGATCCCTCTCATATTTGCGGGAACCGCACTTCACTGCAGACAATTGCTCAAAAAAGTATTGACCTTGATTTCGATGGTTTAATGATTGAAAGTCATATTGATCCTGATAATGCCTGGAGTGATGCCAAACAGCAAATAACCCCCGAGCGTCTTGCTGAAATGCTGGACAACCTTATATGGCGCTTTGAGAATACCGATGAAAAGGAGTTCTTAACGGCATTAGCTACACTCAGAGAACAGATCAACCACATAGATGATGAATTACTAACGCTGATAGGCCAGCGCATGAAAATCGCAGATAAAATAGGTGAATATAAAAGAGATAATAACATCACAATATTGCAAACGAACAGATGGAACGATATACTCGCACGGGCATTTCAAAAGGGGGAAGCACTTGGCCTTAGCAAGGATTTTATTACTAAATATTTTGATGCCGTGCACCTGGAAAGTATCAATCATCAGAATAAAATAATGAATGAATAGCGATTTAACATTGCAGTATAATTTTTCCGGTAAAAAAGTTGATTGTTTTTTTGATGCTGATTTTGGAATGATCGATACGGTCATCCAAAGGGAAAATTCAATTTTCATTACTGATGAGAATGTTTATGCAGCACACCTCGACAAGTTTTCAGGATGGAAAACTATAATTATTAAAGCCGGTGAACTGCATAAGAACCAGCAGGCCGCAGATGAAATTATCTCCCGGCTAATAGAACTGCATGCTGACAGGCAAACATTCATTGTTGGTATAGGCGGTGGCGTCGTTACTGATATTACTGGTTATGTCGCCTCGGTGTATATGAGGGGATTGAAATTTGGTTTTGTACCTACAAGCATCCTTGCTATGGTAGATGCGGCGGTGGGTGGTAAGAACGGAATAGACGTAGGTGTATATAAAAATCTCGTTGGCGTAATTAAACAACCTGAATTCTTACTATACGATTATACTTTCCTGGATACACTACCCGATGAAGAATGGATCAATGGTTTCGCTGAGATCATTAAGCATGCGTGCATTAAAGACAAAAACATGTTCAAGTTTCTTGAAGAAAATTCATTGATGAAATTTCAATCATCAGCAGAAATGACGGGATTACTGATCAAACAAAACGTAGACATTAAATTTAATGTTGTTTTAAAAGATGAATATGAAACCGGGGAAAGAAAACTCCTCAATTTTGGACACACCATTGGACATGCGATTGAGAATTCAAGCAAAATTCCTCATGGCAGCGCTATAAGTATTGGAATGATCACGGCCTGCCGGATTTCAGAAAAGTTAAATGGGTTTAGCACAATAGAAACTGATAAAGTCTCTGATCTTCTTCAGAAATATGAATTACCCGTAGTGTTTAAATCAGATCCCGAAGAAACCTGGGAAATATTGCAACATGATAAAAAGAAAGCCGGAAGCAATATAAGTTTTATCGTTTTGAACAAAATTGGTAAAGCATCTGTACAATCAATAGAAATGGATCACTTACACGAAATTTTTAAAGAAATCGCAATTTGATAGTACATATTTCACCATCTAAAATAGCAGGAGTTATAAATGCACCTTCATCAAAAAGCAGTATGCAGCGGGCCTGCGCTGTTTCCATGGTTTTCGGAGGTACAACTATTATTGGGAATGCCGGAAGCAGTAATGACGAGAAAGCGGCCCTAAATATTATAAGTTCACTTGGAGCTACTGTCGATAAAAAGCGTAATGAAGTTGTTGTTACTTCTTCCAGTCACATATTTACTTCACCTGACAATAAGAAGCACGTAATAGTTTCATGTGGAGAAAGCGGGCTGTCCTTGCGAATGTTTGTTCCAATAGCCGCACTGTATAATTTTGATGTCACTTTCACTGGTGAAGGAAGCATTCTTAAAAGGCCAATTGATTTTTTTGATGATGTGCTTCCTCAACTTGGAGTAAGAGTTGTAACGAACGGAGGGAAACTTCCTATCACAATAAGAGGACCACTAAAGCCTGCTAATATTACAGTAGATGGATCGTTAAGCTCACAATTTTTAACGGGACTTCTGATAGCATTCGCTAAAGCATGTACTGCACCTGTTAGTATTAAAGTGAATAACCTGGCAAGCAAGCCGTACATTGATCTTACTCTGGATGTATTAAGAGACTTCGGTTATCATATTGAAAATGACAATTATGAGAAGTTTACCATATTGCCGCGAAAAGCTGCCAGTAGTTTCAGCATAAAATATGTCGTGGAGGGCGACTGGAGTAACACTGCGTTTTTATTGGTAGCAGGCGCAATAGCCGGGGAGATAACTGTGAAAGGAGCTGATATAAACTCAACCCAGGGCGATAAAAAGATACTGGATGCATTGGAGCTAAGCGGGGCCTATGTAAAAGCTGAAAAGGAAGGCATCGTTGTAAGAAAAAGGCAATTGACCGCATTCAATTTTGATGCAACGCATGCACCTGATCTTTTTCCACCGTTGGTTGCTTTAGCTGCTTACTGCAAAGGCACCTCTGAAATAAAAGGTGTAAACAGGCTGCTGCACAAAGAAAGTAACAGGGCTCTTACTCTTAAACATGAATTTGCCAAAATGAATGTTCCTGTGGAACTAAATGGGGATGTAATGACTATAAGGGGAGGAAAAGAATTAAAGGGCGCAAAAGTAACCTCACATAACGACCATCGCATTGCCATGGCGTGTGCAATTGCTGCTTTAGGTGCCAAAGGAAACACCACTATTCATGACGCTGAAGCAGTGAATAAGTCATATCCTCAATTTTTTGATGATATTAAGATGCTCAACACTTCTCTGCAGCTTTCATAAAACTGAAATGCTAAAAATATAGCTGCGAATTTCATAAACAATACCTTTGCTTTTTTTTAGAGGTTTTCTGTATTCAAAATTCGTTTCCCGGTCTGATATTTTCAAGAAAAGTGAGTAAAGATGCCCATAGTTACCATGCATACAAGTGAGTGACACAAATGGGTCGCTATGAAAAACTATAGCCAGGCACCAAAAAATTTTGAACGCTAAAAGATCCCCGGCGATAATGGCAGCGATCGGATTGGAATAATAAACTTAAAAAATTGAAATGTCTTATACAGTAGCAATAACAGGCCGGCCGAACGTTGGCAAAAGTACTTTCTTCAACCGTATGCTTGAGCAGCGGAAAGCTATTGTTGATGATATAAGCGGCGTAACCCGCGACAGGCAATATGGCGTGGCAGATTGGGCGGGTAAAAGTTTCAATTTGATTGATACCGGCGGTTTTGTTGCGCATAGTGAAGATGTGTTTGAAAGAGAGATTCGTAAACAAGTGCACATAGCGATTGAAGAAGCGAACGCAATTATTTTTATCTGTGATGTTACAACCGGCATTACCGGCCTTGACCAGGAAATGGCTGAGCTGCTGCGAAAGGCAACCAAGCCGGTTTACCTGGTCATAAATAAAGTGGACAACCATGCACGTCTTCTTGAAGCTTCAGAATTTTATAGCCTTGGTTTTGAGAAAATATTTTTTGTTTCCTCTATAAGTGGCACAGGTACCGGCGAATTACTCGATGAAATTACAGGAGCAATGCCGGAGGAAAAGGTTGATGAAGAAACAGAACTCCCTAAATTCGCGATTATAGGCCAGCCTAATGTTGGCAAGTCTTCACTTTTAAATGCCTTGACAGGGCAGGAACGTACTATCGTTAGCGATATCGCAGGCACTACCAGGGATGCTGTTCATACGAAATACAATCTCTTTAATAAGGAGTTTATTTTAATTGACACTGCGGGTATTCGCCGCAAGACCAAGGTTAGTGAGGACCTGGAATTTTATTCCGTAATACGGGCTGTAAAGGCTGTTGACGAAGCAGATGTTTGCCTCTTGTTGCTTGATGCCGAAAAAGGGATTACAGCACAGGATCTCAATATATTCTCACTTGCAGAAAAAAAAGGCAAGGGAATGATTGTACTTATAAACAAATGGGATACAATAAAAAAAGAAACCAATACAGCCCGCGATTATGAAAAAATATTGAAGAAGAAGCTGGCTCCTTTTTCAGATGTTCCGGTAATATTTATTTCTGCTACAGAAAAACTTCGCATTTTCCAGGCTATGGAAATGGCGCTTAAAGTATACGACAACCGTAAACAAAAGATATCTACATCAAAGTTAAATGACGTGATGCTGAAAGCGGTTGAATCCTACCATGCGCCGGTAGTAAGGGGCCATGCTGTGAAAATTAAGTACGTGACACAGTTGCCTACATTGGTGCCGTCATTTGCATTTTTCTGTAATTTCCCTGATGATATAAAAACGCCTTACAAGAACTACCTGGAAAACCAGATGCGTGAAAAATTTGACCTGACCGGTGTCCCTATACGAATATTTTTCAGAAAAAAATAATAGGATGAAGCGGCCAGTCAGAAAATAACCTAAGCCAAGAAGAAATAACTTCGGCATGAGTGAGCTCCGGGAAGTCTCTTTTTTTGGTTTATATCAACATCTAAAAATATATTTGTAACAAGCCCTTTGTTCAGGTTGAATAAGCCGCAACTGGAAGAAAACCGGAATGATTTATTTTTGATCAAATATTTTTTTATGGAAACTTATGATACAGTAAGCATGGCAACTAACGGCTTGAAAGAAAGAGGCTATACAACTGACTTCAATGTCGCTTTTGACAAGCTCATCTATAGTGAAACAAAAGCATGTTTAAACCCCGATGAATTTGAGATCACTGAAGTTTATAGGTTTGAGGGGGAAACCAATCCTTCTGATGAGGCAATAGTGTATGCAGTTGAATCTAAAGACGGTAAAATGAAAGGCGTGTTTGTAAATGCATATGGCATGTACGCCGACCCAATGTCTGACGATATGATCAAGAAGATTTCAATGCACAGGAAATAATTTTGTATAACGATTTAACGCTTAAATAATTATATGGTCAACAGAAGAAATTTTATACGGCTCTCCACATTTGCTGCGCCTTTACTCTCTGCAAAAAAAATATTTGCTAACAGTACCGCTGAAACGAAACCGATCGTAGTATCAACATGGGATAGCGGAAAGCCCGTTAATGCTGAAGCATGGAAAATACTATCTGCTAACGGAAGAGCGCTGGACGCGGTAGAAGCAGGCGCCCGCTACATTGAAGGCACCATCAACTGCTGCGTAGGGCTGGGTGGTTATCCCGACAGGGATGGAATCGTTACACTTGATTCATGTATTATGGATGAGCATGCTAATTGCGGCGCTGTTGGCGGCCTCGAGCAAATATTACACCCTGTATCTGTAGCTAGAAAGATTATGGAAACAACCCCGCATGTATTGCTTGTCGGCGAAGGAGCTCAGCAATTTGCAATCGAAAATGGATTTACAAAAGAGCCACAGGTTCTTTCTGATGATGCAAAAAAAGCATATGCTCAGTGGCTCAAAAAAAGTGAGTATAAACCGGTTATAAATATTGAAAATAAAGCCCACAACGGTCCATCGGGCCCCAACTTCTTTGAAGATGGCACGGCAAACCACGACACGATGGGCCTCGTAGCCCTGGATGCTACAGGAAATATGAGCGGAGCAGTAACTACCAGTGGGATGGCCTTTAAAATGCATGGACGGGTTGGTGATTCTCCGATTATAGGGGCGGGACTTTTCGTAGATAATGAAGTAGGCGCCGCAACATCAAGCGGTGTCGGTGAAGAAGTGATTCGCATTTGCGGGACTCATCTTGTCGTAGAGTTTATGCGCCAGGGCGATTCCCCCGAAACCGCCTGTCGCAAGGCTGTTGACCGCATTGTAAAACGCGACATGCAGAAAGCTAAAACATTGCAGGTAGGTTTTCTGGCATTAAATAAAAAGGGGCAATACGGGGCCTATGCTGTTCAGAAAGGTTTTGCTTTTTCCGTAAAAAGTAATGGTGAAGAAAAAATTATTCCCTCAAAATATGTTTTTGAATAAACAGCCGACAAGTAGGTATTGTTCCTTACTTTAGCTTTTTACTTTTTTACCGAATCAATGAAACTTGAAGTAATAGGATTTAATATAGAGAGCTGCCTGACAGCGCAACAGGCAGGAGCCGACCGCATTGAGCTATGTGATAACCCTTCCGGGGGTGGTACTACCCCCTCCTATGGATTAATAAAATCTGTGCGAAACAACCTTCAAATTGAATTGTATGTAATGATAAGGCCACGCGGTGGCGACTTTCTTTATAGTGAGGATGAATATAAAATTATGAAAACCGATATTAAAGTTGCCAAAAAACTAGGTTGCGATGGCGTGGTACTTGGTATATTGACTCCGGTCGGAAAAGTTGATGTGAAAAGATGTGAAAGGCTTGTAAGCTACGCCTACCCGTTAGGTGTCACGTTTCACCGGGCTTTTGATAGAATCGCTGATCCTATAGAAGGATTGAATAATATTATTGATACAGGATGCGAAAGAATTTTGACTTCCGGCCTGCAGCCCAAAGCATATGACGGGAAAGAATTAATCAAAGAATTAATTGTGAATGCTGATGAAAGAATTATTATTATGCCAGGTAGCGGGGTAAATTCTGAAAATATAATATCACTGGCAGAAAGCACTGGTGCTGTTGAATTTCACAGCTCAGCCAGTATGGATAGGGAGAGCGCAATGGAGTATGTGAATCAAGCGATGAACGAAAGACTAAAGCACATTCTTGTCAATAAAGATGAAGTGTATAAAATGAGCGCACTATTAAGAAACTATAATTATACCTGATCTGTAAAATGACTGTATGCAACTTCGTGAAATGACACTTAGCGAACATACAAAGCAAAACTGTAATAAAATTGTATCATGGGTGGGGCGCGATAAAAAGAGATTTGACAGTTTATTTGAACTTTTTCTTCATGACGAATATAGAGTGACGCAACGTGTCGCCTGGCCATTAAGTTACTGTGCAATTTCGTATCCGGCTTTACTGAATAACAACGTGGAAAAACTGGTAAATAATTTAAGAAAACCGCATTTGCATGATGCAATTAAAAGAAATACCCTAAGGCTGCTGCAGGAAATTGAGATACCCAAAAAATATGATGGCGTAGTTATGGAAATATGTTTTAATTATTTGGAATCTCCTGCGGAAGCTGTAGCCATCAAATCGTTTTCTTTAACCATCCTTGGTAAACTTGCAAAGAAATACCCGGAAATAATATCTGAAATAAAATTATTAATCGAAAAACAAATAAACCATCAGACAGCAGCTTTCAAATCAAGAGCAAAGAAATTTCTAAAAGAATTTGGAGATTAAAATACTTTTTTAGGAAATATTTTGACCTCCGATCCTTTCGCCATAAATATTGAAGAGGGTTTTGCACCATGCAGAAAAGAAAATTTTTCACCGTAGAGAGCTGTAAAATTACAATCGATAGTGTAACCTGTGACATGAAATATTTCCCACCGTGGATGTTGTACTTCATATGCAATTGTTTTACCAGTGCTTGCTTTGGTAAATCCCCAATAATGCTCAGCAATAAATTCTTCCTCACTACCGGAACGCATAAGCGAAGATTTCTTAAGTGAAGTTACGGGTAGCTTATTCCATTCTTTCTTATATCTCCAATGATACTCTGTTTCCAGTCCTGCGTCACTCTCATAGTGAGAATGTTTAATTTTCATTGTTACATATTTTTCTCCAAACAGGCTATTAGCTATCAGGGAGATTGCTGGTTTTGGAACAATTCCCTTAATAAAACTTACGCCTCGAATCCAATTACCATTTTCTTTATGTTTTACGTAAAATCGCAAATTTAATTCTTCGAAGTTGATATGATAAGGCACTCCGAATCCCCGGATCTTCGTGTTTAAGAACATAAACCCAACAAGGCTTATATAAGCATTCCCTTCAAAATAATCCAACTCAATTTTAGAAGCCATATAAGGCAAAATCAATTGTGGAGATACAATGTAATTTGCCAAAATGAGATTATTCCATTCTGCATGTAGAAAATGAGATTCCATTTTTTTAATTTTTGGGCCTGTAAAAAGGACGAAATATCAATCGCAAATTCTGATCATAAGTGATATAATTATAAATCCAGTTACTAAATACTGAAAGCCTGTTCTTTACACCAAGTAACAAAAAGAGATGAAGCCCCATCCAGATGAGCCATGCAAAAAAACCTCCAAAATGCAATTTAGGTTTGGGAATATCAACTACAGCCAGGTTGCGTCCAACCGTTGCCATTGAGCCTTTATCATGGTATTCAAACTCTTTAACCTCGCCGGCCTTATTTTGCATTTTCAATAAGTTCTTTCCCAGCATCTCTCCTTGCGCGATGGCCACAGATGCTACCTGCGGGTGACCATGCGGATATTTCGGAGTTTCCATGTAGGCGACATCGCCGATAGCATATATATCTTTAAAACCCTGGACCCTGCTATACCTGTCAACTTTAATGCGGTTACCTTTCACCGTCAGATTTTTATCTATCCCATCAGGAATATTTCCTTTGATACCGGCTGCCCATATCACGAGGCACGAATCTATGGTTTCGCCATTTTGCATTAAAACGGTTTTACCATCGTAGGTTTTTACAATAGTTTCAGTCTTTAAAATCACACCAAGTTTTTTCAAATATTCCCTGGAATCATTGCTTGATTTATCTGACATGGTACCCAGCGTTTCAGGACTGCCTTCCAGCAGGAAAATATTCATTTTACCGAAGTCAATTTCAGGATAGTCCTTTGGAAGAACAAACCTGCGCATATCCGCAATGGCACCGCTCATTTCAACACCAGTGGGTCCTCCCCCAACAACTACAATAGTCAGAAGCTTTTGCAAATCTTCCTCAGTTTTTGCATATAAAGCTTCCTCCATATTTTGCAGCAGCCTGTATTTTATCTGCAGGGCTTCAATTGTGCTTTTCATGGGGAAAGTGTGATCCATCAAATCCTGGTTTCCAAAAAAATTGGTATCGGCGCCTGTGGCCAGCACAAGTGTATCAAAAGAATATTCTTCTTCATCAGTAATCACTCTTTTGCTTTCCACGTCTATGGACGTTACCACCGCCATCCTGAAATGAATATTATCTTCTTTTTGAAATGCTTTTCTTAAGGGAAAGGAAATATCACTCGCATCAAGCCCTGCTGTAGCTACCTGGTAAAATAAGGGCTGAAACTGGTGAAAATTAAAACGATCGATTAAAGTAACGTCAAAATTCTTTTTACTACTGAGTTTTCTTGCAAGTTTTAAGCCACCAAACCCTCCCCCTATTATAACGATTTTCATACTGCAAAGTTAAGACAGAATAGTACAGGCAAAAAAGCAAGATCCTTAACACGGAGTGAAATCTATGCAAATTTCCGGAAATAGGGAACTTAACAAAGGCAATGGCAGGTATCTTTTCCGCGATAGGAAAAGTCCCGAACCATAACAATTTCTGTGGAAAAGAAAATTACAATTATTGACATATCATTTCACAAAATGAGCATAATCTCCCCACGCTGCGAAATCAATATAGCATCCTTACCTTAATTGTCTCTTTTACTTTTTTCAATAATTCCAATGCGTTTCCTGAAAGGTTTTTGTTTACATCCAGAACGACATAACCGATATCATCATTTGTTTTCAAATATTGCCCCAGGATATTTATTTTATGCTCGGAAAGCTTGGTGTTTATTTCCGAAAGCACACCCGGTACGTTGTTATGAATATGTAAAATACGGTGCGTACCCTCCTGTGGTGGCAGGCTTAAAGCCGGTATAGTGTGGGATCCTGTAGTAATACCCTTTTCAAGGAAATTAAAAAGCTTATTGCTCACATCTTCTCCAATATTCAGTTGGGCTTCTTCAGTTGATCCGCCAATGTGCGGAGTTAACAATACATTGCTCAATCCCTGCAAAGGACTTTCAAAAAGATCACCATTTTTCTGGGGCTCTGAAGGGAATACATCAATAGCTGCCCCGCCAAGCTCTTTATTGACTAATGCATTTTTTAGTGCCGGAATATCCACTACCTGGCCTCTTGCATAATTAATTATCATTGCGGTAGGCTTGCAATGTTTCAACGTGGTTTTATTAATAATGTTACGGGTGGTGGGTGTGTCAGGCACATGCAGAGTAATAATATCAGAATGGCGCAATAATTCCTTTAGAGAAAATTTATCCTCAGCATTTCCTAATGGCATCTTGGTTTCAGTATCATAAAAAACCACTTTCATGCCAAGAGATTCTGCAAGTACGCTTACCTGTGAGCCTATATTTCCATAACCCACAATACCTAAAGTTTTGCCCCGCAATTCATGACTACCTGTAGAATCCTTAAGCCATATACCTTCATGCGCGGCTTTGTTTTTATCGGGTATTCGTCTTATAAGCATAATAGAAGTAGCTATCACAAGCTCAGCAACAGAACG
>JBKJRY010000074.1:0-6672 GCA_046593045.1 Chitinophagaceae bacterium | reverse complement strand
AACCCAACTTTTATATCCTCATAGGCTATATAAGTTGCGTTTGAGTACTATCTAAAAACTATAATCAAGGCAGGCCAATTATTATAGCATCACATAGCCAGGGAACTCTTCATGCTGCACGATTATTAAAAGAATTTTTTGAAGGAAGGACCTTGCAAAAACAATTGGTTTGTGCATATATTATCGGCTTACCTGTTTTTAAAAATTATTTTAATAGCCTTAAACCATGCATTGATTCAACCTCAACCGGCTGTTTTGTTGGATGGAGAACTTTTCAGGATAATTATGAACCACCCTTCGTTGTAAAGGAAATGCGAAAAGCTTACGTAATCAATCCACTTACCTGGACAATGGATACAATTTTCGCTTCTCAAAAATTAAATAAAGGAGGTATTCTCAAAAATTTTGATAAAGTTATTCCGGAAGTTGTTCATGCGCAGGTTCATGGAAATGTTTTATGGGTTAACAAGCCACAATTCTTTGGAAGTATTTTCCTCAGGAGTAAAAATTTTCATATAGCAGATTATAATCTTTTCTACAAAAATATCAGGGAAAATGTTGGTACACGAATTAAAGCTTTCTTAAAAGAGTAAGACTATTTATCGTTTTTATTTCTTTTTTTAAAAATCGGCATTTTTGGGAAATCTGGGAAATGGTATAACATCACGTATATTCGTCATTCCTGTTACAAACTGGATCAATCGCTCAAAACCAAGTCCAAAGCCTGCATGCGGGCAGGAACCAAATTTCCTTGTGTCAAGATACCAGTATAATTCGGCTGAGGGAATATTCATTTCTTTCATTCTTTCTTCCAACTTATCAAGGCGCTCTTCCCTTTGTGACCCTCCAACAATTTCGCCAATTCCGGGTGCCAATATATCCATTGCGGCAACCGTTTCTCCGTCGTCATTCTGGCGCATATAAAAAGCTTTGATTTCCTTGGGGTAGTTTATAAGAATTACAGGTTTCTTGAAATGCTTTTCTACAAGATACCGCTCATGTTCACTCTGTAGGTCAACGCCCCATTTATCAATTAAATATTCAAACTTTTGTTTCTTATTGTGATTGCTCTCTTTTAAAATCTTAAAGGCTTCCGTATAAGTAAGTCTTTCAAAATCGTTATTTGTCACGAGTTCCAGTTTTTCTATAAGCCCCATTTCACTGCGCTCATTTTGAGGCTTTTGCTTTTCCTCATTCTTTAAACGCTGCGATAGAAAATCAAGATCACTTTGGTTATTTTCTAAAGCGTATTTTATAATAGATTTTATGAACTCTTCAGCAAGGTTCATATTGTCTTCCAAATCGGAAAAAGCCATTTCTGGCTCAATCATCCAGAATTCTGCAAGATGGCGTGCTGTATTTGAATTTTCCGCTCTGAAAGTTGGTCCAAATGTGTAGACATCTCCGAGAGCCAAAGCGCCTAACTCTGCCTCAAGCTGTCCGCTTACAGTCAGGTTGGTTGGCCTTCCAAAGAAGTCATCTTTGTAATTTACTGTACCGTCTTGATTTTTTGCGGGATTTTCCAAGTCAAAATTGGTAACATGAAATGTTTCCCCGGCACCTTCAGCATCTGATGCAGTGATAATTGGAGTTTGTAAATACACAAATCCCTTATCATTGAAAAATTTATGTATTGCAAATGCCATTGAATGGCGAATCCGGAAAATAGAGCCAAAGGTATTCGTTCGAAAACGCATGTGGGCAATTTCACGTAAAAATTCCAGGTTGTGCTTTTTTGGTTGGAGCGGAAATTTTTCAGGATCACTATCCCCTAATACTTCAATGGTATCCGCTTTCAATTCTACTTTTTGCCCTTTACCCAACGAAGGAATTATTTCTCCGGTTATTTTTAGTGAAGCGCCTGTAGTAATTCTTTTTACAATAGAATCATCAAACCGCCCTAATTCAGCAAAAATTTGTAAATTATTATTAGTACTGCCATCGTTTAAAGCTATGAACTGGTTGTTCCTAAATGTACGTACCCAACCCATGACAGTAATGCTTTGATTTAAAAAATCACCCTCCAAAATAGTCCGAATCCTGACTCTGTTATTTAACATCTTTAAATATTCTTAATTATGATTGCAAATATAAAGGACACATGAGAGTCACACAGAAATATCTAAAAACGATAAGTGAATTGCTTGTAGCGATTTATTAAAATAAATAAAAAGCATAGATAAATTCAGAATTATTTTCATTGTATTACAAATTTGATGTATTATTGCAGAAGAAAGCTGACTGGTTATCCTTTGCTACGGTCTCCTGATAACAGAATCCATTCCATATAAATCATCAAAATTTAGATCTTCACAATTTCAAGAGCGTTTTTTGACTACTAATCTATACGTCTATTTATGTATGACATTTTACAACTGAACGATATGCTCGTTCCGGAGTTGCTCGATATAGCTGAACAACAAGATATTTCCAATGCAAAAAAATTAGAAAAACAGGAATTGATTTATAAAATTCTTGATAAACAAACAATAATGAGTACTGAAAAAAAAGAGGCAGATGTTGAAAAAACAAAGCGGAAGCGAGTAGCAAAACCGGTTGTTGACAACAAATCTGATGAAACTACTGAAGCTGAAACAATCAGTAAAGAACCTAAGCCTAAAAAAGTCGACGATAAGAAAAAGCCGGCCAAAAAACAGAAAGAGGAAGATCTGGAAAATGATGAAAAGCAACTCATGGGAGAAAATATGGCGGATCCTAAATCAATTGCGCCTGGATTGGTTGAATTGCTAAATGATGAAGATGAGGAAGAAGTCGTGGAACCGATAACAAACAACTATCAAAATCAGCAAAAAACATATCAGCAAAAAAAGGAACCTGCTTTCAATATTGAATTTGATGGTGTTATTTTAGCCGAAGGTGTTTTGGAAATGATGCCAGATGGATATGGTTTTTTACGAAGCAGTGATTATAACTATCTTTCATCGCCTGATGATATCTATGTTTCTCCATCACAGATAAAATTATTTGGATTAAAAACCGGAGACACCGTTTATGGTTCCGTAAGGCCCCCTAAAGAAGGTGAAAAATATTTCGCCTTACTGAAAGTTGAAACTATAAATGGCAAAGGGCCTGATGAAGTACGCGACCGCGTGCCTTTTGATTACCTGACGCCGCTTTTCCCATTTGAAAAGCTCAACTTATTTTTAACACCTGGTAATCTTTCAACAAGAATAATAGATTTATTTACCCCGATTGGTAAAGGACAGAGAGGGTTAATTGTTGCCCAGCCTAAAACGGGTAAAACAATGTTACTAAAGGAAATTGCCAACGCCATCGCTGCAAACCATCCGGAATGTTACCTAATGATTGTATTGGTTGATGAAAGACCGGAAGAGGTGACAGATATGGAACGTAGTGTAAAAGCGGAAGTTATTGCTTCAACTTTTGATGAGCCAGCAGAAAAGCACGTTAAGGTGAGCACAATGGCTCTGCAAAAAGCCAAACGCCTCGTTGAATGTGGCCATGATGTGGTTATCTTATTAGATAGTATCACACGTCTTGCCCGTGCACATAATACAGTCGCGCCAGCAAGTGGTAAAGTATTATCCGGTGGCGTTGAAGCAAATGCAATGCAAAAGCCAAAGCAATTTTTTGGCGCAGCGAGGAAGATAGAATTTGGAGGATCACTTACAATTATTGCTACTGCTTTAGTAGATACAGGAAGTAAAATGGACGAAGTTATTTTTGAAGAATTCAAAGGTACCGGTAACATGGAACTTCAATTGGATCGCCGTTTATCTAACCGCAGAATTTTCCCTGCAATTGATATCGTTGCTTCATCTACGAGACGCGATGATTTGTTACTCGATAAAGAAGTTTTACAACGCATGTGGGTGCTTAGAAATCACATGGCAGATATGAATCCTGAAGAAGCCATTAATATTTTAATGAAGAATATGAAAGGCACTAAAGATAATATGGAGTTTCTTACTTCCATGAACGGCTAACATCTACAAACAATTCACTTAAAACTAGTCCAATGAAAAAACACTTTATTAAATTTATGGCAATTTCAGGCGTGATCTTTCTTTCTGCCTGCGGAGATTCATCCACAACAGAAACTTCTACTGAAAGTAAAAAAGAAGCAACTACTGAAAACTCAACTATTGTGGAAACTCAGGATTCTGTTAAGAAAACAACCATCTCAGTCGGACCCGATGGAGCAAGTGTCAGCAGTAAAAATACTGATGTGCAAGTTAACAAGAGAGGGGTAGGTGTTGGAACTAAAGATGTGAAAGTGGATGTGAAAACCAAATAAATATAAAAAATTAAAAAGAAGAACCACTGCTGAAACGGTGGTTTTTTTATTTTAATAAAACCTTATTGCACTGATGGCAATTGAGCAAATTGATATTGAAATTTTTTTAAAGCTTTCGGAAAAAAGCCCTGCATTCGATGTGCGAAGTCCAGGTGAATTTTTACACGCCCATATTCCCGGAGCATTCTCTTTACCTCTTTTTAGTGATGACCAAAGAAAAGTTATCGGCACAGCTTACAAGCAGCAAAGTAGGCAAATTGCTGTAAAGAAGGGCCTTGATTATTTTTCTGAAAGGATGAAAAACATGATTAGCGAGGCTGAAGAAACTATTAAAATGAGCAATAAAAATTTCTCCAATGAAAACAGGTTGTTGGTCCATTGCTGGCGTGGAGGAATGCGCAGTCGCTCCGTTGCCTGGTTATTGGATTTATACGGCTTCAAAGTTTTTACATTAAAAGGAGGGTATAAGGCCTTCAGGAATTGGGCACTTGAGCAATTTGAAAAGGAATATAGCCTAAAGATTCTTGGTGGATACACTGGCTCCGGTAAAACAGGCGTGCTGCAGGAAATGAAAGAAAATGGGGTAGCTGTAATTGACCTGGAAGGTTTAGCCAATCACAAAGGATCTGCTTTTGGAAGCCTTGGCGAAGCGACACAGCCAGGGCAGGAAATGTTTGAGAACGTACTGGCAATCGAATTGTTCAGAGCTTCGACAGCCAAGGTTAATACCGAAAACAAAACATCTATATGGATTGAAGATGAAAGCCGTCATATTGGAACAGCCGGAATTCCTAAAACTTTGTGGGAAACCATGAGAAAAAGCCCCTTATATTTTTTGGACATTCCTTTCGAAGAGCGACTCAATCATATCGTTTCTACTTATGGAAAATTTGATAAGAAAGAGTTAGTAAACTCTATTATGAAAATTCAAAAACGACTTGGAGGCCTCGAAACAAAGAACGCCATTAATTACCTGCTGGAAAATAAAGTGAAGGAATGTTTTTCAATTCTGCTTCAGTATTATGATAAACTTTATGCAAATGCTTTGTATAAAAGGGAAAATATTGATGCGCTCCTAAATAAAATACCATGTGAGACCGTTGAAGTGGAGAATGCTCACAAATTCACTTACAGAATACCTGAGCAGTAAACAAAAACCTTTCGACGATGAAATTATTGTTTTTCTTTTTTTTATTACCCTTACAGATTTTTGCCCAGGGCATAACCGGCGTTTGGACCGGCACTTTGTATAATGATACAACAAAACAGTTTATAAAATATGAGCTCGCGATAAGCGAATACAATGGCAAACTTAGCGGCTATTCACACACTATCTTTGAAATAGATAGCGTTGAAAATATTGGTGTCAAGTCTGTTAAGATAAAAAAATCAGGAGAAGAATTTCTTGTGGAAGATGATAAGCTTATTTATAATAATTATCCGGAACCACCAGCAAAGGGCGTAAAAACATATAGTGACCTGGTATTATCAGAAAACGACAGTACGATAATATTAGTTGGTACATGGAAGACAAACCAAACAAATTTTTTTAAAAAACTAACAGGCAAAATTTCTATTCAAAGGAAAAAAGAAATAGGACAAACTTTAATTATTCCAAAATTAGATAGTTTAGGACTTGCAATGTCACTTTCATTTTACGTTCCAGCGACCCATCCGTCAAAAGTCCAGAGTAGTCAAGATATGCAGGTAACTTATGCGGAAAGCAAAAATAAACAGAATTCAGCAACAGCAAGGAATTTGAATTCAGCATCGGAAAAACAAAAAAGTTCAGAAATCAAAGAGCCTGGAAATAAAATTGAATCAACGAAAAAAGACTCTTATGTAAGCTTGAAGAATAATAAAAACTATAGTAAAATCATCCTTCTTGAAAAATCTATTCCTGTTTTAGAAAAATCTTCTCCGGTACAAGATTTTAAAAATAATAAATCTGAAACAGCCCAAACATTGCAGGCAGATAAATCAAAAAATAATGATATAACAAATGAACAAGAAAAGTCGCAGAAACATGAAATAAAGGCAATAAGTAGGCCTTCAGTTCCTGTTACAATCCCGGCTAAGAAAAAAGGAATTATAAATAGTGCTACGACAGTTGAAAATGAAAAATTTCCTCCCGTTCAAGAATTGAAAAATAATACATCATCAACAAATCAAACCGTACAGGCGGGTAAACAAAAAAGTAATGACAAAAAAAATGATAGTGATCAATTAGGCAAGGAAGGCATAAAAGATAACAAAAAAGTGACAAGTACACCAGTGGTCAGGGCAAACGCATCTAAATTTATCCGAACAACAATTTTTCCAGGTAGCCATGTTGCCATCCAGCTGCAAGCCGCTTCTTTTTTATACTTAGTTTCTTTGTTTTTTCATTTTGC
>JBKJRY010000122.1:0-24077 GCA_046593045.1 Chitinophagaceae bacterium | reverse complement strand
ACTGCATTACTTATCCATTTTGACGGACCATTCATATCAATATCCAGAAAATAAATCGCAATTGCGATTACGATCATGATAAGTGCAATGGCAATTCCTTTATTATTGGTGCTAGTAACTGGTTGCTCCATTATAAATTTATTTATTATGCAATTGTAAGAGTTTCAGACAAAAATACTTTGTCTGCATTAATAATCCCAATCACTTTACCTTTAAGTGTTTTACCAATAAAAGCATTGTTTTTACATTTGGAAAAAATATTTTTTTCATCAAATACATATTCTTCATCCGGGTTAAAAAGGGTCAGATTCGCTTTTTCGTTTTCATTTATTTGAGGAACAGGCAATTTGAAAATGTTCCTGATGTTTTCGGTTTGCATTTTTACAAAATCTTCGGCAGTAATACCGCATATAAGTGATGCACCGAAGACGCTTTCAAGCCCTTCCATTCCATCTTTTGCATATTCAAATTCGCATATTTTATGATCCCAATCGTGTGGCTGGTGATGGGACGCGATAAAATCTACAATCCCATTTTTTATGCCGGTTCTCAAAGCATCCTTGTCTTTAATGGTGCGAAGGGGCGGGTTTACTTTAAGATTGGTATTATAAGTGAGCAAGTCATCATCACTAAAAAATAAATGATAAGGAGTAACCGAGCAACTTACATTTATTTTTTCTTTTTTTGCAGCAGCAATCAACTCAAGCGATTTCTTAGTGGATACTCCCGTAAAATGAATTTTTGAACCGGTGTACCTGGCAAGTTCTATATCCCGGGCTATAAGCAATTCTTCAGCAATAGCGGGCTTACCTTGCAAGCCTAACTGAGTTGAGACTATGCCTTCATTCATCAATCCGCCTGAGCCTATACTTTTATCATCTGGTACTTGTATAATTGTTGCGTCAATAGCAAGCAGGTATTGCAATGCTTTTTGCAGGATACCCGAAGATTGTATGGAATTTAATCCATCAGAAAAGGCAACGGCACCGGTATTATACATATCGTACATTTCGGCAAGTTCCCCGCCCTCCGCATTTTTAGTAACCGAACCAATAGGAAGTATGTTAACCGGCAATTGTTTACTCTTTTGAATGATGTATTCTACCTGGCTTTTGTTATACACAACCGGTTGTGTATTCGGCATCAGCATTACCTGCGTAAACCCTCCAGCAGCAGCAGCATTGGCGCCGGTTTCAAGTGTTTCATTGTATTCATACCCGGGATCGCCAAAATTTGAAAAGCAATCCATCCAGCCGGTTGAAACATGCAATCCATTTCTTTCTATAACCTCATCTGCTTCGGCATTTAAATTATTCCCGATTGTTGTTATAAAGCCATTTTCTATTAAAATATCCTTTGATTGTCCGTGAAAAGGAGAGGAGGGAGAAAGTATCTTCGCGTTTTTTATTAAAACCCTCATGAGGTTTAGAGAAAAATTTAGTTGCGCTAAGATAGGGTGAATTAATTATAAATGCATTGCACGGAGGTTAGGGATTTAATAAATGCAAAACTCCTGCATAAGATGTATATACAGGAGTTTTGATTATTTAGATATATAGCCTAAGCGGTTTGTGAAAATTAAATTTTTAAAGTTCACTTAATTGTTTTGGCTCAGGAACAACATTTTCTACAGGTTTTAGCGAAAGTAAATATGTGTAGATAGCTTTGACATCTTCGTCATGCAGGTTGCGGAAGTCCTGCCATGGCATAGGGGGAAGCAGGTCCCTGCTCTTCTCAAGGCCTTTTGATTTTCCCTGTGTTAATGCTCTTTTGAATTGCTCCTCCGTCCAGTTACCAATTCCAGTCTTTGGATCGGGACTAATATTGGCGCTAAACGACGCTCCCCACGGACCAACTGCTGAAGTAAGATCGCCGCCAAATAACATCCATCCATTTTTTAGAGCATCCTGGTTCACTTTGGCCATTGGCCTCTCCGCAGGGTAGCCTGACAACCTGCGATTCATGTCTATTGCCGGCCCCTGTGGGGTCATGTTCTTGGGCGAATGACAATCATCGCACCCCATAACGGCAACCAAATATTCGCCTCTTTTAATAAGGCTATCTTTGGTGATTTCCGTTGGCTCATCTTTGCTGATGGCCGCTGTTTCATCTTTCTTTGTATCACTGTTTTCGCAGGAAAACATCGTGGCGGAAATAGAAGTTGTAAGTACGACAAAAGTTAAAATTGTTTTACGCATTGTTTTGTTTTTTAATGTAGATGGCTTGTTAATGAATTAATTTATACGAAGATAAAAGCTTAAAAGTGTTATTCAAAATTCTAAGGTTTTTCAAATAGGCAATATTTGTAACAAATGAGTTTTCAGAAATTGAGGGTTGTGCATACTTAATAGATGGAAGAAATTTAATACCCCGCAGTTGAGCTACTCAAACTTATTGCAGTATATCAATAATTTTAAAGTTTTTTTCTTATTAATAGATACAAGTTTTCTATTATTACCGAAACTTTGAATATGCGAAAAAAAATCGACTGGCCTGTTGCCATAAAGCCATTGCTAAAAAAATATAAGAGTCAGAAACATCCGCTTGATTACGAAAATGTTTATCAACTGCTGATTATGGTAATTTTATCCGCTCAGGATTCAGACAAGCATATTAATCAGCTTGCGCCGAAATTATTTGAGTCATTTCCTGACATGAAGGCCCTGTCTGCTGCAACACCAGATTTATTATTTCCATACATCGGCTCTGTAAGAAATTTTGCAAACAAAGCAAAATGGCTTAGTGAACTTTCGCAAAAAATAAAAGAAGATAGTAATATTTCTCTTACACTTGATGAACTTACCAGTTTGCCGGGTATAGGAAGAAAATCGGCCAATGTAATATTGCGTGAAGCCGGGAAGCAACCAGAGGGTGTAATTGTTGATTTGCACGTAGTGCGTGTTGCCCCAAGGTTAGGTATCGCTTCGGGTGCGGATCCTAAGAAAATTGAAAAACAAATTATGGAAATATTACCAAAAAAAGATTGGGATGCAGGAATGGCAATGTCATTTCTTGGAAGGGAAATTTGCCGGCCTCAACCGAAATGCGAAATTTGCCTGATGAATAAAGTTTGCGCTTTTTATAATGGCTGGAAATAGTAAACAGTTGCCATAATATTTTAATGAGGAATTATAGTTCAGTAAATTTTCTAATTCAAGATAGCCCCTTCTCACCTGGACTCCACTACTTTTTTTCCGCTATAGGAATGATCTTTAAGCCCTTGCTATCTTCAAGAATTGAACTAATAAATGACTTAATTTCAGCGACTCTTTTCCGGTTAATGTAATAATGGACAAATTTGCCATTCTTTAAATTATGAATAATTTTAGCACGTCTTAATATTGCGAGGTGTTGGGAGATAATTGATTGTTCCATATTGAAGAACACAATGATATTTGAAACTGTTGAGTTTTCGTTTTCCGCCAGGTAATTAAATATCTTTTGCCTTAGGGGATGATTAAACGCCCGTAATACCATCGCAGCTTTTCTAATATTGTTGTAATTAAAGATGTCCGCATCCCGATTTCTATGGCCACCTATATTAATGTGTTTGGATATTTCAAAACCCGGACTTCCATCACTGCTCGATTCCATCAGCATGTTTTGGCTAAAGGTATCTTATTAAGTTTCTACATAAAGTCTTTTTCTATATATTTTTGAAATAATATTTTGGTCATTGAAAATTGGCTCTTATGTATAATAAAAAAATTATTATTACACAATAGCTTGCTGATAGTCACAAAACTTATTTACTATTTCAAAATTTGAGTTGTCTTGCGCCAAAATTGGGCAGCCGTAAAATGGGGGAATACGTTACATGAAAATTACTTTTTGAGAAAACTTTTCATTGGTATTCAGGTCAATGAATTTTACAATATAGATACCGGTGGTCATTGATTTACTTCTTTTTATTTGCAGTTTTTTATTGATGCTGCTATTAAATGTTGTTTCGATTAAAACCTGGTTAATCAAATTCATGAGTGTGATTTTGTAAATATGATCTTTGGAACTTCTGAACTCTATTGTTAGCAGATCAGTAACGGGGTTGGGGAACATATGAACATCGGTGCTGGAACTTGTTTTTTCTACCGTTATTATATTACTATAGGAAAAAGTATTATCTACATTAACAAGTCTGAGCCTGTAGTAATTGATTCCTGCATGCGGATTTCGATCTATGAAATAATATTGTTGAGGATAAGAAGGATTGCCTGCAGGATTTATTCTACCAATTTCAGAGAAAGTATTATCACTATTTTTTCTTTCTATAACGTATATGGATAGATCATTTTCTTTAATCGTTTTCCAGTTCAACAAAACTTTTCCGCTCACAACTTTTCCTGTAAATTCCAGCAATGTAGCAGACAGTGGAGTGTAACAGGAGGCATTTAAATTATAATCATATTCCCGGTTCACGCAGCCGTTAAGTACAGACATATAGCAAACATAGATGCCCGTGTCTGCCGGTGAAATCCCGGGAATGTAAACGTAATTTATGCCTGAGGCTACAGATGTGCTGTCATTGCTGTTAAAATTATCCTTCTTATACCATTGGTAAGTAGAGTAAGCAATAGGATCAACACTCAGGGTGGTTGGTTGCGCAAAGCAATTTGAGGTTGATGTAATTCCATTATTGGCAAGAGGTAAAATGCTTGCATCTCCTAACGTTGCATTCCCACAGGCATCTAATGCCCGCAATCTTATTAAAGAATAATTGTTACCGTTGCTGATATTAAAAATAGGGTCGGCCTGAGGCCCCGCAAGAATAGAAGGCGTCTCCGGTGAACTGCCGATAATCGAATAACTAAATGGCCCAACTCCATCAGTAGCTACTGCCCCTACGCTAAATCCATTTACATCGCATTGATAAGCTGATGAACGGGTGAGGTTAGGATAATTATATGGATTCACAGTAACGGTATCATAGCTATACTTGAAACATGCGTCATTTGCTTTGTATCTTAGAATGTAAGTACCAGGGCCCAGGTCATTGAACTTGTAAAGGCTGCCTGAGACTGAGTTTGGAGTCAATTGAGGATTCAATAGTGTGCCGTCTTTTTTAATAATACGTACAATGAGCGCACCCATGTTGGTTGCTACGGTGGCTTGTATATCTCCATATCCATCTGGCCATGAACCTCCCGGGCACTTGCCAATAACAACAGCAGAGTGATTAAAATAACTATTGGTTGCAGCTAACGTCAAAGAGTCTTTTTTACCACAATTGTCTGTGGCTAATACTTTATAAGTCTGACCCGCAAGCGTTCCCGGAATACTGTCGATAGTAATATTTGAACTGTTGTAATCTTTATTTAAAAAAAGATCTCCGGAAGGCGCAAAAACTCTGATATTAACCGGCAGGTTTACAGCACTTACGGTCACCGCAAATTTCGCATAACCATACGCACAGGATTTTTTTGAAGTTACATCAAGATTGACAGGCACGGCAGAAGCTGTAAAACATCTCGTTATAATAGTATCGTAACAGGTATTCGTAATTTTTATACAGTAAGATCCAAATTCAAGATTGTCAAAAATGCCTGTTGAATTACAGGTTACCAGTATGTCGGTGCTATCATAAAGGCAAAACTCAGGGTCTGTGAGGTTTTGTTGCCCCGTTATTTGTGCTGTAAAAGTTGTACAGGTATAATTGTTCAGGAATACATTGTTATTTACAGACGGTTTAGGCGGTGTCAACGAAAAACAATTTGTGAAAGTTGTGTCAGGACAATCGTTTTTAGTTTTTACGCAATATGAGCCGTAAGGCAAACCATCAAAAATCCCGGTGTTGTTGCAAGTCAGCAATGAATCCAAATCATTGTACAAACAAAAATAGGGATCCGTGAGATTTTCCGCCGAGGCGGTGGCGGTAAAGGTCAAACAAAGCTTATTGCTGTAGGTAACGGAAATATTATTGGCTATAACAGGCGGGCCTACGCCAAAGCATCTAATGAATGTTGTATCAAAGCAATCATCATGAATATTTATACAATAACTACCTAATGAAAGACTGTCAAATACACCGGTTGCATTACACACAATAAGAGCGCCAAGGCTATCATACAGACAAAAAGTAGGGTTAGTAAGATTGTTGCCATCTACTATAACGCCAAACATATTGCAGCTAATATAGGAAGGAGTGATGGTGGTTTCAACATTGGGTATTGGCCTTGTTGCGGCAAAACATCTTTGAATAGTTGTATCTCTGCAGCCGTCTTTAGTCTCAATACAATAATCCCCGTAAGGCAAAGTGTTAAAAACACCTGTAGCGTTACATGATATTAAGGTGTGTGTAAGATCATAAAGGCAATATTCAGGATTATACAATCCTACCTGGCCTGTAATCGAAGCAGAAAAAGTTGTGCAATTTTTATTAGTGATGAACACATTATTCCCGACACTGAGCAGTGGCGGCGATGAAGTAAAGCACCTGGTAATTACAGAATCAGTACAGCCGTCGTGTGCCAAAATGCAATAAGAGCCATAAGGTAGATTTGTAAATATTCCGGTTGCATTACAAGCTACCTGTACATCATTTTCGTCATACAGGCAAAACGAGGCATTGAAGAAATTTGTTATCCCCGTGACCGAAGCTGAAAATTTATCGCATGTACCTCCATAAATATTTACGTTAGCACCCAGTGAAGGCAATAAAACTACTGACACATTACCTTTTTTAATTTTACCGCAATTGTCTTTTACAATTATTTCAAAATTTGATAGCCCTCCCACATGTAAAGAGAAGCTCGCAGAAGCAGACCATACCGTATCACCAGGTGTTATTACTGTCCCATAGGTAAAGCCTGGAATTCCTCCGGCATTGCTTATATGCCCCCTGCTATCTACCGCCTTTATGTATCCTGTTGCTGAATCACACGATATTTTATTGAAGGAGTAGGAATCTATCCACCAGCTATAATCATTTATTGTGATTTGTCTTGTTTGAATTCCCCCGCAGGAATCAGTCATCTGGATACTGTAATCGCCGGCAGTTAAGTTATTAAAAACTCCGGTGCTGTTTGTGGTACCGACACCACCGGGAGACGGTGCGATAATCGTGAATGCAAATGGTGACCTTCCGCCTTGCTGGTTAACAGCAGCTATGCTTCCATTATTGCCATTATCGCAACTTACATCAACTTCACTCAATGTAAATCTTGGGTCCTCATATGTTCCCGCAACTACGACGTTATTGTGTGTAAAGGTGCAATTGGTAACAATATCATTAATCACCACACTATAGGTACCTGCAGATAATCCTGTAATGGAATCGGACGTCGTAAAATTGGAATTCACAGGACCAATGGTTTTATACTTATAGGAACCTGAACCTCCTGTAGCGGTAACTTTTATGGAGCCTGTTGCGGCGCAACGTGATTCATAACTTTTAAAAGTTGCTCCAAGTTGCGAACAGTCTTGGGCTTTGCCATTTAGTAGCAAAAAAAAGCAAAAACAGTATGCAATATTTATCCGTAGGTAAAATTTATGCATTTAATTACTTTTTCTAATTGAATTCATATAAGCTAAAGAAGTGTTCATGCAGTGTTTATATTAAACAAACGCTTTGTAGTACTGCATTATTTGAGTAGATTGATTTTCAGGTATAACTACAGCACAGTAATTTTTCTGCGTAGTTCGTAAAATCCGCATTTATTAAATGCAAGAGGAAAGGCGATATCTACGTGGGCGGATTGTTGAAGATTATTAAAACAAATCAAGGCATTTAAAACAGTAGGGCCAACCGATTGGGCAAGTATATTTTTACCGAAATAAATGCTTGATAAGTGAAAATTTATCTTTCGTGGTATATTGAGGGAGTTTTTTCAGGAAATAAGTCCATCAGGGAAGATGTCCAAATCGTATTAGTGTGCCAGGTAAGTTTCCAAATGACAAGCAATACTCACGGGTTGGGGGTTTAATTATCATCAACCATATCCTGCTTTTTTAATTGCGCAATTTCCAGGCAGGAAATGATCAATGCTTTATTTGATTCTATTACATCCAGACATAGCTGGTCTTTGTTCTTAATCTCTTCTAAGTTGATTAAAGCTAATTCACAAATTTGCGCACAAACTTCGCAAAGCTGTTGAAAAAAAGGAGAGCGTTGGGCTTCAAATTTTATGCACTGGCTACACATTTCAGCAACATCCCTGCACATATTTATAATGTCTATGTTTTTGCCTTGTTGTATGCTTTGGAAAATAAATTCTTCAGATAACCTCCAGCAATTAAGGCACTTCTGTAGCCATTCAAAATGTTCTTTGGGTTTCATCCAATTCATCTCGCTCATAATATTCTTAATTTTTGTCATGAAATTGGCACTTGGAATCTTTAGAAGATTCCGCCGCACCGACATTAAAATTAATAAAAAAAAATATTCGAAAAATTCATAACTTATAAAAGCTCTAAAAGATACGCATATATATCTTATCGATATCTCTCTATTTGAACTTTAAATATTTGACCAAAGCATACTTTTTAGGGGCCAGGAATATTTGACGTAATTTATTTTGAAGTTCGTAGCCTTGGTATTAATCAATGAGATGCACGAATTCAATGTACGAAATGAACATTAACTTCATTGATTGGGTTTCCAATGTAAAGATATCGAAGGTTAATAATCGCCGTTGGGAGTTCCCGTTTTAGGAGATGTTTTCTTTAATTTATCGCCCTCTTTGTCCGTCGCAGGCTGAGTTTTGATATTTTTTTTATCAACAGGCTTTTCCATTACTGCTTTTGGCGGTCTCTCGGTTGTTGCATCCTTGCCTGGGGCATCTGCGGCAGGCTCATCTTTTTTGAAGTCTTCTGTGATATTTATGGGTCCCATAACTTTCTTTTCAGGAGCCTTATTTTTGTCATTGAACTGATTTTTGTTAAACTCAGATTCTACTGGTACATTTTGGTTAATATAATCACCCGCATCTCCATTTCCCTGGTCTTCAGTAAACTCATTTCCTTCCCCATGTCTTACGATTTCTGAAAAATTCTGATCGGCATAAATAGGATCATTATTTAGCTCAGAGGGCTTTTGAAATTCCGCCTTGGGATCAATGCCTAGTTTTTTATTTGCATAGACTTTTTGCATAAAAAATGCAAACTCAGG
Organism: Chitinophagaceae bacterium; assembly: GCA_046593045.1. Lineage (GTDB taxonomy): Bacteria > Bacteroidota > Bacteroidia > Chitinophagales > Chitinophagaceae > Ginsengibacter. Next base: position 14,974 of record JBKJRY010000122.1, on the reverse strand, counting down.
CATAGCCAATTCGTTACCGCCTCCGGTATGAGAGATTCTTAAAAAACGGTCATCGCATCCAACCCATGCGCCTGCAAGTAATTGAGGAGTATATCCAATAAACCAACCATCAGTATTATCATTGGTAGTGCCTGTCTTTCCGCCCATTTCAGCAGTTATTCCATAGCGGTCACGCATGGCATGCCCGGTGCCAAAATCAACAACACCCTGCATCATTTTATACATTATAAAGGCATCCGCTTCGCTTATTACCTGTTTTACTTCGGATTGAAAACTCTGCAGAACATTTCCGTTCTTGTCTTCAATACGGTTTATAAAAATTGGTTCTGTATTAAACCCACGGTTTGGGAACATAGTATAGGCTCTTAGCATTTCCAAAAGTTGAAGATCAGCAGAGCCAAGGGCAATCGAAGGCACAATTGGTATCTTACTTTGAATACCACACAGGTGTGCAAACTCAGCAGTTTTTTTAGCACCTATGCGACTCATAAGATCCCACGCAGCGGAGTTTAATGATTTTGCGAGGCAATACGCCATAGTACCGCCACCACCGGAAATAGTTTTATTAGCGAGTGTGATTGACTTTCCGCCTATGTAACTTTCAGGAGTAAGACCTGCATCTGTTAAAGCAAGAGTATAAAGTAATGGCTTGAAAGTGGAACCCACCTGGCGATTCGCAGTTACATGATCGTATTTGAACCAGTTGAAATCAATACCTCCAACCCATGCCTTTACTTCACCCGAAGTCGGATCCATTGCCAAAAATGCCGTTTGCATCATCTGTTTATTATACTTAATCGAATCTATTGGCGCCATAACTGTGTCCGTTGAACGTTTAGAATTCCACGCGAAAATTTTCATTTTCACAGGCTCATAAAAAGTCTTTTTGATGTTTTCATCGGTAAGACCTTCATCTTTTAAATTTTTCCAACGTTCACTGTCTCTCATTGCCTTATTTAAAATATCATCCTGGCCTTTCCATACATTTTTCGACAACTGGGCATTAAATTTCTTTTGCATTATTACCATGTGTTTAATCATGGCCTCTTCAGCATACAGTTGCATCGCGGGATCAATAGTTGTATATATTTTCAGCCCATCCCTGTACAAATCATAATTATTCCCTGTAACCGGGTTTTTATGTATTTTACACCATTCGCTTAATTTTTTATTAAGTACTGACCGAAAATATGGCGCTATGCCGAGGCTTTCATCCAGTTTTTTAAATTTAATTCCCAATGGTTTTTTCTCAAGCGTTGAAGCTTCAGCCGTAGCCAGAACATTGTTAGTTACCATACGGTCCAGTACGAGATTCCTTCTTTCAGTGGCAGCTTTTGGATGCCTAAGCGGATCATACTGTCCCGGGCCACTGAGCATACCCACAAGCAATGCAGCCTCGTCTGTGGTAAGTTCTACGGGTTCTTTTTGAAAAAATACACGGGCCGCATTTCTGATTCCATAAATATTGCCCCATGATACCCTGTTAAGATAAAGAGCAATGATCTCCTGTTTTGTAAAATTCTTTTCAAGTTTAAGCGCAACAATCCATTCTTTCAATTTATCAGTGCCTCTTTTCAAAACAGAGCCACGCCCTTGCCCCAATATATTTTTTGCTAACTGTTGTGTTAATGTACTTCCGCCACCTTCCGCCCCTAACCCCTTTATGGCGCGGCCAATAGCAATTATATCGATACCCGAATGATCATAAAATCTTATATCCTCTGTTGAGATAAGAGCATCGATTACATGATTTGAAATATCGCCATAATCCACCGAAACGCGATTTTCAGTATAAATCTTACCCATTAAGGTTGTTCCATCATTTGCGTATATTTCTGAAGCGAGATTAGCCTGGGGATTTTCAAGTTCCTGTAGGGAAGGTAGTTTACCGAAGAGGCCAAAATTTACTGCGGTAAACATACATACCGCCAACAGCACGCCTATAAAAACCATCATCCACAATATTTTGACACTGGGCCTTGCGCCAATATTTTTACTTTGTTTTTTATTAAAAGTTCTTTTATTGTTTTGCATTGTTTTTTCTTAGCTGCTGATAGACATTATTATAAGGCAAACATTTTACCAATTTTAAAATTTACCAGGATATTTTTTATTTAATAACTCTAAATACTTTGTAAGGCTTTTATTTTCTTTTAAAAGCTCAAGATTTGTATTTGAAATAATATAGAAAGTATACTTATTTGCGGGCAACCACGAAACTTCGGAAGGAGCATCTTTTCTTATTCTTTCCACAAATTTCATTGCTTCATCGGCATTATCAAATTGTGTAAATACAAGCATTGTCCTTTCCTTATCCAACGTATCTTTTGTTATTTCAAGATTTTGTATTCTAAATTTTTCACGACTGTACCTAACAAAGGCATTTTTTGCTTCATTGCTATATACGCCATCAACTTTATCAAGTATCATCACGACATTTTGAGGAGCAATAGGATCAAAAGTAAATGTACTGTTACTCACAGGGGGAGCAAGCTTTTTCTCTGGGTTTATAATGACTTCATTTGCAATTGCCACCTGGTCCTTAAGCTTAATGTTTTCTTTTTTGTTTACCGTAGCTGGCATTACACCCCTGCTAATTTTTGCGGAATCATACACTATTATTTGTGAATCTTCTTTTGCTCTTTCAATAGTAAGGTTTGATAAATATTCTTCTATGGATGCTCTTCTTTTAAGCACCTCGATCATTGTTGAAGCCTTTTCATTTAAAGGCGATGAAGGATATTTGGTAATGATCTCGTTGAGAGTGTTAATCGCTATTGAGTCCTGTCGCTCGCGAATATTGTAAACAGCTTCTATATAAAGCAATTGTGGATCCCAGTAATTATTTCCGTAAATGCTATCGGCGTTTTGCTTCTGTTTTATCGCTTCATTAAAATTTCCTTCGATAAATAAGTTATAAATATCCTGGTAGCGTTTTGTAGCAGCGGGATCTTTTTTTGAAGGATCGAGTGATTCAGGATGCATTATCATCTGGGCAAATTTGGTTTGCTTAAACTTGCTCAGAACCAAATTTTTATAATACCTGGCTTTTTGTGCATCTCCCATTTTGCTATAACAATAAGAAAGATTCATATACAATTCACCATCATAAAGGCTGTCTGGGAAACGCTTTAAAGACTGCTCATACACACCAAAAGCTGCCGGATAATCCTCGAGAAGGCTTTGATAATTTTTTCCAAGCTGGAATAATGAAGCAGATACTTTATTATTTGAAATAGCAAGGAGTTCTTTTGTGAGTGGTACATTATACAAGAGCCCTGATACACTAATATCATCCTGGTACGGGATGGAAGGCGCCTGGCCACCGGATGAATTTCCCGGTAAAGGATTCTTGGCGGAATCAGTACCGCCCTTGGCATTATTATCAGAGCCCAATGGATCTCCTGAAATCCCATTATTAGGATTAAGAGAATTTGAGTTGTTTAAATTTGCCGCATTTCCTGAAGGCCCACGTCGCCAGTTATCAGTATTTGCACGCTTACCCCAAACTCTTTTAAATTCGGCAAGGCCCTTTGATTTTAAGGATGCATTATAAAAATACCAATCGCCTTTAGCATTGCCTGCATTATTAGTGTTGCTTTTATTGAATATATCAGGGGACGCATTTTTTGTATCGTAAAAAGCCGCGGCTGCATTAGTATAATCAACATCTGCTTCATTTACACCACGATCCTTTCGTAATTTTTTTGAAAGATTTTTAACAAATACATCACGGTCTGCGGGTGACATAGCTGCAATAGCCTGCAGGCTATCCTCTCTTTCAATAATGTAAATGTGCTCAACAATTTTTGCAAGTGCATTTCTCCTCTCTTGTATTTGTGTAAGATCTCCGAGAGTTGTATCGCCTGTTTGAAGGCTATCATAATACGCAAAAGCGTTTTTATAATCTTTTTTGCTATAGCTTATTTCGGCCAGATTCAGGAACGCCTTATTCTTATAAGAAATGTTCGATTCATTATAAAAAATGCTTTTTTTGAAATAAGTCATGGCTGCAGAAGTATCCGGTTTTATCATAGCAATATCTGCGGCGGCATAATATATTATATCGCGATAAAGGTCGTATTTATATTTCCTGGCCATACGTAACAGTGTAGCTACACTTCTGTCGATTTCTTCCGGATCTGTACCCCTTAGCATTTTTGCCTTATTGAGATTGGCATATATATCCATTAAAGGATCAGTAGTATGGTGTATCGCTTTATCATAATAACCAGATGCTTCTTCAAGGTTCCTGTTTTTTTCATTGAGTTGTGCAAGCAGGAACTCGCGGCGTGCCCTGTCTTCATTATCAATTGTATTTGGGAGCGAATTTTCAAGATGAACAATAGTACTGTCATACATCTGCTGGTTGTAAAACCAATAAGCGCTCACCTCTTCCAGTGGAGGATCAAGACGACCGGGAAAAACAGGATCATTTTCCAGTGTATTTATTAAGCCTGCGGCTTCCCCGTATTCCTGCATATCAATTAATGTGCGTATTTGCCAAACAAGCGCATCGTTTCGGCTTGGCGGCCTTGAGAAAGCTTTCTGTATTATATTACGGTCTTCTTTACTTGAAATGCTCATCGCCTTATTTGCGCCATTATCATTAGAACCAACTATCAGTTGATCATCGGCATCTTTTTTCTTTCTCGGATAAAGATTATAATTAATAAACTGAAATGTCATCGAAGCAGAATCAAAATCCTGGCGCAGGTAGTACGCCTTTCCTATTAATAGGTATAAATTATCAACCCAGTCGCTCCTGAGATCGTGTAATAAGACACCTGCAGTAGCTTTGTAAATCACTGAATCAAGTTCGGTACTTTGGGAAGCCGTGTTAGTGAGTGAATAACTATAAAAAGGAAGCAATTTGGTATAATCATCCTTAGCTGACAATCGGGCTCGTTCAATAACCGCATTTATTTTATTATTGCCATTAAAAAAATAATTATAGTGACTCACAGTATTTTGTATGAACCTCCTGGGAACCGTAAATTTTTTTTCGCCGGTTTTTTCTGACTTAAGTTTCTTAGTCTTGAACTTTTGAGGCTTATCCTTTTCAAGGTCAATAGTTATTTTTCCCAATTGCGCGTGAAGAGGTAGAAAATAGGACAAAGAAAGAAATAGTATGGAAAAAGCCTTGGCAATCCGGGTGTTCATGAATTTTACGAGTTTTACAGAAGTACTGGTGTCGAAGAAGAATATATTTCTATTAACTTCCAATCCACAAAAATATTTTAAAAATACGGTTATTTTAAGCTTATTATGCCTTTTAATGAATGAGGTACAGTATTTTTAACAAGCTAAAAAATTATTATGGCTTTGCCCGGAGGCAACACATCTTTGAAACGGCTTAGAAACCGTTACAGGCTTGTACTTATTAATGAAGATTCATTTGAAGAAGTAGCAGCTTTTAAACTTAACAGAATTAGCATATATCTGGGTCTGAGTACTCTCTTTGTCGTACTGGTGGGGCTTACAGTGGCTTTAATTATGTTTACGCCTCTTAAATTATATATCCCCGGTTATGGGGAGGCTCGAAAGGCAAAAGAGTATGAATTGCTTAAGGTAAGGGCTGATTCAATAGAACAAAGCCTTTTAAAAAAACAACATTATATTAATACTATAGAAAAAGTTTTAAAAGGTAATGTAGTACCGCGTGATACGGTCACGCTTAAGTTAAAAAATATAGAAAAAAGCAGGGATTGATTACCTTATATATTTATTAATGAATCCACCAAACGAAAGTAAAAAGCAACTGATGCGGTATGCAGGGCTTTCCATGCAATTTTTAGTAAGTATTGCTTTGGGAGTATTTCTCGGATTGAAAGCAGATAAATGGCTAAATTTTTCTTTTCCGCTCTTTGTGTGGCTGCTTCCCCTGGCGATTATTTGCGGACTTTTATACAGGCTTTTCAGGGAAACATCAATAAAGAAATAAAGTCAATATGTCTAAGAATTTTGTGCCTCTGCTTTTATTGTTTGCTTTTCTTACAGCGATTGTAGTTGTTTTTAAGCCTTTTCTTGAGTCAAGGGGTTTTGATATTAAATTTTTGATAATTGCAAATAGTTTGTTATTCGCTTTAAGCCTTTTAGGTTTTTTCATCCAGGTTCGGGGCCTCAGTTCTGCAAACACCAATGCTTTTATGAGAGGAATATATGGGGCGCTGCTAATGAAATTATTTATAATTGCAATGGCTGTGTTAGTATATGTTTTTTTAACTAAAGGAAAAGTGAACAAGCCATCTTTATTTACATGTATGGGGCTGTATTTTTTATATGCAGCGATTGAAGTGAAACAATTAATAAAAATTTTGCGTAAAAAGCCGGATGCCTAAGAAAGAATCAGCACTTCAACAACTAAGTATATACCTGCCTGAAGGTTCGTTTGAAGATGTCGCAAAATACCTTACAGATTTTAAAGTACACCTGACGGTAACCCGTGAACGAAAAAGTATTCTCGGTGATTATCGTAACAGGCTTGCGAATAAAAATCACCGGATAAGTGTAAATGGCAATCTTAATAAATATTCATTTCTTATAACATTGTTACATGAGCTCGGGCACCTTGTGGCTTACGAAAAATACAACAATCCCATTCAGCCTCACGGTATAGAATGGAAAAGAGAATTCGGCCAGATATTGGCGGGTTTTATTGCAAAAAAAATATTCCCGGAAGACATTGAGCAGGAACTATTGAAAAGCCTGAAAAATCCTGCTGCCAGCTCGTGTGCGGAGGTAGCGTTGCTGAGAATATTAAGAAAGTACGATCCTCACAAACCTGGAATTTATCTGGTCGAAGAATTGCCTCCGAACTGCATTTTCAAAGTGAAAGGCGGTAAAACTTTTACCAAAGGTAATAAAATGCGAAAGAGGTTTGTCTGCAAAGACAATATTACGGGAAAGCTTTTTCTATTTAGCCCGGTTGCAGAAGTTGAACTGGTAAGCAAACCATCATAGAATTTTATCATTCATGCGATCTCCGACCTATTTATTTTTTGGGATTTGCAAGCTGCTTGCGATCATATTTACAACAATCAGGTAAGTGGTTGTAGGCGCCATCACTTCCTTTGAAGTCATTTGTATCATAACCGGAATTTGCAACCGCTTCCTGTATTTTAAAGCCACTGGTTATGGTAGAATCATAACTAATGTTTAGTTGCCTGGTTTTAGAATTCCAGTTTGCAAAAGAAGCACCCGCTGATTTAGCGCTTGATTCAATAGTTTTTTTGCACATGCCGCAATTGCCATACACTTCCACAGTTTCCTCCTTTATCGTTGCCTGGGCAAAGGACAATTGTATTGAAAAAATTCCAGCAATCAGCACGGTAAATAACTTAAATCTATTCATTGTATGTTTTTAATTGACTACAAAATTACTCGAAAGTATAACGCAAAAACAATTGCTATTTCCGAGAATCTCATCTTATCACCACATCTTTAATTACTTTCTCGCCAAGCGCTTCATTTACTCTTTCTATTATTTTTTCCTTTTGATATAAAAGTTCATTTTTTAAAGGAGCGACAGTGGATGAAATAAAAAGAGTGGAATTTATGATTTCAATTTTATCTGTATAACGTGCAATGGTTTTCCCCATTAGTTTTTCCCATATCTCTTCAATCTGCAATGCCTGAACGCCTCCTTTTAACCTGCTCTTTTTGAGGAATTCTTTTAATGCTTCTCCGATGGTAAATTCAGCCATATATTAAAGATACTACAAAAGCATTTTCAATTTCTATCCGGCAATTGGTGAAGATTTTTTTAACTCAAATATCATTAAAATGATTACGGGAACATATTGGAGCATACTAATTAGTGTGCTTTCAGCATATGGAATTTGCCGGTATGCAAAATAGGAGAGTAGTATTGAGGCAGACCACAGGTATATAAATTTATAATTCAAAAAAACATTTATGAAAACAAGACTGGTTATGTACCAGGGATGAATAATAGGAGAGAGTGCAAAGTAAGTTGTAAGTGAAAATAATAGAGATTGAAAAAATAATTTATTGAAATTTTTATTTCGCAGTCGGTAAATCTTATAAATGATTATCAACGTTACGAGAGGGAGCAAGGCCGCAGAAAATGCCATTATATTCTTACCAGTAAGCAAATACCCCATCCATTTCAAAACTTTATAAATACTTCCATTAAACTCAAATGAATAAAAATAAAGTCCTATACTTTGTAAAAAATGATTTATAAAAGCCGGGTTTAAAAAAGGAATAAACAATATCGCGCAACTAATAAAAATACTTGCCAGAAATAGCCGTTGACTTTTGCCTTCTACATACTTCAAATAAAATGGAATAAATACCAGCGGAAGTAATTTTGTTGCAATGGCTAAGCTTAAAAATATTCCTGCAGCTACCATCTTATTTTTCATGAAAAAGTAAAATGATGCCGCGCAAAAAAATATCATCAATGCTTCGAAGTGTAAATTGCCGGTGAGCTCAATTATTATAAGAGGATTAAGCGCATACCAAAGAATATTTTTGGCTGGAAGTTTTAGGATTTTCAAAATTTTCAATCCAAAGTAGATGGATCCCAATTCGGCCAGAAGTATGATGAAATGTAAAATAATTATGGGGCTTTTAACAGAGTGCGGAAAAAGCCATGTAGCCACGGAAAAGCATCCTTGCATAACTGTAGGATATACACTAAAATAATTTGGGGAATTCATGTGTGCAAACAGGAATGGCATCATATCACTATTGCCAGGATCCTGTTGTTGAATTAACTCAGCCGGCAATGCCAGGAAGGGATTAATACCCATATTTGTCAATTGTCCATCCCACAAAAAGCGAAAATAATCATCACTAAGAACCGGAATGGAAAAGATAAAAACAGCCCTGCATACAATAGCAAAGTAGACCAATTGTTTTAACGAAAATGATTCATCTTTTAATAATAGCAGAAAGCAGGCAAAAGAAATGCCGGCAGTAATTATAAAAAAAATAAACGATGGTCTTTCAATAAAATAGCCTGTGATTATAAATGCCGTTATCATTAGCAGCATCGCGATAACACCTGTAAATTTTTTAGATAGGATCATTTCAAAATATGAAAACAGCCTACAGGTATTTAAAAATAGTTGTAATAATTTTATATCCCGCCAGCACAGTTCCTTTCACGGTTCCACTTATTTTCGAAAAGCCAATTCTTTTACGATACCTGACGGGCACCTCCTCAATTTTCATCTTTAGCCTGGCTGCTTTTAATTGCATTTCCACGGTCCATCCGTAATTGGTATCCTTCATCTCCATTTTTAAAAGGCTGTCAAATTTCACCGCCCTAAAAGGGCCAAGGTCAGTGTATTTTACTTTATAAAGTAAATTTAATAAACCTGATGCAAGCCAATTTCCAAATAACTGGGTAAAAGTCATAGAGCCTTTTTCTTTTACACCAAGTGCTCTTGAACCAATTACAAGATCACAATCATCAATTGTAATTTTATTAATCAATAAAGGCATCTCTTCCGGGAAATCAGAATGATCTCCATCCAGGAAAACAATAATGTCTGGTGGAGGATTCATTTTTTTTACATATTCAATACCTTTAAGACATGCCTGGCCATAGCCGGGTCTTTGTTCATTAATAACGGTTGCACCAGCACGATTTGCGGCACCACTTGTATCATCATTCGATGCATTATTTACCACAACAACTTCTGTCACGAAGGAAGGAATTTCCTTAATTACCAGGGGAATCGCACCTTCTTCGTTAAAAGCAGGAATTATCACAACGATCACAGGAGGATTTTCTGCTTTCAACTAATTTGCTTTTTCTTTAGAATATTTGCGAAAGATATAGTTGAAATAAAAGAATAATAAAACACCATGGAAAAGCCAACCGCTGACATGCAATGAAAAATCATCAATCCATAATCATGAAATTTAAATCCAAAATAAATTGCACCCATAAAATAAATAGCAATGAGTCCTTCTAAGATTGAAAGAATTGTGACAGAGGGAAGAGAGTAATTATTTTCTTTTAACTTCCTACCGTCTTTAATATTAAATTTTGGAGTACGAATAAATGGTGTTTTTTTACCTGCATACCCTTCAACAACTGCAATTGCATGATGCAGAGAGAGCCCCAGAGACATGGTAAGAAATAGTGGGAATGATTTCATAAAATACAAAACTGCTTGTCCTTTTTTATCCGCATTAAAAACACAGGTAACAAAGTAGGAAGCAGAAATTATTGCAAAGCTTATAACAAATAAATAGCCGCTCCTGTAAAATACCTCAAGCTGAGGCCATGCCTGCTTTATAAATAGCATGGGTACGCTAAGTAATGCGCAAAGAATGATACTAATAAAAACCGCACTGTTTAGTAAATGAGCTAAAGCTTGCCATTTAACTAAAAAAGGGAATTTACTTCTTAAAATATTTCCAATATGCTTGCGCGCAGTTTCAGCTCCGCCTTTTGTCCACCTGTACTGCTGAGACTTTAGTGCACTCATAACGGGAGGTAATTCCGCAAGAGATGCAACATCTTCCATGTAAATAAATTTCCACCCTTTTAATTGTGCACGGTAACTAAGATCAAGATCCTCAGTAAGTGTATCCGATTCCCAGTTGCCTGCATCAATAATGCATTCTTTTCGCCAGATACCACCTGTGCCATTAAAATTCATGAAACAATTTCCTGCATTACGCCCAACTTGTTCTACGCGAAAATGTGCATCCAGTCCAAATGCCTGGAGGTCGGTAAGTAAGGAATAATTACGGTTGATGTGTTCCCAGCGGGTTTGTACCATGCCGGAGTTTTTATCGTTAAAATAGGGCAAAGCTTTTATCAAAAAGTTTGTCGGAGGAATAAAATCCGCGTCGAAGATGGCTATGAAGTCACCTGTCGCACTACCTAGTGCATTTTTTAGCGCACCAGCTTTGAAACCATTTCTAACGGAGCGGCGTATGTGTATAATTTCAATTCCTCTTTTCCGATAGGCTTCAATTTTATTTGCAATTAGTTCACTTGTTTCATCCGTGGAATCATCCAATATTTGAATTTCCTTTTTATAGGAAGGATATTCAATATTCACGGCCGCATCAATCAATCTTTCTACTACATACTTTTCATTATATACCGGCAGTTGGATAGTTACCATTGGAAGAAATTCATCTGCAAGCGGAGAAAGATTTTGCTGCTTCCTTCTTTTGGCTATCATATATTTTGCAACAAGAAAGGCCTGGGATATGCTATATAAAAATAGAAAAAACAGGGCAAGGACGTATAAAACCAGCACTACAATCATCAACACATTTAAAATTCCTGAGGCAACCATTTTTATAGCAAATTTACAACTTAACTTCTATGCCTTTATTTCCAATGATGATCGGGTTATCATTTACCCTGTTTGAATCATCCAGGTTTTCAAGATTCAATACGCCACGTGGACAAACTGATGAACATACGCCACAACCTACACATGAGGCTCGCACAATATTTTGTCCACGCTGTGCATACCATTTTACATCTATGCCCATTTCGCAATACGTTGAGCAGTTGCCGCATGAAATGCATTGGCCACCATTTGTAGTAATGCGAAACCTCGATTTAAATTTTTGAAAGATTCCAAGAATTGCTGCCATGGGGCAACCAAAGCGACACCAAACCCTGTTGCCGAAAATAGGGTAGAAGCCGGTGCCAACAACACCTGCAAATATTGACCCAATAAAAAATCCGTAGAACTGTGCAAAGCCTCCGGAAACGATTCCAAGTATTGCACCTTTATAAGCTGAATTTATCCAAAGTAATAAAGTTGTAATGGTAACCAGCACCAGTACACTGTAGATGCTAATTCTTTCAATCTTCCATGCTTTTAAGGATTTGTTTGACAGGTGCCTGTAAGGGTCTCCCATTGTTTCAGCGAGGCCGCCACAGCCACAAACCCAGGAGCAATACCAGCGTTTTCCATATTTATAAGTAAGCAGGGGTGTTGCAATAAACGTCAAGACTGCCCCCCAAAACACCATAAAAACTCCAAGACCTCCTGTGGCCATAAGATCGTATACGGTACCCGGAAATAAGTAATCATATTTTAATGGCCAGAAATAAGAAAAATAAAATTCCGGTTTGTTAAGCATTTTCAGAAAAGCAGGAATAAGAAAAGCAAAACCAAGTTGGAAAAACATTACAGATATTGTTCTTATTACCTGGTAGCGGCTGTGCCTGTATTTTGCAATGAAACGAACGCCCATCACTAATATAGCCATCGTGTACATGCTTCCATATAAGAACCATTGATCCGCCGGTTCATTTCTCAGCCATTCACTAATTGGATCCATGGCCGTTATCATGCCTGATAATGACTGTGGAAACCAGTATAGCAACACATAAAATCCTGTAAGTAATATTCCCAGGGCAAATGCCTGAATGCCACGGGATGTCATTTTATCAAAAAATATGTTATTGTTTTTTATTCCTGCTTTCTCCCGGAACAACGGAAGCGTATACAGAACTCCACCGGCCGCACCCAATATAAATGTGCAGAATAATTTCATTGTATTATTTACCAGGCCGCCGTTTAAACAAATAATAATGAAAAATAAAAATGACAATGCGACCATTGCTACAGCTATCTTTTGAATTATTCCACCTTTTGGATGCTCTGCGAGCGATAACGAGATTGAATCGTTCATAGTACTTTAGTTTTGTAATTCTGAATGTTGTAAATAAAATGATTCTTTTATTTTCTTTTCATGCCTTTCAAAGAACTCCGGATCGAAATTAGCAAGGTGTAAATTATCTATAACATAATTGACAGTCTTCCTTTCAGAAAGCCATTTATCAAACATTTCATGCCGTAGCCTAATACCAAATGAATTGACTCCCCTACATATATTCGTTATGCCATCAAATGCAAAACGAATCAAAATCTCTTTCTGAGGATGCTTCCAGAAAAACTGTTTTTCATCTTTTGACAACTTTGGTAATACATCACCATAAGTTTGATACTCGATATTGAAAAATTTTGCAGAGTTAAACCAGGGGCCGGGATTATATGCCGTCTTTTTTTCGCATAATGTTTGGGCAAGTGTTTCTCCGTGCATGCGGGCAGTGTACCAGACCTGTTCAATGGGTTTCCTGTTTTTTACAGGATTTATAAATTGCGCACAGTCACCGATTGCATATACACCAGGCACAGTAGTTTCAAAACTTTGATCAATTAAAACACCAATGTCTATTTCAATGTCGCTGTCACGTAAAAAATCAATGTTTGGTTCTACACCTGTTGTTATACCTGCAAAGCCACATGGAATCTCGTCTCCTTTGTTTGTGATAACTGATTTTACTTTTCCATCATTTCCCGAAATGAACTCTTTAAGTTCTGTTTCATAAAACATTTTAATTCCATGTTGCTCTATATGATTACCGATCATCTGAGCCTCTTCAAATGGAAGAATCCTGTCCCAGAAATTTTTTTCTCTGATCAAAAAAGTGACATCAATTTTTTTTGAGTGGAGCATCTCAGCAAGTTCCACGCCTATAAGGCCGCCCCCAACGATCACCGCACTTCTGGTATTCAGGGTATTATTTTTTATCGTTTCAATATCCTGCAAACTATAAAGGCCACAAATACCTTCGATATCTTGTCCCGGCCATCCATATTTTTTTGTTTTGCTGCCGGTGGCAATAATCAATATATCGTACCTTGTAATTCCTCCATTAGCCATCTCCAGGAATTTTGATTTTGTATCTACTTTTATTACATGGTCGTGAACAAGATTCAAATTATTTTTCTCCCAGAACCAGTCTTCATAAGGCTTTATATTATCATATTTCATGTGGCCCATGTAAACATACATGAGCGCTGTACGGGAAAAAAAGTGTTTTGATTCAGATGAAATGATGGTAATGTTGTCCCTGGATTTTTTGCGGATATTTCTCGCACAAGTAATACCGGCGATGCCGTTGCCAATTATTACTATGTTTCGTTTTTGAGTCATTATAGGGAATGCACAAGCCTAAGCATGTACGGCAAAACAACTGGAAAAGATTATCACGTAAGTTAAAATAAAACCATTTGAAAATGAACATATTCAATTTAGCAGTATTATCTGAACCTGTTTCCCAAATTCAGCTAATGCGGCTTCCAGCCTTTCACGATGCGTATCAGTAATAAAAACCTGCCCGTTATTTTTTTTGCAAACGTATTCCAATAAGTTTTTCATACGCTCTTCGTCTAGTTTTTCAAACACATCATCCAACAATAGCAGCGGAGGTGTCTTATTTATTGAAAGTAACATTTCAAATTCTGCAAGTTTGCATGCAAATAATAAACTCTTCCGTTGACCCTGTGAGGCAGTTGCTTTAAAAGTATTTTCATTCAATAGAAAAGTCAGGTCATCTTTATGAATGCCTGTATTTGTTCGTTGTGTAAGAATATCTTTTTGCCTTGATGAAACAAGCAGTAAAAAAAAATCACCTTCCTGCAACTGGCTGTTATACTCAACGGAAACAACTTCTTCATTGCCGGATATTTCGTGGTAAAATTTCCGAATAAGCGGTATTAGCAACTTTGTAAACCTTAGTCTTGTTTCAAAAATATATTTGGCAGGAGCCAGCAGTTGTGCATCCAGGGCTTCGAGGAGTTGTTTATCAAATGAAGGTGAAACGTCATTTTTTAAAAAACTATTTCGTTGCTGGATTACCTTATTATATGTAATCAGTTGCTGCAGGTATTCAGTATCTACCTGGCTTATAAGTGTATCCAGGAATTTTCGTCTTTCCTCGCTGCCTCCTGTAATCATTTCAATATCATCTGGAGCGATCATTACGCAAGGAAATTTACCAATGTGATGAGAGAATTTTACATATGCAACGTCATCCAGGAAAAATTCCTTGCGCAATGATGAACGATATATACAAACGATCTTGTTTGATTTTTCATCAGTGTTACCATTCATTGCTAAATCTCCTTCCAGTCTGAAGCCCTCCGCACCAAAGTAAACGTTTGTA
>JBKJRY010000319.1:0-20509 GCA_046593045.1 Chitinophagaceae bacterium | reverse complement strand
TATTTCAAAAAACTCCTTGTCGAGGTAGCAGGCAATAAATTTTTTCTCATCAAAAAACTCCTTAAAGTTGAGCGTTTTTTCTGTTTCAATACTTACCCAGCCTGAGGTGAGGCTTGCAACCGATACGATCGATAAAGTGGCATTGGAGTTTTCAATACTGTCTTTTATAAAATCTTCAATTTTAGTACCCGCCCGCATCGAGGCGGAGTCAAGTATCACCTGTATATTATTGTCCAGCAGTTTTTGTTTTAGCAATACGGCGGTTGCTTCATCGGCATGATTGTAGGATATAAAAACTGTTATTTCGTTTGCAGCCGCAACTTTTTTTTGCTGCAGTTCCGCGGTGTTATCTTCCACATATTTTTCTACCTGACCGTTTTTATCATTTACACCGGGAGTTTTCAGCCATTCTTTATAATCAGTCAATACATTCATCTGTTCATCTATGCTTGCTGAGCCAAAATAAGAAGCATCGAGGCTGAAGGCGGTTTGCACAAGTTTTTCCTGTGGCAGTTTATTCCGCTTGATGCCGGAGAGGTTCAGCCATATTTTGTGCAGGTACAGGTACAGCCGGTCCCGGGTTGCAGGATCCTGTAAAACAACGGCTGTGCCCGCACGGCTGAATGCCTCCAGCAGTTTCTTCTGCAGGATGATCTCTACATGAATGCGCAGCAGGTTAATGCGGAGGTAGCGCAGGGTTTTATTGTAAAATTCAAAATCACCCGGCAGTATAGGGTTTTTATCATAATCGTTGTTGGTAGCAATGACCCATGTTTTCAAATTATAACTCCGGGGGCCAATACGATAGGAGGTATAACGGCAAAAGAGCTGCATACCGTTAGCCGGCAGTCCCGGTACATCTACATGCTGAAGCTGCATGGCGCTTGCATCAATTTTTGACACATCAAGCTGTAGCAGCAGCACCGGCTCGCAGCTTTCTGCTTCATGCCGTATATCCTGCAGGGTGAAAGATTTTTTACCCTTTTGTGTTGCCCAATAGTAGGCGCTGTTGAGTTCGTCACCGGCATCGGCCAACGGCACGTATTGCGAGAGGCGGTTGCCTATTTTAATTTTTACCGGGCAAAGCAGGTACTGCTGTATCTGTTGATCAATGGCGGCGGCTGTAGTAGCGGCATCGGCATTTTGAAGAGCGGGATCGTGTTCAAAATTGTCGTTAAGGCCAACCTCAAATTTAGCCATGCATTTTCCATCCGACTGAAACCTCCTGAACAGGATGCGGGTTTGTGCAGGGCTGTTGAAAAACTTTTTGTAGAAATGTTCTTCGCCCATGCCGCAAAGATTTATCACACTGCGGGCATTACAGTATTTTTTTTCATCGTCCCACGGCCCGAGGTAGGGCTTATTGCGGCCGAAAATTTCTCCAAAATAACGGATGCGGTCATTGTCGCCAGGTTCTGGCCAGTCGGGCCTGTCTGTTCTGTTAGGCTGGGCCTTGATGTACCTGTAATCAAACAGGGGGAACTGTAATGTGATAAACATAAAGGATCAGGTTTGTTGTAGCCACCTTCTGTATAACCCTTCTCCCAGGAAAGTGATTTCCTGAAAGAAGGGTATGCTTGCCGTTGTCGGCATAGTAAATATAAAAAAATAAAAGTTTATTGACCAATGTCATATTTGTGGCTTCTGTATTAGCCCTCATGAATTCAATAATGAAAAATATTAGCGCGTTGTGTTTCTGTATCGGAGGCGACTAGTAATTGCAATTTGAAATAGTACCGCTAACAATTTAAACGTATCAAATGACGGGATGATATGTTAGGATTAAAGGCTTCCTTTTTATTTTGGCAACGTGAAATAAAATGTAGCTCCTTCACCTTCTTTCGCTTCGGCCCACACTCTGCCTCCGTGTTTTGTAATAATGCGCTGAACTATTGCCAGCCCTATACCTGTGCCTTCAAATTGCGCAGTACTGTGCAGCCGCTGGAATACTCCAAAAAGTTTATCAGCATAGCTCATGTTGAATCCCGCTCCATTGTCCTTAACAAAAAAAATAATTTCATTCTCATTTTCTTTCGAACTAATCTGCACTTTTGGCGTTTCTTTTTTTGAGGAATATTTTATAGCATTTGAAATAAGGTTTATCCATACCTGGCTTAGTAAGCTATAATCTGCATCTGCAGGAGCAAGAGAATCAATTTGTATTACGGCATTGTGTTTTTGGGAAACGCTAATCTCTTTCAAAATGTTATTCACCAGTGCTGCATTATTAATTTTCGACTTTTGCACCGCCTTCCGGCCCAACCTGGAAAATTCCAAAAGATCATCAATAAGGGTACCCATATTTAGAGCATTGGATTGAATATTCCTCAATAATCTTTTTGCCTCATCATCCAGTACGGATTGATAATCTTCTTCAATCATTTTGGAATAGCCGTTCAATGCGCGGAGCGGAGCCCTTAAATCATGTGATACCGAATAGGAAAATGATTCCAACTCTTTGTTGGTCGTTTCAAGCTGCTTCACATTCATCTGTAATTCAGCATTCAATTGCCTGATTTGTTCTTCAGCTTTTTTTTGCCCGGTGATGTCTTTTGAAATTACTAAAACTGCCTTTTGGCCTTTGAAGTTGAGTGTATGAGAAGTGATTTCCACGTCAATTACCTGGTTATTACGCAAGCGATGTTTCCATATACTGGAAGAATGCTCTTCACGGACTTCTTGATTAAGGTCTTCCATCAATTTTTGAACTTCCTTTTCGGGCCGGATATCAGTAATTTTCATGGAAAGAAATTCATCCCTTGAATACCCGTATAGTTTGGTGGAAGTGAGGTTTACTTCGAGGAAGTTAAGATTGTTTGCATCGTATACCCACATAGGATAAGGGGCATATTCAAAAAGATTCCTGAACCTTTTTTCGCTTTCTTTAATTTGCTCATCAGCAATTTTTTCCTGAGTAACATCTCTCTCGGTAACAGCAATTGATAGATCATCATTGCCGTCGCCCGTTAGCAAGGAAGCGGAAAATAAAATATCAATCAGCTTTCCATGCCTGGTTATACGCCTGGTTTCAAGTTCATGGATCTTTATCCCTCGAATAATTTTATTAATAAGCTCACCTGTTTCCGCCTGAAGATATCCGGGAACAATATTCCATATTTTCATTTTCAGCGCCTCTTTTTCTGTATAACTGTAAATTTTTTCAGCACCCCCGTTCCATGAAATTATTTTGCCTTCCCTGTCATGAATATAAACGGCATCATGGGATTGTTTTACGACGGCATTAATATAATTCCTGATTTTTTCCACTTCTTTTATTCTCGTTATATCCCTGGCATTCGCAAACCATTTTCCATAACGGGCAACCACATTCCACTGCAGCCATTTTATGCTCCTGTCACTGCAATAGACACGGGTTTCAAAAGACAATGTTTCTTTACCCTGTTTGCTTAGTTCCTGCACCATGATCCTGTCTTCATTACTAAGAAAAAACGTTAATGGAGTTTCTTTGGTTTCTTCCAGTGTATATCCAAGAATCTTTGTAAAAGCATTATTAATTTCTTCTATCCTGAATGTCGAAGCATCGATGATACCGATTATATCGGCGGAGTTATTAATAAGCAGTGCGCTTTTTTGAAGGGAAATATTTTTTTCGACCAGTTCTTTTTGCTGTAATTGAATTTTCAGCAATACGGCAACTTTTGCTTTTACTATTTCAGGATTAAGCGGCTTGAATAAATAATCGGTAGCACCTTCATCGTATCCCTTCATTATAAATTTATGTTCCTTACTTTCGGCGGTAGCGAAAATGATGGGTATGTTCTTCGTTCTTTTGTTTGATTTCAGAATCTGGGCAACTTCAAAGCCGTCCATATCCGGCATCCGCACATCAAGAATAATAAGATCAACATGGGTATTGAGGGCAATTTGCAAAGCATCCGTGCCATTCGTTGCGCTTAGCAGCGATCTGTCGCTGGTTGTCAACAAACTTTCCAACGCAAGAATATTGGCGGGTTTATCGTCAACAATTAAAATTACTTCTTTTCCTTTTTTTTCCATTTTTATCAGTCAGTAAGTTTTAGTAAAAATTGCTGGATTTCTAAAAGGGTCCAGATATGTTGTATGCTTTGTGTTTGGATGGATGCATTGGGCATAAAAGGGAACTCGGCTTCTGCGGGAGATTGTGCGATCGTTAGTCCGCCGTATTTTTTAATCATCGAAATTCCGGAAGCACCATCGCTGTTTGCCCCGGTAAGAATGATGCCGATCAATTTATCCCGGTACACTACTGCCGCCGATTCAAACAACACGTCTATGGAAGGCCTGCTGTAAAGCACCAGGTCATCTGCCGATAATGAAAATGTCCTGTCGTTTTCAACCAACAGATGGTAGTCGGGAGGGGCTGTGTAAACACAGCCTTCCTGTATCATCTCCTTTTCATCTGCCTGTTTTATTTTTATTTTGCATTTGTTTTGCAGTACTTCTTCAAATAAATCCCGTTGATCTTTGGAGCGGTGCTGAACTATTAAAAGAGGAATCGGATAGCCTGGAGGAAGTTGTTTCAGCAGGAAAGAAAGAGCATGCAATCCTCCGGCTGATGCGCCTAAAACAATAGCCTTGTATTTTCTTTCTATCTTCAATTTCTTTTTTGAGAAAGGTTTATTGGGTTTTAATAAATAGTTTTTCCCTGCGCTCAACTTCTTCAAAACATTTTTTCTTTTCTGAAAATAATAGTGATTCTTTGTTTCCCAATCCAAGAAAACCAAAAGGGCATAAACTCTCATAAAACAAGTTGATGACCTTGTTTTGAAGTTGTTGATTAAAATAGATAAGCACGTTCCGGCACATGATCAGTTGAAATTCATTAAAGGACTTGTCAATGGCAAGATTGTGCGGTGAAAAAACAATGTTCTGTTTTAATGATTTATCAAAAATGACCGAATCAAATTTTGCCATATAATATTGCGAAAATGATTTAGTACCTCCTGCCTTTTGATAATTGGCGGTATAAGTTTTCATATTTGCAAGAGGATAAACCCCGTCTTTTGCAGTCTGTAAAGACCTTTGGTTGATGTCGGTGGCATAAATTACGGACCGGTTCAGGAGTCCTTCTTCCTGTAGAAGAATAGCTATGGAATACACCTCTTCACCGGTGGCACATCCGGCAATCCAAATTTTTATAAAAGGATAGGTTGCCAGCCGCCTCATTACATTTTGTCTCATGCTTTTATAAAAAGCAGGATCCCGGAACATTTCAGTAACCGTTACAGAAATTTCCTGGATAAATTCTTCAAATAGCTTTTCATTCTGCAAAACCAGTTTACCCAGTTGATCCAATTTTGTTATTTTCCTGGTATTCATAAAATGGTCTATTCTTCGTTTAACTGATGCTTCAGAATAATCTCTAAAATCATATCCGTAAACAAAATTGATGGATTCGAGCAATTCCTTAAATTCTTTATCATCGAAATTCATATTGTGATCACATTAGGTGTTCTATAAATAGCAACCCGGTAATAATTTATTTACCGATACAACCAAACCCGCATGAGCGATAAAAGCTGGTCAATATTCACTGGTTTGGCGATATAATCTGACATGCCTGCCGCAAGACATTTTTCCCTATCGCCCTTCATAGCCTTGGCAGTTAGGGCAATAACGGGCAAATTGCTAAACTTTCCAATACTCCTGATTTCTTTGGTTGCTTCGTAACCATCCATTTCGGGCATCATAACGTCCATAAGCACGATCTCAATTTCAGGATTTTCTTTCAGCACATTTACTGCAGATTTTCCGTTGTCGGCGGTGATGCAGTTCATGCCTTCCTCTTCGAGCGCATTGGTGAGTGAATAAATATTTCTTATATCATCATCCACTACCAAGACCTTTCTATGCATCAGCACTTCATCGGTTTTATGAAGTCTCCGGATAATATTTTGCTTTTCCTTCGGCAACCTCGATTCTACCCTGTGAAGAAAAAGCATTGTTTCATCCAGCAACCGTTCTTGCGAATCAGCAGTCTTAAGTACAATAGTGTTCGCAAACTTCATCAACCTGGCATTCTCTTCTTTTGACAGATCTTTCCCCGTATAAATGATTATGGGAACTTTATTCAATTTATTATCTGTCTTTATTTTTTCCAACAGATCAAAGCCAAGCATATCAGGCAATCCCAGGTCAACGATTACACAATCGTATTTTCCCTTGCTCATCATGTCAAAGGCTTCTTTGCCGGAATATGCCGAGAAAGATTTCACGTCGCCGTTGCCTATCAATTCTCTTATAGCCTTGTTTTGTTGATTATTGTCTTCGACTATTAAAAGCTTTTTGAGTTTTTTACTCACAAAGTCTTCTATTTTATCAAAAGTCTTTTTGAGATCATTCTTAGATACCGGCTTCCGGATAAAATCAAAGGCCCCAAGCTCCAGTCCTTCTTTTCTCCTGTCGTAGCCTGAGATAACCTGAACGGGAACATGCCGCAAATCGGGGTCATTCTTTAAATGCCTCAACACCTCCGTTCCTTCCATTACCGGTAATTTCATATCCAGGAGTATAGCATCAGGTTTATAGTGCCTTGCATAACTTAAACCGGTATTACCCTGGGCAGCGACTATGCCTTTGTAATTTCGCTCTCTCACAAAGTCAAGAAGTATTTGGGAGAATTCAATATCATCTTCCATTATAAGAATTACCTTATCATTTTCATTAATGGAATATCGGTCGTCATTCACTTCACCTTCGGCCACTGGAAATTTCTCTATTCTGCTTTGTCTTGATAAAATTTGATTTTTTTCTTTTACTTCTACCTGTCGCTCAATAGGGGCCATAATGGAAGCATCAAACTGCAAAGGCAAATAAAGGGTAAACCTGCTGCCACTACCTTCTTCACTTTCTACATGAATTTCTCCGCCAAGTGCATTAGCAAGTTCGCGGCTTATGGACAGGCCAAGACCTGTACCACCATATTGCCTTTTTGTAGAACCATCTGCCTGCTGAAAAGCTTCAAACACGATTCCAAGTTTTCCCCTGGGAATACCAATTCCCGTATCTGATACAGTAAAGGCAATAAGTGTTGGAATGTCGTAGAGTTTTGAGTTTTTATAAGGAATGTTTGACGCTGCTTTATAAATGCTCAGGGTAACTTTACCTTCATTTGGCGTAAACTTGAAAGCATTGGATAAAAGATTTCTCAGGATCTGTTCCAGCCGCTGCTTGTCGGTTGTTAAAGATTTTATCGTTCCCTCGTTATGACTAACAGTAAAATCAATGGATTTATTTTTCGCCACTTCGGAAAACATGGAATTGACTTCGGTATCTATTTCGGTAAATGCAACGTCGTCAATATCGAGTTCTATTTTTCCTGATTCTACTTTTGATAGATCCAGAATTTCATTAATGAGGTTAAGCAGATCAGCTCCTGAATTGTATATATTTTTTGCAAATTCCATTTCTTTTTCTCCCAACATTTTGCTTTTATTTTCGGAAAGCAACTGGGAAAGTATGAGAATACTATTTAGCGGAGTACGAAGTTCATGTGACATGTTAGCTAGGAATTCAGATTTATACCTGCTGGTAGCCTCCAGTTCCCGTGCTTTATTTTCAATGTCCATCTTCGCATTTTCCAATTTTTCTTTTTGTTCTTCCAGCAGGCTGGCTTTCTCTTCGAGTTCTTCATTCGTTTGCTGCAACTCTTCCTGTTGGGTTTTTAACTCTGCTTCAGATCTTTCAAGCATTTCTGTTTTTTCATGCAATTCCTCGTTGGATTGTTTTAACTCCTCCTGCTGCGACTCCAACTCTTCCGCCTGCTGCTGTGTTTCTTCCAAAAGCTCTTTTAACTTTGTTCTTGATACTGCCGCATTGAATGCAATAGCAACATTTTCCCCTACCATATTCAGAAACTGCAGATCGAGGTCAGAAAATTCACGTGCCGCGCCTATTTCTATAACGCCTCTTACTTCTCCGTCATATAAAAGAGGAAATACGATGATGCTTTTAGGGATAGAGTTGCCAAGCCCTGAATTTATTCTTATATAATCATCCGGGATTTCACTAAATAAAATTGCTTTCTTTTCTAAAGCCGCCTGGCCAACTAACCCCTGGCCGGGCTTAAATGAGTTTGCATTTTCCTTAAATTGTTGAAAAGCATAACTTCCTGCAAGGGTCAGTTGCCCGTTTTCCATCAGGTATACTGCACCTATTTGCGCTTTCAGGTAAGTAGAGAGGTAGATGATAACATCCTGCGCCAGAGTCTTGACATCTTTTTCGCCACGCGTTTTATCGTTCAATTCGCTGTTACCTGTAAGCAACCATGTCCTGGTTTCATTTTCTTTTGAAAGCTTTTGAAGGTTATTCTTCATGTTATTAAGAGCAAGCCCCAGGGCATCTTCATCACCCCTTACTTTTATTACCGGGCTGTAATCACCTTTACCAATTGTATCGGCTATATCAGAAAAGTTTTTTGTCACCGAAATCATTTCATTAAAGGAAGTGGCAAGCTCTCCAATCTCATCTTTTGCTTTTACATTTAAAGTAACATTTACATCTCCCTTTGCCATCCTTTCTGCAGCTTCTTTAATCTGGCTGATGGAATTAACTATTCCTTTTACAGTTACTGTGACTATTACAATAATTAACACAATGATTAAAACAGCAATAATAATATTACGTGTTAGATTGGTATTGGCAACAGATAGTTCCTGCCTGGCTTTTTCCGTGATGGTTTCACTGGAATAATCTTCTACTTCTTTTAATGAATTAATACTGTTTGTTGTCACTGACCACCACGTACCAAAATCGTATTTAAAAGTCAGCGAAGGATCATTAAATGCTGAGTCAATAATGCGATAGGTTTGCTCAATAAAAGGCCCCTGGTATTTGCGGTCAAAAAAATCTTTTATTTCCGGAGAAGCAATTTTTTTAAACCGCTGCAGGTTGATCTCGTGTTTTCCTTTCGTTGAAGCGAAGATGCCGTAATCAGTGTCTTCAAATTTCCCTACCGTAAATGCGCTCCCCAATTCACTCCTCATTTGTGCCAGGAAGTCCTTGGTATATAAAAGAAATAAATGTTCCTCAATATAATTTTTGAGAGTAGCATTATTGGAAGACCGGATAATAGTTGAAATCTCGTACAAAAGATTTGTTTTAAAACCGGAATAAAAGTTGTCAATCTCGCCAACAGGTTTTAACTCATTGACCTGTGCTCTCACAGAAGACAGACTGTCGAGATCAGCGTAATTTTGAATAGTTCTGTTCTGTTCTTTCAAAACTTTTTCTAAAGAGAATATCGCTTTGTCTGTTGTTTCTCTTTGATCTGGCAACAGTTCCTTCCCTTGTATACCATTGCTGGCAAGAAAGCTTACCGTAATTGCCCGCTCTTTCTGAAATTCATGAATGACTTTGGAAATCTCCTGAATTTCGAGCACATCGCCAATTACCTGTTGTGCTGAATTTTTATTGTTGAGTTCATGCCGCATATCGATCTGCAAATAATACAAAAGAGCAAAAAGCGGGATGAGAGAGATAATAATAAGTTTATTCCGGATGGAAATATTTTTTAAAATATTCATGTATAAAATTCTTAGAGGGTTTGTTTATTAAGTTCATCAGTCAGATGAGGAAAAGTCTCTTCACCGGTAGCAGCCACCTGCACAAGATCTTCCTTTACCTGCTTTATTATTTTATCTCATTCGCCAGAAGAGTTTACTTGATTAGAAATTATTATAACAGTTTGCAGTTTATTTTTAAGTGATCCAGCTTTACGACTTATTGAGTGCTGACGGCCATTGTAAAATTCTTTGGAAGCGGTTGTACAAGTCATGGATTTCATTATAGAAAGTTAAAGTACAATTTATTATCGATCCTGAAATAATTTATTTGGCATAATATCCGAAGGCCGATTGGATTAATAAATATGTCACGAAAGCTGGCTTGTTTTTTTATGGAATTATAACTTCTTTTCATACCAAAAAAACTTTATCTTCATTTTCTACTGCCTGTATCACTCACCTGATAATTTTTTTTTATATCAAACCAAAACTCATGAAGAAATTGCCAAAGAAAATATTATGCTTTGCACCCGTCTTGCTTTTAATTATTGCATCATGTACTTATAAGCGTGCAGAAGAAAAAGCTCCTTTAATTCCCGTTGAAGATTTTTTTAAAAATCCTGACAAATTTGGCTGGAGTATTTCACCGGACGGTGAATACATTTCTTACCTCGCCCCAGATAACGGGCACACCAATGTATTTGTAAGAAAAATTGCTGATAGTACAGCCGTTCCCGTTACCCATGATACGGTAAGAAATATATACAATTATGAATGGAAAGGCAACAGGATATTATACCTGTAGGATAGTGGTGGTGATGAGAATTACCAGTTGTTTTCTGTAGGCCTGGATGGAAAAGATTTAAAAGCGCTAACACCGTTTCCGAAAGTGAGAACGTTGATCCTTGATAACTGGCGTCATATACCTGGCAAAGAAAAAGAAGTAATGATCGGGATAAATAAAAGGGACGCTCAGTATTTTGATCCTTACAGCGTCAATATTGAAACCGGCGAAATGAAAGTGTTGTTTCAGAATGATAATAATTATGATAGCTGGTATACAGATCATACCGGCCTTATCAGGTTAGCCTCAAAAACAGATGGTGTAAATACTACCTATTATCAACGAGCATCAGAGGCGGACCCGTTTGACTCCGTTCTTACCACTTCTTATAAAGATAATTTTGGTATCCAGTTTTTTACTTTTGATAATAAGAACATTTATGTTTCTACCAACATAGGCAGGGATAAATCAGCCATTGTAGAGTATGACCTGGCAGCCAAAAAAGAAGTGAAAGAGATTTACAGCAATCCCGGTTATGATGTGGATGGCCTTAGCTACTCTGAAAAAAGAAAGGTATTAACTATGGCCAGTTATACTGATTGGAAATCAGAACATCATTTTTTAGATAAAGAAACAGAAGATGAATATAAGAAAATGGAAGAGAAATTCAAGGGTTATGAGGTGGGTATTTATGGAAATAATAATGAGGAAGATAAGTTTGTTGTGTGGACCGGTAACGATAAGCTCTCGGCCAAATATTATTTCTACGATAAAAAAACAGGAGATACAAAGTTTCTTGCAAATGCCCGCCCCTGGCTGAAGGAAGGTGAAATAGCTGCAATGAAACCAATAGAATATACATCGAGGGACGGGCTTACCATACATGGGTACCTCACGCTGCCAAAAGGAATAGACCCAAAAAATATTGCTGTGGTAGTAAATCCGCACGGCGGCCCGTGGTACAGGTATCAATGGGGCTTTAACCCAGAAGTTCAGATGCTTGCCAACCGTGGTTATGGGGTATTGCAAATGAATTTCCGCGGATCTACCGGCTATGGAAAAGAATTTTGGCTCAAGAGCCAGAAGCAATGGGGAAAAACCATGCAGGATGATATTACAGATGGTGTGCAATGGCTGATCAAAGAAGGCATAGCCGATCCGAAACGCGTAGCGATCTATGGTGGCAGCTATGGTGGTTATCCTACATTAGCCGGTGTTACATTCACTCCCGAGCTGTATGCATGCGCGGTTGACTATGTAGGCGTTTCAAATTTATTTACCTTCATGAAAACAATTCCACCTTACTGGAAGCCTTACATGGCCATGTGGCAAGAACTTGTTGGAGATCCTGTAAAAGATAGTTTGTTGATGGATGAAGCCTCCCCGGCATTGCATGCCGACAAAATAAAAACGCCTTTGTTCATTGCCCAGGGTGCCAATGATCCCAGGGTAAACAAAGCTGAAAGCGATCAAATGGTGGAAGCCTTAAAAAAGAGAGGAGTTGAAGTGGAATATATGGTAAAAAATGATGAAGGCCATGGGTTCGCCAATGAAAATAACCGGATAGATTTTTATAAAGCAATGAATAAATTTTTTGGGAAATATCTTTCGGAAAAACCATAGAAGGGAAAGATAATAAAATGATTGCCAGGGAATGGATTCCCTTGTTGTTATCTGAAAAGTTCTAAACTCAAAATTGCTTTTGAACGAGGTTGCGCAAAACGTTTCCTGAATAATTCATGAGACGGATTTTACCGGTTATCTCCCGGTTTTGACGTTAACTACCAAAAGCTTTTTCGGGTAATTTTGTAAAAAATAAGATTGGTTCGCTTTTGGATAGTGATTACTATATACAAAACTTTCTCATATGGAAAAATCAATGCTTACGTTTTTTTCATTTTTTATTTTTGCCATTAATATGCCGGTCCCCGGTGAAGAAAACAATCGTATGCAAAAGGAAGAAGTAGAATTACAAGATGACGGACCCTATGTTCAATACAGGGGCAACGAACTTTTAGTCAATTATATTATGGAAGGTAATGGTACAAAAATGTTGAAGACAGAAAATTTTGGATTGCAGCAGGTAAATGGTGTTTTGCTAAAGGTAATGACGGATATCCCGGGCAAGTCATTCCAGGTAAAACTGAAGAAAAAATTGAAAATTGAAAAATGCGAATATCGTAAAGTGAAAAAGCTACTGGCGCTGTCAGATATAGAAGGCAATTTTGCTGCACTACGAAAACTATTACAGTTTAATCAGGTAATAGATGAAGATTTTAACTGGAAGTTTGGCAATGGTCACCTGGTATTGATAGGCGATTTTTTTGACCGTGGTCAACAGGTCACAGAAGTGCTTTGGTTAATTTATTCGCTGGAAGAAAAAGCGAAAGCTGCAGGAGGCTATGTTCATTTTATTTTGGGTAATCATGAAATAATGAACCTGAGTGGCGACTTGCGATATGTTCAGCAAAAGTACCTAGACAATGCAGGATTGTTAAGTCAAAAGTATGAAGCCCTATACGATGAAAACTCGGAATTAGGCAGGTGGCTTCGCACAAAAAATATAGTTGAAAAAATCGGAGATATCCTGTTTGTACATGGCGGTATATCGGGGAATATCAACAGCATGAATATATCCATTCCGGAAATAAACATCTTAGCACGCCCTTACTACGCCGACAGCAGCTTTGATTATAGGGATGAAAAAATTGCAGTCATATTCGGCGACTTTGGCCCTTTTTGGTATCGTGGCTATTATGACAAAAATAATCCTGGTATTGCATCACAAATCGACAGTACGCTATTTCAATTTGGGGTTAATCATATAATAACCGGTCACACCATAGTATCAACTGCAGTCAGTGTATGGTACGATGGTAAATTGTTAGATACTGATGTTCCGCATACCGAAGGGACTTCAGAAGCATTATTGATTGAAGACGGCAAATATTATCGCATAAACGCTGAAGGTAAAAAGGTGT
This sequence comes from Chitinophagaceae bacterium, assembly GCA_046593045.1. Taxonomy (GTDB): domain Bacteria; phylum Bacteroidota; class Bacteroidia; order Chitinophagales; family Chitinophagaceae; genus Ginsengibacter. Next base: position 7,241 of record JBKJRY010000319.1, on the reverse strand, counting down.
TGTTGATGTAGGGCAGGGTAGGAGTAAGATTAAATCTTGTCATTACATTCTCTTCTTAATTAATATTAAGCGATAAAAATTTATCTGCAGTCCTGAAAATAAAAAACTCCGGGTCTATTCCCGAAGATTCTATATAAAAAAAATGGATATCCGGATTAGGCAGCGGCGGACTTCTCCAACCCACACCGGAATTTTTAATTCAATTTCCATCAATTTTTATAATCAAATTTAGAATCGTTTATTGCCAGTGGCAAAAACATTTATTATTACCTTGTTAGTGTATTTAATGGTGTATAAAGGGATGAATTAGTAAACCAAAATTGAATGGGAAATAGCACCAATTTGGGTGGTCCAGGAATCAATTAATAATTCTGTTAATTTAGTCAGGTAATTAAAAATAAATATTTTAATGTTGATCTAAATGTTAGTAGTTGTAATTTCCGCCGGGTTTTATCGCGTTCAATTAGCAGCTTATTCATTAATATTTATATGACTACAATCAAGCGGGTTTTTAATCTTCCAGTCAGAAAAAAATATAACTGGTTATTGATATTTTCTGCGTTTTTTCTACAAACAGGATGCGACAATCAAAATCGTACCTGGACTGCTTACAAGGCGGATGCGGCGAGTAGCAGCTATTCACCGCTCACACAGGTAGATACAAACAATGTTCGACATTTACAATTGGCCTGGGCCTTTGATCCTGATGATGCCGCTGAGGGCTTACGTTTTTTATCCAGTCAATCCAATCCCATTATAATTGATGGTGTCATGTACACTGCATCTGCCCGGCACAGAATATATGCTATTGATGCAGCAACAGGAGAGAAGATATGGTCGTTCGATCCTTTTGACGGGGGGCCAGGAGGAGGCTCATTTCGGGGTGTTACCTGGTGGCAGGACGGAAATGATAAACGTATTCTTTTTACGGGCGGTGATAATCTTTTTGCGTTGAATGCGGAGACAGGAAAACCAATCACAAGTTTTGGGAAAAACGGGAAAGTAAGTATGAATGTGGGGATAAGAGATGACCCGAATGTAATTTCAGTAAAACCTACATCGCCCGGTATCGTTTACAAAGACCTGTTGATAATCGGCAATGAAGTTTCAGAACTATATGGGGCACAGCCGGGCTATGTAAGGGCTTACAATATAAGGACAGGTGACCTTACCTGGACTTTCCATACAGTTCCCAAGCCCGGGGAACCGGGCTATGAAACATGGCCAAAAGATGCATGGAAATATGCCGGTGGTGCTAATGACTGGGGAGGTATGAGCCTTGATGAAAAACGGGAAATGGTTTTCCTGGCAACAGGATCGCCATCCTACGATTTTTATGGAGCAGACAGGGCCGGTAAAAACTTGTTTGGTAATTGTGTAGTGGCGCTTGATGCAAATACAGGAAAATTGAAATGGTATTTTCAAACCATTCATCATGATCTGTGGGACTATGATTTGCCTGCACCTCCCAATCTTGTTACAGTAAGCAGGGCCGGAAAAAAAATTGACGCCGTTGCGCAGGTATCAAAGATTGGATTTTTGTATGTGCTCGATCGCCTGACTGGGGAACCTTTATTTCCTGTAGAAGAACGGCCGGTCCCTGCCTCAGACGTACCGGGGGAACAAGCCTGGCCAACACAGCCATTTCCATTAAAACCAAAGCCTTATGCCCGCCAGTTATTAACTGCGGCTGACCTCGCAGATTTTTCACCTTCTTTTCATGATTCATTGCTGAAGATGTTTAATGGCTTGCGATATGAAGGATTATTTACACCACCCTCTATAAAAGGAAGTCTTAATTATCCCGGAACTATCGGGGGATCCGAATGGGGAGGTGCAGCATTTGATCTTGCTACAGGAGTGATCTACATCAATTCAAGTGAGTCTCCTGAGATTGCCAGGCTGGTAAAAATTGAGTCTGAAAACACCGCTGCGATCGTTCCCGGTTATGCTGATGGAAAAGCGCTCTATCAAAATTATTGCCTGAGCTGCCATAAAGAAGATAGAAATGGTGAAGTGCCTTTTTATCCTTCATTAATTGATCTCAAAAAAAGAATGACTGAAACAGCAGTTCTCAACAAAATAAAGGAAGGTGGTGGAAAGATGCCCCCATTTGCAGGTATTTTAAAAGGGCATGAAAAATCTATTATTGATTATTTATTTGATAACAGCGATAAATCGTTTAATGAAAACGAAAATGCTTTAATGGAGATCAGGCGAAATGGATTGGCTAACATAGAAGTTAAAAATAAAAATAACAGCATGGATAGTGCTGCAAAATATCTTAATATAACAGCTTATGCTCAACTGAGAGGCTCAGATGGCCACCCTGTAATAAAGCCACCGTGGGGCACGCTGAATGCAATTAATCTTAATACAGGTGAATATGAATGGACTATACCTGTGGGTAATTATCCTGAGCTTCAGAAAAAAGGCGAACCGATTACAGGTGCAACGAGTTCGCCGGGACCAATAGTTACTGCAGGAGGCCTCGTTTTTATAGGAGGTACCAGGGATCGCAAATTCCAGGCTTTTGATAAAGCTACCGGGAAACTTTTATGGGAGACAGTACTTCCTGGTTTTTTATCCGGTACTCCCTGCACTTATATGATAAATGGGAAACAGTTTATAGCCTTTTCTGTTTCCGGCCATAAAGAAAGGCCTGCCGGATGCGTAATGGCATTCGCATTGCAGGAAAAAACAGATAGCGGGAATAATTAAGCCAGGAGAAATAATAACAAACAGGCTGAATTCATCATAAGAACGGATGATTAAAACGGCTTCCAGCAAATAAAAAAGCTCCGGGTAATTTACCCGAAGCTTATATATGAAAAAGATGGTTAGCATATTTAGCGGTGGCGGATTTCTCCAACCTACACCGAAAATTTAATTCTTAGCCATCCATCATTTTTTCTTAATGCAAATATAAAAATTTTTGGAAATCGGCTGACCAAAATCTTTTATAATCTTGTTAATATCTTACTGCCGGGAAGTTGAAAACTTTTATGGACGCACTAAAATAAATATGAAAGCCGTAGGATTTTATTTTCTTCAACTAAGAATTCAATATCTATTTTAATGTAAGTTCGCATCTTCTTTTTTAACCTTATGATTAAGAATTTTTCCTCTTTCTTAAAAAACAAACCAGCTTTTGCAGTAGGGTTTTTATTTGCGGTCTCCAGCCTGTTATTTGGTATATGGGTGGCAGCCATTCCGGGTATAAAAGCAAGGCTCGGTTTTACAGATGGAAGCCTGGGGCTTTCTTTGCTTCTTGCACCCCTGGGGTCTGTAAGCGGCATGCTTCTGTCAACAAGAATATTCAGTAAAATTTCGGTAGGTAGGTGGATGTTTACAGGCTACATCATTATGTGCTGTGTGATGATGGCGGAAATTAATTCCATTAATCGGGTCATGTTCTGGATATCGCTGTATTGCTTTGGTATGGTTGCTTTCTTAAACGGTGTATCTGCCAATGCCACGGTGAACCTGATGGAAAAAAAATATAACAGGCTTTTAATGAGTACCTGTCATGGCATGTATAGCCTGGGAGGTGCAACAAGTGCAGGTATTGCTGCTTTATTATTTGTATTGCATGTGCCATCCGGCTGGCAAATAGTTGGAGTTGCCACGATCCTTATTACCGTTATTCTTTTCAATAAACATCATTTACTTGCCAACCATGAAATCATTCATTCCAGGTCAGCATTTAAATTGCCTTCGGCAACCATACTAGGCATCTCTTTTATTTGCATGGTAAGCTTTATGGCCGAAGGTTGTGTTGCAGACTGGAGCGCTATTTATTTTAAAGAAATATTATTCGCACCCAAAGCATTAATAAGCCTTGGCTATGCCGGCTTCTCAGTAGCTATGACCTTCGGACGGCTAAACGGCGATATGTTGATCGGGAAATTCGGAAGTAAAAATGTAGTGGTTTCGGGGGCCTTGCTTGCAGCAGGTGGTTTCCTTGTAGTGGTAACAACCCCGCTCATTGCAGTTGCCATCACGGGTTATATAATCATTGGCTTTGGTTGTTGTTGTATTGTGCCAATTTTATTTAGAGCATCGGCCAACATTCCTGGGGTGAGTACAGTAGAAGGCTATGCAATGGTTACTACCGGTGGGCTGATAGGCTTTCTTACGGGCCCCTCTGTTATAGGGTTCATATCCGAAAAAGCAAATCTTCCACAGGCTTTATCTCTTTTGATTTTTATGTGCCTGATAGCTGCTTTTATCGCATGGCGTAATCCTTTTATTGTAAACAAAAAGCGGTTGGCGGTTCCTTCGCTGGCATTCGAAGAACCAATTTTTTGAAGTCAATTCATGCTCCGGGAAAATGGCAATACTAACAGGAGGGCAATTTAAATTATTTGAAACAGTGTCAATATTTGCATTGCAGGAACAATGGGAAATAAGAAATTTATAAAGGCTCTATTCACTAGCAATGTGGTGATGCTCATTGCCAGGATCAATCAGGCTTTCGGGTTCCTCCACATTATGAATAAAGGCCTCCTGCTCACTTTTGGAAATCTGCCCGGGTAGCCGGTTTTGTTCATTTTCTTTATTTGGTGAATCGGAGTTTACCTTTTCATCCGGACGCTCATTTTTACTATTTCCGGCATTTACTTCATCCTGCGATTGTGAGGCGGTATTGTCTTCTTTATTTCCCATGATTTAATTTTAAAAGAGGCCTGCCATTACTTCAGATTAAAGTTACATATAAAAACTTCGTTTTATGACGAAGTGCATTTAATTGTACGCAGAATTTATCGTAAAATTAATTTTAATAGGAACTTTCTAAAATGTTGTTTCCTGTGACCTGTCGGTAATTTTTTCTCAAGTAAAAAATGCCGGAGTAAAAATCCGGAATGATTTTGTTTATTTCTGGAATGAGTCTTTAAAAATATTCTTTCCCGCCAATGAATTAGCCCCTAATTTCATAGCATAAAATTTTCTGGCAGATTTAATTAAAATTAATGGGATTACAAAAGAAGCCTGTATTATGGCTTGTCTTGACTGCTTTTATTGTCGTTTATATCTTATGGGGTACCACATATATCGCGATTGTTATTGGCCTTGAAACTCTGCCGCCCTTCATTATGGCGGCAATTCGCTTTCTCATTGCGGGAGGTATTCTTTTAATTTTTTCAATGTTGAGGGGAGAGAATTTGTGGGTGCCTGGTATTTATAAAAACCTTATGCTGGGAGTTGTTATTCTTACCGGTGGGCAGGGGTTGCTAATCTGGGCGGAGCAATATATTCCATCTGGTTATGCAGCGATAATAGTGTCTTCATTACCGCTATGGTATGTGCTTCTCGACAAGAAAAACTGGAATATTTATTTTAAAAATAAATTAATTCTCACAGGCCTGGTGCTTGGTTTTTTTGGTATCCTATTGTTATTTCAAAAATATATCGGGGTGCCAGGCGGTACGCATTTGTTACAAGTTCTCGGGATGGTAGCAGTAGTTTTTGCCTGTATTTGCTGGGCCACGGGCACGCTGTATTATAAAAATCATGTAAATCAAAACTCCATTTTTTTAAACCTTGGCTGGCAGTTAACCGGAGGCTTTTTATCTAGCCTGGCAATTGGTTTTATAAGCGGAGAATTTAGCGGTTTTTCTTTTGCACGTGTGAGTATGCATTCCTGGCTTGCCACTATATACCTCGCGGTTATAGGTTCCCTGGTTGCATTTATCGCATTCAACTGGTTGCTTACAGTAAAGCCTGCTGCAATTGTTGGTACTTACGCTTATGTAAACCCCGTAATTGCTGTTATCCTTGGCTGGCTTATAGCAGACGAAAATATTAACCTGCTTCAAATTGCCGGCATGATCATAATTTTACTTTCGGCGTTCCTCGTGAACAGTCCCAAGTATGTGGCAATGTATAATAACCGTTTATCCAGGAGAAGGGTAAAGCAGGAAACGGTATAATAAAATGATAAAATGTTTCTTATCGAATGATGATCACCTGTTTATAACGACTATATGTACCTGTTAAAGAATTTATGATCATGTATTAGAATATTAAGATTCTTTATCGGTTTAATTAGTGATTTGGTTTTTAAAAAAATGCTGTTTCTTTACAGAAACCTGGTGCTTAAATATTATTTTAACGCATTGCTTTAAAATGTATTTTTCTAATTATTTTTTAAATTAAAAAACGTTTTATGAAAAAATTTCTCTTTTTATTGATTGCTTTCCCGTTAATCCTTTTTTCATGCGTAAGCAGTAAAAAATTTAAAACTGCCAAAGCTGATTACGATCAGCTGCAGGTAAAATATACGTTACTGCAGACTGATCTTGGTAATTGTAAAGATGCAAGAACATCCCTTGAATCTGATAATGCCAATCTCAACAAGTTGCTTTCCGACAGAGACAAACAAATTGCTTTCCTCAAGGAAAATAATACAACCGTACTTCAGCAGCTTCAGAGTTTATCTGTGGTTTCATCCTCCCAGGCTGAGAGCATAAAAAAATCGCTGGACAATATTGGCGCCAAAGACATGTATATCCAGGATTTGCAGTTGTCTCTCGCACGCAAAGATTCACTCAACCTGGCGTTGGTAATGAACCTCAAGGGAGCTATAGGCAACCTGGATGACGAAGACATCAACATTAAAGTTGATAAAGGTGTTGTGTATATTGATATTTCTGATAAGCTTCTTTTCAAAACCGGGAAGTATGAAGTAACGCCACAGGCGATGGAGGTGCTTGGCAAAGTAGCCGCAGTTCTAAAGAGCCAACCGGATATTGAATTTATGGTAGAAGGACATACTGATAATGTTTCTTACAAAAGTGGTGTGCTGCTGGATAACTGGGACCTTAGTACAAAACGAGCGACTTCGGTAGTGCGCATTTTACAAAATAAATATGGCCTTGATCCGGCAAAAATGGCTGCAGCAGGAAGGGGCGAGTATAATCCGGTTGTGGATAACAGCACTCCTGAAAATCGTGCGAAAAATCGTAGAACCAGGATTCTTATTCTTCCGCAACTGGATCAGTTCTTTAAATTACTTGAACCTAAAAAAGGATAATTATTGTTTTATCCGGCGCCTATAATATTATCAATTACTGTATAATTAAAATCAAATAAAAAGCCGGTACCGACAACGGTACCGGCTTTTTTATGTGCGCCAGGCATGTGTATCAGCTATAGGGGTGGAAGTCCTGAATACACTTTACAGTAGGGAGTATTAGCCAGGAGCAAGGGTGTCGTGGGTGACTGCGAATCCGAAGGAA
>JBKJRY010000234.1:0-3547 GCA_046593045.1 Chitinophagaceae bacterium | reverse complement strand
GGGAATATTAACGCGTTGAATGATCCTGCTTCAGTTTTGTTAAGTGCATCCATGGCAAAAACGTTGTTTGGAAATGAAGATGCCATTAACAAGATGGTAAAGTTTGATAATAAGGACAATTTCAAAGTTGCTGGTGTATATGAAGATCTTCCCCACAACTCTACATTATATGAAACGAAATTATTGCTACCCTGGAAAAAATATATCACTACTGAAGATTGGCTAAAAAATGCAGCTACACAATGGAATAATCATTCATGGCAGGCCTATGTACAGGTAGCCGATAATATTGATATGAAGGAAGAGACAGAGAAAATAAAAAATATTGTAATGGCGCACAAAGTTGCAGCTACTGATGGAAAGGAACAAGCAGTATTGTTTCCTATGAATAAATGGCGCCTTTATAGCGATTTTAAAAATGGTAAAGCAGCAGGGGGCCGCATACAATTTATCTGGCTGTTTTCAATAATCGGCGTATTTGTTTTATTGCTGGCCTGTATCAACTTCATGAACCTGTCAACGGCACGCAGCGAAAAAAGAGCGAAGGAGGTTGGTATTCGCAAGACCGTGGGCTCGTTACGCAGCCAGCTAATCGGGCAGTTTTTAAGTGAATCTGTTTTAGTAGCATTTGTATCTTTTATATTTTCGGTTCTATTGGTGATTGTATTAATGCCGCTATTTAATAAGCTTGCGGATAAAAAAATGGAACTGCCCTGGGGCAGCCCCTTATTCTGGCTCATAGCATTAGCATTTACATTTCTTACAGGATTAATTTCCGGCAGTTACCCTGCATTTTATCTTTCCAAATTTGAACCTATAGCAGTATTAAAAGGGACATTTCGTGCGGGCAGGTTTGCATCGTTGCCACGAAAGATTTTAGTAGTGGTTCAATTCACCTTTTCGATTGCTTTAATTATTGGTACTGTCATTGTTTTCAAGCAAATTCAATTTGCTAAAAACAGGCCTGTAAATTATAGAAGCGAAGGACTTATTACTGTAAATCTCTCAACCCCTGATTTAAACGGGCATTTCGATGCATTACGAAATGATCTTCTCGCCACAGGTGCCGTAGATAATATGGCGACATCTTCAAGCCCCACAACCGGTGTTTGGTCAAACCAGATTGGCTTTAAATGGCAGGAGATGGATCCCAACTCCTTATCCGTATTTGGCACAATATCAGTATCACAGGACTTTGGTAACACTATTGGCTGGAAAATTAAAGAGGGAAGAGATTTTTCGAAGGATTTTGCAACAGATAGTTTGGGAATGGTATTAAATGAAGCCGGCGTAAAACTTGTGGGAATGAAACAGGATATTGTGGGACAAACCATCCAGTTCAATGATAAAAATTATAAAGTCATTGGTGTGATACATGACATGATAATGGAATCGCCTTATAAGCCGGTAGAGCCAACTGTTTTCTTTTATGACCCAAACTGGGTAAATGTGATAACAATAGCCATAAAACATGGCATGCCCGTAAAGGACGCGCTTGGTAAGATAGAAACAGTTTTTTAAAAAATATAGCCCGGGCGCCCCTTTCAGTTACACATTTAACGATGAAGATTATGCGAAGAAATTTGCTGATGAAAAACGCGTGGGTAACCTGGCAACTTTCTTTACCATTTTGGCCATTTTTATTTCCTATCTTGGATTATTTAGACTCGCATCATTTGTTGCTGAGCAACGTAAAAAAGAAATTGGTGTACGCAAAGTTTTGGGCGCCTCAGTCTATAATCTCTGGCGAATGCTGTCAAAAGAATTTGCACTGCTGGTAATTATTTCCTGCTTTATCACCATTCCATTAGCATGGTATTATTTAAACAACTGGCTCCAGCAATACGATTACAAAACAGAAATATCATATTGGATTTTTATTTTTTCAGGGCTAGGTGCACTTAGTGTAACATTAGTAACTGTGAGGTTCCAGGCGATAAAAGCAGCACTGGCAAATCCAGTGAAGAGTTTGAGGACGGAGTAAAAATCAGCGAACACCTTGGGGTTAAAGGCTATTGGATCATATAAATTCTAAAACTAAAAACTTTCTTATATGTTTAAAAATTATTTCAAAACCGCCTGGCGGAACCTGGTAAAGAACAAGATCTTTTCTTTCATTAATGTCCTCGGCTTAACTATTGGCATTACTGTTTGCATGATGATATTTCTATTCATCATGAATGAATTCAGCGTTGATAGATTTCATAAGAATGGTGATCGCATCTATCGTGTAATGCGCAGTTTTGAAGATGAAGGTAAGCAGAGCAGCGTGGCTTATCTTTCCGGCCCTTATGCCTCCGCCCTGCTGAATGATTTTAATGGCGAGATTTTAAAAGCGGTTCGCGTAAATCCAACCAATAACCTTGTGACTTTTGGCGATAAATCTTTTAACGAAAAGAAAGTATATGATGTTGATTCAAATTTTTTCAGTTTGTTTTCTTTCCCGCTACTCAGGGGAAATGCAGCTGATGTTTTGAAGTATCCTGGCAACGTTGTACTTACTGAAACAACGGCAAAAAAATATTTTGGCAGCATTGATAATGCAATGGGTAAGGTAGTTCAACTTGATAAAAAGTTACAATTAAAAGTCACTGGTATTGCAAAAGATGTTCCGTCTAATTCGCACCTTGATTTTGATTTGATTGTTCCGCTGGGGAATTACAAGAACAGCGATAATATGACAACCTGGATAAACAACGGCATGTTCGTTTATGTAATGCTTGCGCCAAACGTTATAAAAAAACAAATAGAAAGCCGCTTTCCTCAATTTATGCAGAAATATATGGGCAGTGACATGAAACAATTTGGCTTTCATTTCAATCTTTCTTTAACCCCTTTAAAAGATGCCTATTTTGATAATGTAAGTTTTGATAATGCAAAACATGGCGATAAAACAGTCGTGTATATTTTTCTTTCCATTGCTGTATTAATACTTTTAATTGCGTGCATTAACTTCATGAATCTTTCAACTATCAGGGCTGTTGAACGTGCAAAAGAAGTGGGACTTAGAAAAGTATTAGGCGCATTACGCAACAGTCTTGTATGGCAATTCATTGGTGAATCCCTTTTGCTTACTGCTATTTCATGCCTGTTCGCTGTTGGCCTGTTATTATTAGTAATGCCGCTGTACAACCAGTTACTTGGTTATAACTTAATTGTTTCATGGAATGCGTGGCCCATTTATATATTTCTTATTGGTGTAATAATTATCGTTGGGTTTTTAGCAGGTAGTTATCCTGCATTTTTTCTTTCAGCCTTCTCTCCCATACAAGCATTAAAAGGGAAATTAAAACTGGGTAAAGGCGGTTCTGCATTCAGGCAGGTATTGGTGGTTATTCAGTTCAGCATTTCTGTTTTCTTAATCATCGGTGTTATTATTATAATGAATCAAATGCATTATGTAAAGCATAAGCAGTTAGGTTATAATAAAGTGTCTTGTACTGAAATAGGTTGACCATTTTTTGGTGATTAAATATTGTTGAGTTCTTTTCATTATAGCCGGAATATTGATAAGCTTTTCAAAAAAAATTCCTTCGGTTTTTTCAAA
>JBKJRY010000104.1:0-6746 GCA_046593045.1 Chitinophagaceae bacterium | reverse complement strand
CGAGATACTAGCTGTCCTCATATTGGAAGAAACAGAAAAGTTGTAGTTATCATGAAATTTCTCCTCGAAAAATGTTCAACTGGTAAAAATATTAATTAACTCAAACAGCTTCTAAATCCCTTTTTTTGTAAAAAAACTTTAAGTGCAATGGTAAAACTCTAAATCAACCCTTTATAATTGAATATTTGGTTGGGTGAAATACCACCATCCGAAAACTGAAGGCCGGAAGTGTTCAAATCCACCCGCGGTGCTGCCTGAAGGTCTAAAACGGATTTGTTCAGAATTTGATAACGATAGCCAATCCCAAATCTCAACGATGCAAAAACAGGTACCTCTGGGCTTAGAAGCAAATCATAATTGACCTCAACCTTAGGAATAAGACCTAATGAACTATTTCTGATTGCAACAGTACCCCGATCTTTTGGGTTCTTAACGCAAAGAGATCTATAGACATTTCCGAAAGCCATAAGGTTCCCGCCAAACTCTCTTCCTGCTAAAGTCCAAGTCAGTTTCAACATATGAAACCGCCAATTCTTGCCGACGTCGGTGCGTCACCTATTCTTTCCAATACTTCACTGCCACAATTAACAATTGGAGACATTTGCTCAAAGAAGATAATTATAAAGATATTGTCGTTGATAGCCTGCAGTATTTAACAACCAACCATTTAACAATTTTACCATTTAACAATTTTACCATTTAACAATTTATCCATTTGATTAATTGATTCCACATCCCACATCACTTACGACCTCCGGGATTTCTTTAAATTTTTTCCTGATACAAAATTCATTAGGAATTACAAATCCGTTGTATATTTAATAGGCTTTTTCTGATTTTATGAAAAAGGATTTATTTCGATCTCCAAAGAAAACTGAATGTTATGATCCATCAACACCCACTCATTACATTGGCTGAAGTAAGAGAAGACAAACTGGATATGTTGAAAACAAGATTGGAAGAAATAAGGGTGAGTTTACTGAATAAGCAAATGTCGGAGCAGCCTGCTGAATTTGGAAAGGTCAGCACCCTGCATTATGGAAGATGGGTGATCCTTAGCAGGAATTCTTTTCGTGATGAACCCGCAATACCGGTTGGTGTCAGGCTGGTGCTTACTACTAATTACGATGGTATTGGAAATGATCATGAGGACTACCACCTGGCTGAAATGGTGACCAAACTCACTAAATATATTGATGACCTTTACGAATGTTGCGTGGGTTATCCCGAACCGGGAGAAAGAAACGAAAAGAGCAGGAAAAATTTCCTTAAAAAAGGTTTGATCAAAACTTCAGCTTTTTATAATGGTGCACCTGGCCGTTCAGTCTCACAAATTCACCAGGAAGATACTTTACATCAACACATCTGGAAATTCCTCACAAATAAAAAGTGGGAGGAAGGTACCCCTGCCGTGGAAATTCACCGGGCGATAAGGCAGGAAATTGATTCGAAACCTGAGTTTGAATGGAGCAAGGAAAAAGCCGGCGTGCAGGGAATAAAATGGCTGCCTTTAATAGCTTACGGGTTCTTGTTTATTTTGATGCTGCCATTGATCATAGTCTGGCTTATTTACCTTTTCTTTTTTCATGAATTGTGGGATAGGAAAGTTACGCTTGCCCAGAGTGAATTGAACGATGCCAAAATAAATGAACTGAAAAAAGTGGAAGATATCTTTCCGCAGAATCAGTTTACCCAGGTTGCAGTATTGAAACCAGGCTTTGCCCGCAAACTCAACTTCAGGATATGGATGTTGCGTACAAAGGTATTAGCGAGCTACGTGTTTGTAAAAGGAAAACTACTCAATATTCCAACTATTCATTTTGCACGCTGGGTGTTGATCGACAAGAACAAGCATGTTTTATTCTACAGCAACTTTGATGGCAATTGGGAACAATACCTTGGCGATTTTATCGACCAGTCGGGCTGGGGATTGACCGCCATCTTCTGTAATACCGTAAAATTCCCAAGAACAAATTTCATGGGCGTGTTGGGTATTATCCCTGGCATGCCGCTGACTTTTCCCGGGACCAAATTTGTGTTAACCGGCGGCGCCTACGATGAAGAACATTTTTTAGCCTGGAGCAGAAGTACACAAGTGCCTACGCAGGTATGGTATTGCCCATACCGTCATCTCTCGATAAAGAATATCAACAACAATACCCAGATCCGGAATGAGTTGCGACAGAACTTAAATGAACAGCAGGCAAAATTATTTTTAAAAAGATTTTAAACTTTTTATCATGACATCATTAGAACTCTCAGAAATACAGGCTTACCTGCTAAATGAGTACAAAGCAATGGGGTCTTCTAAATATTACCTGGTGCAGGTGAAAGATGCAGCGGCAGCAAAGAGTTTCCTCGCTTCTATTGCACATGGCATTACACATGCGAGTGCCACCATCAAAGACACTTGTTTTAATATTGGCTTTACCAGCAATGGGTTAAAACAGTTGGGCTACAATGAAACTAATATGCATTCTTTTTCCCGGGAATTCAGGGAGGGCATGGTAACGGAGCATCGCCAGCGTTTACTCGGTGATTTTGGTAGCAGCGATCCTTCAAAATGGCAATGGGGCGGGCCACTTAACGACAGGATAGACCTTATACTGATGGTGTTTGGAAAAGATGAAGCAACTGCAGAAAATTTTTACCTGGAGCTGAAAGAGAAATTTGAACCTGCGTTATCTGTTGTTCATGTTTTAGGTGGCAAACCCTTGCCAAACGACAGGGAGCATTTTGGGTTCAGGGATTCAGTGTCTCAACCAGTTATAAAAGGCAGCGGCGCAAAACCATCTGGTAATAACAATGATATTGACCCCGGTGAATTTGTGCTGGGTTATAAGAATGAATACAATGTTTATCCTGATACAGCTTTACTAAAAGTCGTTCAGGGAAGACCCGAATTACTGGCAGATAATGGCGAAGGTGTTGCCGATGAGCAAACGAAAATAAAGTATAAAGATGTAGGACAAAACGGAACCTATTTTGTATTGCGGCAACTGCAGCAGGATGTTAATGGCTTTTGGGAATTCTTAAAAAAGCAAAGTACTGAAGCCGATGAAAAAAAACGGAATGAAGAGGCTACGATGCTTGCAGCAAAAATGATGGGGCGTTGGCCGGGCGGAGCGCCGTTAGTAAAATATGATAAAGACCCAGGGGTTGAGATTGACGACAATAATTTTAACTACGCGAAGGAAGATGAATTTGGTGATAAGTGCCCGTTCGGTGCTCACACGCGCCGTGTCAATCCACGTGATATTTTTGAAGAATCGCCGCCAAAGGTCTCATTGAACCTTACAAGGCGCCACCGCATTATGCGGCGGGTACGTTCGTATGGCGAGAATTTTATTGGTTCAGCAGAAAACCATCAACCAAATGGCGAGGTCGGCTTGTTGTTTGGATGTTTTAATGCGAATATTTCCAAGCAGTTTGAGTTTATTCAATATACATGGGCCAATTCGCCAAAATTCAAAAGGCTTTATGCAGATCCCGATCCATTTATCGGGGTACAGGAAGACCCTGAAAAAAAACTTGAACAGGTCTTTACCATACCACAGGCAACAACAAACCGGGTGATCACTGATCTGCAAAGGTTCGTAAATGTAAAAGGCGGAGCCTATTTCTTTTTTCCGGCGATTACCAGTATAAAATTTCTGGCCACCATTTAGGGCCGGGTTTACACATGTGAACCTTCGCATTTTTTTTAAAAAACTCCTGTGATTTACCTGTAAGTTGTAAAGGAAATAATTCTTTTAGTACAAAACATATATTGCTCATGGGAACGATAAATAATTTACCAGATAGTTCAGGCTATAGAACCGATTTCTGTTATTCAAGACCTGTACCTACACTCGTTAATTGCAATACCAGCGCTTATTCGGAGATCGCCCGGTGGGTACTGGACCGCAATCATATACTTTATGCTAATGAAACGCACGCGGCATGGAAGATACGTTCGCTGGCGGGAAGGGCTACCGGTAAGCAAAGCAAAATAAATCACCCGGTGCTCAAGATGACCGATGCGCTCATTTATGGTACGGAAAGCATTATCATGTTTTGGGAAAAAAGATGCCTGCCGCAAGACAGGTTGTTACCTGCTAATGATGAACAACTGGATAAAGTGCTTGACCTGTATTACCAATTCACTGATGATTTTTTTGCGGGGATGGTAGAAAAGTACATGTACAATATGTTGATCAGTTCGAAACGACTGGCCGGAAAAGTATTGAAACAGGGGATTCAATCTTCGGAGGGAGGTTTTTTCGGCTTGCGTTTTCCTGGTATCAGGAAAATGCTTACACGTGACTATGAGCTTCGGGAAAATAATACTGATGAATGTATTGCCGAAATTAGAAGGGTATTTGGCAAGGTAGATCAGATATTCGCTGATGGAAGAAAATATCTTACCGGCAATGAATTTACATTGGCTGACCTGGCCTTCGCTTCCATCGCGGCTCCGTTGATACTCCCTGAAGAATATGGTGGTGCGCTGCCACGCATTAATGAAGTCCCAAATGCAAACCGTGCACATATTACAGAGTTAAGAGCCACGCGAGCCGGTCAATTTGTTTTTATGCTGTACCAGGCTAACAGGCCATCCATGATATCCCAGTCGGAGATTCCCGAAGAGCCCGGTTTCATAAAAAAAACAATGGGCAAACTTATTATCAGGCTCAAAAAAAAACAATACAAAACATTTTATTCTCTACAGAAAAAATTCCCTGTTTTAAAAATACCATTTGTAAAAATACTGTTGGTTAACCGGAACAGCCTGTTAGTAGATATGATGCAACGCGATAACGACTTTACCGTGGAAGAGATAAACTCAAAAAAGATGTCGGATCAAAAGGGAGCCTTCTACCTGGGAATGGATAGGAATAATCCGCAGTTTAACCGGGAGCGGGACTTTGTAAAGAAAGCCACCAAAAAAGATGACATGATGATCATTCAGAATTTTGTCCGGTCATCTTCTGAAGAAATAACCAGGAATGCAGCCGGGTATGGCAAGATCGACGTTGCAAACAGTTTATGCAAGGTGGTGCTTGTACGCTTGTTAGATCATTATTTTGGGGTGCCCCCGGAAAATGAAAGGGATATGAAGCGTTGGATGCGTGCTATTTTCTATGATCTTTTCCTGAATTTTTTCAACAAAAAAGAGATCTTCAAAACTGCGCTCCAGGCGTCTAATGAAAGAAAAGAACTCCTATTGAAGATCATAGCAAAAAGAAAGCAAGAACTTAAAGATGGCAAAACACTGGATGATAATTTATTGAATCGCCTGATCATAATGTCGCATGAAAGCGGTTATGAATGGGTTGATGATGACGTGTTGCAAAGAAATATCGGTGGTTTGCTTACCGGTATCTTTGAAACAACGAACAAAGCTGCTGTATTGATTCTGGATGAACTGCTGAACAGGCCCGATGCTCTGAAACATGCGATCGAAGTTTCGAAGGAGTATGATGTAAAGAAAATGTATGGTGTTGTCAATGAGGCTTTGCGTTTCAATCCCGCCCAACCAGGCGTGATCCGCTATTGCGAAACAGAACAATATCTAACAGGTGGTGGCCAAAAAAAATACAGGATACCGGCAAAAAGCAAAGTGTTTGCACTTACTTCCAGCGCAATGTTTGATCCTGAAGCATTTCCTGATCCAAAGACATTCATCGCTAACCGCAATGCAGTTTATATGAATTATGGCTATGCCCTGCATGAATGTTATGGAAAATATATCAACGCTGTGACCTTATCCGAATTTGTGATGGCTATTCTCAGGCTGAAAAATGTTCGAAGGGAAAAGGGCATTACGGGAAACGGAACGGGTATCACGCAGCAATCATTCCCCAATAATTTTGTGGTTTGTTTTGACATTCCTGATACAGCCGCGTAAAACTTAGTATCTCTGGTTCTGGCAGATCTTTTATAAAACTAAACTAACGTTTATGACTCCTTCAATGTTCTTTACAGTGATCAATATTGTTTCAGCCGTCGGCTGGATCTTGATTCTCATCGTCAGCAGGTTTTGGAAAGCGGCTGATAAATTCCTGGTATGTGTAATTGTTGCGTTGCTGGCAGTTGTTTACTCTTATTTTAATTTTGCCCATATCGGTGAAGCTGGCGGCATCGCCGGCTTCTCTACTTTTGAAGGTGTAACTAAAATATTTTCCAATCCCTGGTTGATCGACGCTGCATGGGCCCACATTGTGGGGATAGACCTGGTAGTTGGTATGTTGATAAAGAACGATGCAGCAAAACGTGGCATGCCCTATGGGTTGGTAGTTATCATCTTGCTGGTTACAATCGTATTTACGCCATTGGGTTTATTGCTATACTTGCTGGCAAGGTGGATAAAAACACGACGCTATTTGGAAAATATCTCGTGATCGTATTGTCAATAACGAACTGTTAGGGTGGTTATCTTGGTTTTTCTATCTTTCCCTTCGCTGGCGCTTGGTCGCATAGCCATGTGAGTTAGCTATGCTTGTGCCTGAGGAAAGCAACGAAACCGAGAGGGGTTTTTTAGAGTTTTTACAGTTCATAGATTTAGCCCCCGTTGAGTGCGCCATGAATTTGAAGGATTTTTTTTTAGTTCTTTAAAATGCTGTACAAAAGATGGTAGTAGGTCTACCGTAAACGCTGTGCAGACGGGGTTTACAAACTACCTTATGGTGCTTCAATCAAAAGTTGCGGTAGTGAGCGATAAGGAAAAGGGCTCATAAAGAGTTCAGGTGAGTATAAAAGAGTTG
>JBKJRY010000095.1:0-8600 GCA_046593045.1 Chitinophagaceae bacterium | reverse complement strand
GATTTTGCTAAGCTTGGGCTTTCGCAGATCAAGCTCCATAAGGGCCACCTTCTTGCCGGTAAGCGTTAAGCTGATGGCAAGATTGATGGCGATGAAGCTTTTACCTTCCCCGGAAATACTGGATGTGATCATTAATGTATTGTGTTCCTCGTTGAGCCCCATGAAGCTAAGATTCGTACGAACCGACCTGAACTGTTCCGCTACAACGGTACGCTTCCCCTCCAATATTACTATAGGATCGTTTGCTTTCACCTGCACTATTTCGCCCATGATGGGCGCTTTAACCTTATCTTCTATCTCTGCCCTGAATAATACTCTCCGGCTGAATACTTCTTTAAGCAGTACCAGGAAGGCAGCTCCAAGCAGACCAATGATCAACCCCGTTAAATAGAAATTTTTGGCAACCGGTGAAATAGGGCCGTATGAATACGGTGCCTCGACTACCCTGAGGTCAGCAATAGTGGAAGCTGATGACAATGCAGTCTCTTCCCGCTTCTGTAATAAATAAGTGTAAATATTATTTTTGATGGCTTGCTGGCGACTTATATCGAGGAATACCCGTTCCTTTTGAGGAATCTGCTGTAATAAGTAATTATTAGCGGCAACCTGGGAATTTAACTGCTTTTTTTCAGTGACAATATTGCGCCTCATATTGGCAATATTCTCAAAAAGATCGCCCCTGATACGGCTGATTTCAGCATTGGCAAGGAGTAAAGCATCGTTACGCTCGCCGGTTATATTTCGCAAATTTTCCGCGGCAACTTCGGCAGTATATAATTTTTCAAGTAAGCCGGAAAGTGTACCATCATTAAGCAATAATAAGGAAGGTACAGTTCCCGTATTTTTCCCTTTACTGCGGGCATAGTTGTTTACGTCATTAAGCAGGTCAAGTTGAAGATCGAGCTGACTGTTTTTTTGATCAAGTTCTTTAACCTTGGTAAAATAAGAGCTGGCCTGGGAGCCGAGATCAACAACAGATGCATTGGACTTGTATCCCGCAATATTTTTTTCTACACTGTCGAGCTGGAAAGTTACCAGTGAAAGACGGTCATCAATAAACTGCAGTGTGCGTACGGCGATTTGATTTTTATCTTCAATAGCATCCCGGTTATAAATTTCAAAAAGTTTGGCAAGTATGTCCCTGCCCTTTTCCGGAACAGGGGTTTGCAGGGAGACATTTAAAACAGTGGATGAATAAGAATACGGTGAAATACTTAAACCGGGTGTAATAGAACCCGCTTTACCTGCGGCAGGTGCAAATTGCACAAAATAATTTTTCCCTGTTACATTCGGATTATAATCATGATTAATGGCCAGCCTGATCAAATTATTGTTAAGCACTACAGTGGAATCAAAATGAACTGTTTTATTATCAATAGTTACCTGTTGTTTTTTCCAGTCCACAGTGAAAAAATAGGTTGCCCACGAATTGAAATTTTGTTTGTTAAGAACCTGGAATTCCAAAGGAGAATTTGCCTTATACAATTCTTCGGTGCGTACATTCCCTTTATTATATATTGTTCCAAAAAGGTCAAGCTCTTTTACCACTTCCTGCATCACATCGGTGGAGCGAAGTACAATAATTTCATTATCCACAATCTTCTTTTCACTGAAAATATTCAGGGCATCTAATACTTTGGAATCACCTCCTCCTTTATTAGGATCCTTTAAAAGTACTTTCCCGGCTGCCACATATATAGGTATTTGTGACCGCAGGTTTACATAAGCCCCGAGTAAAGAAAGAGAAACAGTAACAACAAATAATGGCCAGAAAGGCAGGTATTTATATATTACCTGCTTGAAGATATTGGTTTCAGTTTTTTCCTTAAAAAATTGATCTTCGTCCATCAGATTCTAATTCATCATAATTTTAAAACCTGGTTAATAATAAGTAAGGCAAACGAAATGCCCGCGGTAATATAGGAGACGATCTGCGCCGTATTCTTAGCTTTTAATTTCGCCGGTTCTACATATACAATATCGTTGGGCTGTAGGTAAAAATAAGGAGAATAAAAAATAGAATTATCTGTCAGGTTCAATCTCTTAAATTCTTTGCCGTCATCCTTTTCCCTTATCACCAGTATATTATCTGTACGGCCTTTGTCTCCAATATCTCCTGAACTGGCCAGGGCATCGAGTATGGTCATGTTTTCTATAGTCAATGGAAGTACCTGCGGCCCCGCGGCTCCCAGCATGGTGACATGGCGGTTTAAAATTCCAACGCTCACTATAGCTTCTCTAAGGTAAGGTACAAGGTCTTTTTCCAACCGGGTCTTTAGTCCCAGCTTTGTCATTCCCTCTGCGTGCAGCGTTCCCAGTTTGATAAAACTAATATTGCCGGAATCGTCTACCAAATATCCGCTTAAGCTTCCTGAAGTATTTTGCGGCGCGTTATAAAAGGCAACGTCAGGACTCATACTGGCAACAGTGATACTTAGCAGGTCGCCCTTGAGGATTTGAGTTTCAAAATTTTTATTTACCAGGTTATGGAGTGTAGTATCCTTTGGAAGATTTTGAAAATATGTTGTGTTCTTTGCGGGAGTGCATGATGCCAGGTTCAATAACAGGCTTATTCCTGCAAAAAATAAAGTGAAAAATAAATTCCGTCCAGGTAATGCACCATTATGTACAATAATACTAGCGGGAGTCCCCGGAGCAGATGTTGTGGCTGGTAAATTTTGCATAACAGGTTTAAAAGGCAACCGGAAAATCAATTGCCTTGATAAATGTTTGGGTAATTGAACATTTAATCGAAATTATGAATAACAGTTTGACTGTGAAAATAATAAAAACCCTTCTTATGAACTAAAAGGGTACCAGGTAAAATTAAAATGCAGAGGCGTCTTTTTTGTTGGACGAATGAATTTTCTTAATTCCATAGATTGAACCGGCGGCCAATAATAAACTTAAACCTCCATCAATCGGACAAGCAGGGTCGAGAGGATCGCAGCCGGGATCTCCTACCTGGGCTTGTACCAACATAGGCATTGTTAGAAAGATGAGTATTGAAACACTTGTAAATAATAAACTCCTGGAATACTTTTTCATAGTGGCCAATTGTTAGGCTGCGGTTATTTAATCAAAGCAAATTTAATAGAAATTTATTAATGTTATTGATTTAAAAAATGGAATTATTAACCTTATGTGCTACATTTTCTATAGCACTAATATTATCGGGTGCATTTGAAATTGTCGCCGGTTGGTGGACACCAACCGGGGCTGGCCGCCGTGGGCAGTGTCCACAACCCCGCTTAAGAAGCACTGCCAGGCAATGATTTGAAATGCGCCCATATTATCTTAATATACAACCTTTTCTGATAATTTCGTCCCTGCCGGGGTAATAATTTCTAATTGATATACGCCCTTTACGATAGCATGGTTCTGGCGTATGGATTGAATAAAGTTTCCGCCGGCATGCTGTACTTTTTGCTGCAATACAGGTTGCCCAAAATTATTCAGCAATCTTATTTCATAAAGACCTGCGGCCATGTTAGCAATCTGGAGGTGTATGGTATTATCGGTTACCGGGTTAGGATATACATTTATCCGGGAAGTTTCCTTGTCATTTAATACTTTCAGGACCTCGCTCTTTTTTACTTCACCACCCTTTCCTGTACTTTGTATCCGGTAATAATTATACCCGTTAGCCGGAAATTTGTCAGACCATGAATAGTTATTTAAAGCAAAATTATTGGCTGCAAGATCTGTCGCCTTAATAAATTGAATTCCGTCAGCAGACTTTTCTATAGCATAGTTTTTCATATCTGACTCATTCTCTGTTTTCCAATCTATCCTGATTTCCCTGTTTTGACGGTAAGCGTTGATTGATGTGAATGTAAGAGGTAATGGGCCGGAAACCGCGGTTTTGAAAACGATCCGGAACCTGAATACATTACCCGAGGCAAGGTCGCCAGTAACAGAAAAATTAGCCGTTGTGGTTCCGTTGAGATTTATGGGCGCCGAAGTTTTTAAGTAATTATCCTCCAAAAAACCTTCCATGCCCGGGTGATTCATATTGCTGGTTATGAATTCCAGTTGGTAAGACCTTTGTTGCATTTGCCACATTTTATAAAATATCGTATCGGTAAGAGAAATGGTTTCCCTTCTTTCTATCACAAGTACTGTAGTACCTCTTATCATCCCGAGATTTTCGGAAAAATTGCTCATTTTGCGGGCATCCATTCCATTTAAATCATTGCTGTAAGAGGAGCTGTACTGGGTGAGGCTGCCATCAAGCAAAACCGGTGCGGATGTACCTGGGTTTACGTATAAATTGCTTCGGATTTCTTCAGCCCCGGCTGGTGAAAGCGGGCTGAATGTAGGGGTACTATTTGCAAGTAAGCAACCGAACAGGCTGCATATAACCAGGGTAAATGATCTTTTCATGGTAAGGATTTGGATATTAAATTCTTGGTTTAACCTATTGTTGAAATAGAACGTACTGTTTTTAAAAAAAGTATGACGCTATCAAAAAATATTATGATGATCCGGCATATTGAAGAACCCGGGGATAACACAGCCGGGAATCCAAAGCAACCCTATATAGACACCAGTGAGGGACTTCACCGAATAACATGCAAAATACCGGGATGAATTAACTGTGAGGGAATAGGCTGTAACCAGGCATTTACCAGCCTGGCAATATTTTAAAAATGGGTCCGTGGCTTTGGCGCGGGCAATGGTACTGCCCTAAATATCAATAAATTATCTTCTTAATTATTTTGATTAAATCCGGTTTTGTGATTTCAAGCTGGTAAATACCATGCGCCATGTTACGTTCAAAACTGATGGTTACAGTACTGCTTCCTTCTGCATGTGGCACCTGCTTTGAAAATATCACCTGGCCTAATTCATTCAGCAATCTTAAGCCGTATGTGCCAGCAGGCTGGTTGATCAACTGCAGGTTGATAACGCCGTTGACAACAGGGTTAGGGTAGATCGTAACATCCTGTTTATCCATGCCCATCAAAACTTTAGCAACATTTGAATTTTCTGTTTTACCGTTTAAATCGCTGCTTCTGATGCGATAATAATTATAACCCAAAAAAGGCCGGGCATCCGTCACCCTGTAGTTTGCGGAGCCCCCATAATTTGCGGTGGCTCCTTTGACAGTCATAGCAATAAAATGAGTTCCATCAGTTGATTTTTCGATTGTATAATCCTTAATGTTCATTTCATTTTCCACGTCCCATTCTACATTAATACCATTTCCCTGGCGATATGCTTTCACCTGTGTAAAGGTTACAGGTAACGCTTTCAAAACATCAAATACAATCCTGAAACGATCAGGTGCATAAGAACCGGCTACGTTTTCGATTGTAAAATCTACCATAGAATTACCATTTAGATCTAATGGTTTCCTCGTGTGCATGTAATTATCTTCCAAAAATGCTTCCAGGCCGTCAGTGTTTAAATTCACGGCATTAAATACAAAACGATAAGCCTGAGCGCGGACTCCTGTGAGATTCAGAAAGATAGTATCTGCCGCAGTTATGGTATTTTTCCTTTCGATGGCTAATAAATTCCCAGGCACCCTAATGGAAAGGTTTTCTGCCGTATTGGTGTTTTTCCTGGCATCAAGGCCATCTACAGCGTTGCTGTAATTATCACTGAAACTGTTCAGCACTCCATCCGCCAGAATTGTAGTGCCGCCGGGCTTTATCCCATATAAGTCCGTCCTTAAAAGCTGCTGCAATTTCGGATCCCTTGCAGGGGTGGTAACCAGCCTGCTGCCCCCTGATTTAGCATTTTCATTAAAGCTAATTGTTCCAGGAGTTCCTGTAGCCTGCACAAGAAATGCCTGGCCGCTTTGAATATAATTTACCGGGGAAGATCCATATGTAGGGCTTTGTGGTGTTGCATAATAATTTCCGTCGCCGGAGAGCGTTAATGTAACAAATGCTCCAAGCCCGTAGTTCCCTCCAAGCTGGGGATCCCAAACATAATAAAATTCATCAACGCCGCCAGTTTTTACGATATTTCTTACGTCAATTGCTGACGCATAGGGGTTACCGGCTGATTCAAATTTACCTGCAACAACCGTTGTTGACGGAGGAGTATTAAAAGGAGTAAATAAAATTCCTTTGGTCCGTAAAATCGTTGAGTTTGCAGGCGCCGACGAAGTAACAATGGACCTGTCACCTCTAACCAGGATAATATATCCTTTCTTATTATAAATAGGAACTTGCGTAGTTGCAGGGCCATCATAATTATTAGTTATATAATTATATATTTTAATTGACGGGCCAGGTGATGTATATACATCAAATCCGGGTGAGGGCTGGCTGGCGGCATTCGCAACATTGCTGGTGAGCATAGTTCCATAACCTGGATTTGGATTGCCATTAGCTGTCACTGCTCCTTCCTGCCACGCCGCCTTAATTGTTTGACCGGTCGTGGGCACTGCAAGCAACTGCCATGACTTTGGATGTATAAGTCCCGAGGCTATATAACGTTCAACAGTAACATCACCGGTAATATTTGCGGTAGCGGGCATGAAGGCAACTCTTGCTGTTTTGACTGCTGATGACAAAAGAGTAAGATTACCACCTGAAGCCAGTACAGCATTGCCGTAGACTTTAACGGTATCTGTTAAGCCAAGCGGTGACAGAATTGTTTTAATTCCACTGCCTGAGGCAAAAAGATTTGAATAATTGATAGAGCCAAAAGTATAAACGGTCTGGTTACCCGATTTCGAATATTCTATGGTAGAGCCTGACTCTAACACGTAATTGTTGTTTGTAAGAGACGGAGCGATGTAAGATGCCGGCTCGCCGGTAATATTTAACCGGCCCCCGCTTCTGATCGTGAAAGAATGTCCGGCAGCAGCACTGGCGTTGCAATTAATAATACCGGTATTAATAGTTCCCGTTGAATCTATAATTACCGAAACCGGCCATGAAACATTAGCATTGTTGCTGGTTAGGTAAAGTGTTGGAGTGCCTGAACCTATCCCTGATAAGTTTAAAGTTCCATCAACCGTTAAAGATCCTGCATTATAACCAAAATCCGCGCCATTAGTGCCATCAATCGCTGCGCTTCCGCTGCTATTTGCCGTAGCATCTCCGGGGCAATTTACCGTTACACCTGTAGCAATTTTAATTATAAAGAACGTACTCGATGTATTATTATATAGTGCTGTACCATTAAATCTTAAATTAGCATTACGGTTAAAAGTTAGCTTTGTAGTCATGTGGCCATTACATGATTTTCTTATAACGCTGCAATCAAATGTTCCGTTTCCACTTATTGAACAGGTATCTCCTTCAATATTAAAGCTTATTCCATCAAACGTAGGGGCATTTCCTATTGTACCATTACAAACTATGTGTCCATAAATATTTATATACCTGTTAGTGCCAGTGATGTTAGCATATAACTTTCCTCCACTATTTACGGTAAGATTATTACAGGAGGCCTGAGCTGATATCTTAACAGTAGTACCACCGGATATGGTTACATCATCAATGTAAGTTGGCGGTTTGGTTGCCACCGCCCACGTTGAACCATTGTAGACCTCCCAATCTGAGGCAGTTGACCATGTTGATATCGCATTTTTAGATCTGTATATTCCTTTAAAGCCATTGCATGCCCACGAAGGCCCCCCATGTGTTGGAATAGTTGAAATATTATCACTGATCAGTAAACCATTTACCCCACCAGTAACACTATTAAAAGCTGTGACATTTCCATTTTCATTAAAATTCCAATAGCCCAATAAATTCGTCGTACTGGTTGCAGCGCAACCGGAGTTCGGTTGCAACTCCGCGGCGCTCAATGCACGACCCCATATTTTTACTTCATCAATTTTACCATTAAAGAATCCATTGGCAATTCCTTTAGAATCGAGGGCTGATCCAATTGCAGCATGTTGTATACTCCCCGATTGAGGTGGCTTACCAATTAGTGCCGAGGTGTTTTCTAAATTTCCATTTAGATATAATCTCAGGTAACTACCATCATAGGTAACTGCAATGTGCTGCCATTGATTTAATGGCAACGAGGTTGTTCCGATAAGTGGATGATTTAACCCCGCAGTCGCACCCGCACCTTCTTCAAAATCTGTTACTAATTTATAGGTATCACTTATTCCAAGAAAATAATTCATGTCTCTGTTATCGCCATCAGCCTCATTTCTTCCTTTTGTAATTATTGGATAAATATTAATTAACCCTCCGCCTCCGGTAGTTGGTAAAAGTGTACCAGTACCTTCAATGTTTATCCATCCTTCCAAAGTATAAGTAGCAGCGCCTAATGCTGGAGCCACTCCAAATGTTACATAATCATGCACACCATTGAAGCGGATTGAAGCATCCGTTGTGGAATCGGTAGTATTGAAACCCGATACCCATTCTGATTTGTTTACTATAGTACCGCTCGGCCCATTAGTAACAGAATTGGCCACCAGGCCACCAGTACCTTCATCAAATGCCCAACGCCCCACGAGGTTGGGAGGATAACTAGTCAGTTCCCCCTGGTCCAGTGAAGTCAACGCCGTATTCCAGATTCGTACCTCATCTATACGTCCATTAAAAGAACCAGGTTTTGCAGTTCCCGCGCTATTTAATGTTGATCCTATACAGGCATTTACTTCACTCAAC
>JBKJRY010000020.1:0-11249 GCA_046593045.1 Chitinophagaceae bacterium | reverse complement strand
TGGAATCAATCATAGAACCCAGTAAGGCGATATCAGATCAATATGCCGCTACTAATTTCTTACTAAAAGACGGCAGTACCGTAATCGGAAGGCTCATCAGGGAAGACAATGATAATTATTATGTTTCGCAAAATCCATTTGCTCCGCAGATACTCAGGGAAGTTTCCAGGAAGGACGTGGCTTCAACTAAACTTTCAGACGTTTCTATAATGCTTCCCGGATTGATTAACAGGTTAAACCCGGAAGAACTTAAAGACCTGATGGCATACCTGATGTCGGGAGGTGATAAGAATAATAAAGTATTTAAAGGAGGTACCAAATAAGTTTAGAAATAATTTTATTTTAGCCAGAATCATAAAGAATATAAATTGAAAGATCAAATCTGGGCCGCTGAAATCTCTTAGTATCTTGAAAAAATTCTTGTGAGAAATCATCTGCTGCTATTGGCTCCCTACATTTTTATGAGTCGCCCATGCTCTTGACCGCAATCACATCTTCAACTAACTCCCGTCATCAATTAATGTAGGCATCTGTAATAATTTTGTAAAAATTATCAAAAGCTGAAAATACTATTAGGAATAGATGCCATTAGTCCTGATAAAAATGCATTGGCATTTGCATGCTATCTTGGAATACTGGCGAGGTCAAAAGTTACGGGCGTGTTTCTGGAAAATCTTGAAGCCGAAGAGAGAAATATGTCTTTTCAAGAAAAAATATCTTTTTGGTAATGGGGGCTTATGGCAGAAATGCTTTATCACAGTTCTTCAAACACAGCCGTGCAGATCGATTAATAAGAACAATGTCTTAGCCGATATTTATTGCTCATTTATATATTTATAAGCCATGCTTTTTATCTACAACACTACTATTTGAAAACAATTATAATCTCAACTTTTAAATAAAATTTTTTATGAAAACAGTATTAATAGTGACAGACTTCTCAAAAGCGTCACGTAATGCATCGTTGTATGGTATGGCTTTTGCGAAAAATATCGGTGCTAGAATCTATTTATTTAATTCTTACAAAATTCCTAATCCGGCCCCCGGATTAAATACTGGTATTTCAAGGTATGATATAATGATGCAAACAGATAAGCGCCTGCTTGAGGAAGCTGACGAAATTGACCAGGGAAGAAGTGAAATAGAGATCATTTGCGATGAAGGAGAATCTTCGGAGGCTATTGTAAAATCAGCCAAGGAAAAATCAGTGGATTTTATTATTATAGGCATGAAGGGTAGCGGAAAAAATGTAAAAAAAATATTTGGTAGCACTGCGACCACTTTGGCAAGGAACTGCAGGATTCCTGTAATAATTGTACCCGAACAGGCAAAATATCAAACTCCGAAAATTTTAGTTTATGCCAGTGATTCTGTTGTTGCAGACACAGCCATTCCTGTTGCGATTACGGAACTCAGCCGCATTTTCAATTCGAGGGTTTTTGTAGTAAAAGTAGCAACGGGCGAAACCGGGGAGTTTGCTAAAGAGAATAAAGATATTCGCAAAAACATACCAAATACATTTTTTGAGTATATAACAGACACTGATGTAAGCCATGGGCTCAACAATTTTATTGTTCAGCATAGTGCGGATATGTTGGTAATGGTTCCGCATAAGCATGAAATGTTTGAGAGACTTTTCAAAAAAAGCGAAACAAAGGATATGATATTTCATACAAAGATTCCGCTGATGATTTTGCCCGAAACCAAATCAAGCAGTCAGCATCCTTTGAAAGAAAAAAGAATGCACGAGCCGGTTGAGAATTAGCAATATTGCAGAAACGAAACAAATAACAATATTCAATCAAGGTATAAGTTGACATGAATCTAACTCACTGTAATGAAAAAAATAATAATTCCATTTGACGGCAATCATTTTTCTGAAGGAGCATTTTCTTTCGCTTGCAAGCTGAATAAATTAAGCCCCGTTTTTCTTGCAGGTATTTTTTTGCCTGGCATTGAGTATGCAAATATGTTTTTCTTCCCATCAGCTTTTGCCGCGCCGGTTTATATACCTAAACTGAAAAGGCTTGAGAAGGATGCTTTAGAGCATAATGTTATAAAATTCTCTGAACGCTGTAAAAAAAGTCACTTAGCTTTTAAGGTCCATAAAGACATTAGCGA
Organism: Chitinophagaceae bacterium; assembly: GCA_046593045.1. Lineage (GTDB taxonomy): Bacteria > Bacteroidota > Bacteroidia > Chitinophagales > Chitinophagaceae > Ginsengibacter. Next base: position 9,128 of record JBKJRY010000020.1, on the reverse strand, counting down.
TACAGAAAGTGCCATTTCTCAATTAACTATTGAAACGCGTTACGCTGATCTGATGATCCTGGGAACAGAAGTTTTTTATACTCAAGGCTCAGCTGGTCCTGTAGAATATTTAAAGAAAGCCTTACGCAACACTGAGTGTCCCGTTATACTTGTTCCTGAAGATTTTAATTTCCCTTCTCATGTAATTTTAGCGTACGATGGCTCTGCATCTTCAGTCTATGCTATCAAGCAGTTTGCAAACCTGTTTCCCGAGTTCTGTAATTTACCTGCAACACTCATATACGCCGGTGATGATGAAGATGATATTCCGCAAAAAGAACTGATTGGAGAATTAATAGCAAGGCATTTTAAAAATATAGCTATGAATAAAGTTTCGGAAAGATATCAAAAGAAAGTTAACGAATTATTGAGCGCATACCCCAGTCCGTTGCTGGTGGCAGGTTCTTTCCAAAGTCCAGGTATAGCATCAATATTCAAAAGCAGCTTTGTTATAGATGTTATAAAGCAGCACAAAGCGCCAATATTCATTGCACACCTATAAACCTTACTAGCAATGGACCTAAATAGATTCTCATACTCACATAGGTATCGGAGCCCGTATTTGCGAAGCGATCTTCGGAAAAACAATCGGTAAAAAAGCCATGCTCGGGGGAGCCCTTGCACAAAGTGTTCCCGACATTGATTTCGTAACAGCTTTGTGGATGAATCTTGCAAGGTGGGGCCGGAACGTAGCAAAATCAAAGAAATAGTTCGGGCTTTTTCCATTCGTATTCATAAGGAACTGCCAGTAAAGGCACATTGCTATTGCCTATTGCATAAGAAGCATTGCTTCCGAATAATATTTTGCTAATTCCTGATGCACCTAGGGTGCCCATAATCACCAGTTCAATATTATTTTCTTTCACTACATCTTTTAAAGTTTTTTGAAATGAATTCTTCAATATCAGAACATTCACATTTACATTATCGGATTTACTTATGCTGTCTTTTATTAAACTTAATCTATTTACAACATCATTGTATAATGACTGGTTATACTCTTTCGTTACACCCATGTAATCTGTATAAATGTTCCCTTGCAAATCAAAAGCATGATAAAGCGTAATTTTAGCGGGAATATATTTAACTGACTGAACCGCAAAATTAATTGCCTTTTCAGCGCATAGAGAAAAATCAACCGGGACTAATATATTTTTCATAATAGTATTTTTAAAAATTATTTTGTGTGTGCCATAAAAAGTGGCTTTTCAATTTCTTTCATTAGTATATCTGCCATGCTCGTCTTAAACCAGCGGGAAAGATCACTTCTTTGGTAAGCACCTAACACGACCAATGTGTTTACACTTAAACTTCTCAGGTGTTTTACTGTTTCAAATTCTGCGGAACCTTTTTTAACAGTGAAATTTGCCTGTGGAAAATGTCTTTTAATAAACTCTCTCATAAGTTTGTTGTCAGGTAAATGCATTCCTTTCATTTTATCATCTTTCACTGTGAATACTTCTACAGGAAGATTTTGCAGGTTATCAAAGAGGTAGCTAAAGGCTTTAATACTGTGCAAAGCATAAGGCTTGCCATCGTATAGTAGTACTATTTTGTCGATAGTTTTGTATGCGGCCGGCGTTACTATTACAGGACATCCAACATCACTCAGAAGTTCACGAATAAATCGTGTGGGGGGAGTTTCCTTAATATAAGCGAATGTTTCATACTCGTTTATTATCATAAGATCAGCAAACATGCTTTCATGCTTAAGCTCCTGCATCGCAATATTTTTATTCCTGTGAATTGAAAATTTGATTTTTGATTTTTCACATGTTTTCTGAAACAGCAAAACAGCTTCATCTCTCTTCTTCTTATCTTTGTTGTTTAAATCCTTCATTACATCCTCGTAATTTTTATATTTTGTTACCGTCCTATAAAAATTATAACTCCTGTAAAGAAACTCATCCAAAAAGACGCCTACAAGGTGGGCATTTGCTGACTGGGCTAATTCAATTGCATATAGCATGGATGCTTTAGACATCTTATACCCATCAAATATGGCTAAAAACTTTTTCATAATTACCTGGTTAATTTTAAGATCCTCTTAGTTAAGCATCTTATAGATCAATAAAATAATGAACTATTCTTTCAAGCAATATATTATTTTTCAAGCAATATATCATTGCGTTTGCATTCAGGAAATGATTAATCTCATCTTACTATATGATTTTGATAATGTACCACCCGGTTTTAAAAAAGATTCATGGAAACCCCTTAGGATTCAGCAAGTGTTGACATGACAGTAACAAAGGAAATGCAGGAATATTTAATTACTGCTCTAGTTATACCGGGGCGGCCATTAAAAAAGGAACCGGACGTTATCCTGTTCCGTTATTCAGCAGGTTTCAGATTCTAATAAGCGTTACAACTGCTTTAATCTTTACAATAGTGTAAATAATTCCGGTTTGGTGGTTAGTGCAAAAATAGTATCAGCAATTTTTATTGTACAATGAATACAATCATCTGGAGCAATGATCCTCATCATTTCAAGAGCAATGACCGGTAGTCATCTTTAAAGGCTATGAACTGGCACCTACAAGATATTGACGAAGTGGTAAAGCAAACCCAAAGCTCAAACAAAGGCTTGTCGGGTGCCGAGGCAATAATCAGGCTGGAACGATATGGGCCTAATGAAATAGCAATTGCAAATAAAAGATCGGTGTTGATCATGTTCCTTAGCCAGTTTAAGGATTTTATGATTCTTGTATTGATAGCTGCTGCCCTGATCTCTGGATTTTTAGGTGACCTCACCGATACGATTGTCATCATTGTTCTTGTAGTACTCAATGCAATCATAGGGTTTGTTCAGGAATATCGTGCTGAAAAGGCGATGGATTCACTCAAAAAAATGACACTGACCAATTCCCTTGTAGTAAGAGATAATGTAACAACAACAGTCAGTTCTACTGTAATTGTGCCGGGTGATATGATACTATTAAAAGCCGGGAATTTAGTTCCCGCAGACATTCGTTTGACAGATGTGGTACAGTTGAAAATAAATGAATCATCCCTCACAGGAGAATCATTCCCGGTAGATAAACAAACAAATGCTTTGGCGCCTGGAAACATTTCTATAGGTGATTATAGTAACATGGCCTTTAAAGGAACTTATGTAACTAATGGTCATGGTAAAGGAATCGTTATTGCAACCGGGATGAAAACTGAATTTGGAAACATTGCGGGTTTGCTCGGGGAGCCCGCTGTACAAACCCCTTTGCAAAAAAGACTAAAAGTATTTGGAAGAAATCTTGCATACGTCATTTTAGTTATTTGCGCAATTGTTTTCACTGTGGGATATCTGCGCGGAGAAAATCCTGTGGTGATGTTGCTTACCACACTCTCACTGGCAGTTGCAGCAATACCAGAAGCTCTTCCTGCAGTCATTACTGTCGCCCTGGCTATTGGGGCAAAGAAAATGATCAGTAAAAATGCCTTGGTCAGGAAACTTCCTGCTGTGGAAACCCTTGGCTCTGTAAGTTATATCTGTACGGATAAAACGGGCACGCTTACCCTGAATAAAATGATGGTTGAACAAGTTGCCGGAAAGCATTTTTTCATAAATAACGAAAGCGATGATTCAGGTCACGGCGACGAATATATATTATTAATGCGTGCTATCGCTTTGAATAATAATGTATACCGGGACGAGGATAACAATGCTATAGGCGACCCTACTGAGACTTCGTTGAATGAATTTGCTTTTTCAAAAGGGTTTATCAGAAAGGAAATTGAAAATGTATTTCCCAGGGTTGCAGAAATCCCTTTTGATTCCGAAAGAAAATGCATGACAACAATTCACCGGGTGAGTAATAAGTATCTTGTAATTGTAAAAGGAGCAGTAGAAGTGCTAGTAAATAAAGCAGATGATATAGATATAAAGCCTTGGAAAGAGCTTATGGAGAAAATGCTTGGAGAGGGGTTAAGGGTTTTGGGTTTCGCTGTTAAAGAAGTTGATAAATTGCCGGGTGTCATCAGCCCTGCTAACATTGAAACCCAATTGACTTTAATTGGGCTTGCAGGTATTATTGATCCTCCCCGTGAGGAGGCAATGCAGGCGGTGCGGGAATGTAAAACGGCCGGTATAAAGCCAGTAATGATAACCGGGGACCATCCCACGACAGCTGCAACAATAGCTAGAAGGCTCGATATTATCACAAACAAGGAAGACAGGATAATAACAGGAGTTGAAATGAATGCAATGTCGGAGGAGGATTTACAGGAGGAAGTTGGTCACATTAAAGTATATGCAAGAGTATCGCCAGAGCAAAAATTGCATATCGTGAAAACCTTGCAGAAGAAAGGCGAATATGTGGCAATGACAGGTGATGGCGTAAATGACGCTCCTGCGTTAAAGCATGCTGATATAGGCGTGGCGATGGGTATAAACGGTACCGATGTGTCAAAAGAAGCGGCTGATATGATTTTGCTGGATGACAACTTCGCTACGATCGTAAATGCCATAAAAGAAGGCCGGAGAATTTACGACAACATCAGGAAATTTATCCGCTATGTATTAACAGGAAACACAGCGGAAATACTCACGATTTTGTTCGCGCCTTTTTTTGGCTTGCCTATTCCTTTGTTGCCTATTCATATTTTATGGATCAATCTCGTGACAGATGGATTGCCTGGATTAGCGCTGGCTACGGAACATGCTGAAAAAAATATTATGCAGCGCCCTCCCCGTAAGTCTGGGGAGGGCGTTTTTGCAAATGGCCTGGGCGTTCATGTTATTTGGGTAGGTGCCTTGCTCGCCGCCATAACTATCAGCATGCAGGCATATGCAATATTTATTAAAGACACTCATTGGCAAACAATGGTTTTTACGGTTTTATGCCTGGGTCAATTATTTTATTCAATGGCGGCACGTTCAGAACATACTACTATCTGGACGCTTGGATTATTCTCAAACGTGAACCTTATCATAACTTTCTTGTGCACTTTTATTTTGCAAATAGCAATTATTTATTTGCCGTCGCTTAATAGTTTATTTAAAACGCAACCACTGTCAGCTGGCGAATTATTTATTTGCTTAGCGGCTTCATTTATGTTTTTAATGCTGGTTGAAGCGGAAAAAATTACGAGGAATTATTTCCGGCCAAAAGCTCGTCCTCTTTAATGGACTGGCTACACCCGTAATCGGCATATGTTTATTTTACCCGGATTTCCCGGATAAATTACTCCTTGGAGGGCTACGATGTGGAAATACAACTCCGTCGTCTATGTTGCTGCCCGGGTTATTTGTTCGAAGGAATTATCTCTCAATTGACAAAGTCGAAAAATTCTGAATTATTTAACAATAGAAGACCCTGATGAAACTCATTCTTTTTCATGATGTACATCCTTCAATTCTCCTGTTTCAGCAAATATATTTGTATCGTAAATAATTTTTAAACTAATAAAAATAAATGTTATAGAAACCAGTGCATTGACAAAATTATCAGAAAGAATGCCTTCCTTTTATTTTCCTGTGGCTACAAATTATTGGAATAAAGCATTTTTCCATATTCCTAATTTCAGTGAATGATCAAACCTTACGTGATAAAGAAATGAATTTTTAAAAAGCAGGAAGGATTGTAATAGCAATATTAATAAGATGCAAAATAGATTATCAAATAACATAACATGGAGGCAGATGACTTTGCCGCAAAAAAAAATGCAACAATGGCAAATTGAAGCCAAGACCTGGAAACGTGTAGTGGATTTTTTTAGGGAAGAAAATATTCACTCAAAAAACAGGCTTTCAGATATTCTTAAAAATGGCTTTGACAGGCATTTGCTTGGAGACCTGGAAGATTTCCAAAATCAGTTTATAAAGCACGATGACATAATGGGATTGCTTAGAAATGAGATGGCAGAACTTGATAGGATGCTTTTACCTGAAAACAGCCACGACAATGTAGATCCTGTTACAATCGAAAAAAAACTCACTAACCTCCGCCACAATTTGGCTGATACTGAAAAGCGTTTTTGCAAGCTTCAATTGGATTTCAACAGGTACCTGGCTGAAAAAATTGTTTAGATACTTTTCAAATATTAAATAAACTTTTATGAAAAAGAACGTTGGTAATACTGATAGGAATGTACGTCTTGCACTGGGCATTGTAATTACTGCTACAGGAGTTTATTTTAAATCATGGTGGGGTGCCCTGGCTATAATCCCTGTTGCTACTGCTTCTACAGGCTTGTGTCCAGTTTATAAAATATTGGACGTAAACACCAAATAAATATCGGCATTAAAAACGTGCAGGTTATAATTTTTAACTTTCTTTGATTAATTGAGCAGGCGCTCAAGTTTGTGCTCATTTATGATACTAATTTTGCCCTGGGTAATATCAATCAGTTTTTCATTTCTAAAATCGCTCAGGGTTCTTATCAAAGATTCCGTAGCCGTGCCTGCGATACTGGCAAGATTTTCCCGGCTGATATCAATAGTAAATTCTTCGTTTTCTTTTTTGTATTTCTTTTGAATTGTAATCAAAGCTTCTGCAACCTTTTTGCGCAAAGAATTATAAGCAAGGCCCAGCAGATGCTCTTCCTTTAGAGCGATATTATTTGCAAGCAACTGAATAAATCTTTTTGCTACTTCAGGATTTTTATTCAGTAATTCCTCGAAATCTTCTTTAGGTATTATTGCCAGCTCAGTTAGCTCCAAGGCTTCTGCTGTCTCTTTGTAAACGGTGCCTTCCAATAATGGAATATATCCGACGAATTCGCCCTCGCTATATAGATCTGTTACCAGTTGTTTACCATCTTCATGCGTTTTAAAAATTTTTACTTTTCCTTTCAACACATAATACAATCGGTTCGGATGATTCCCTTCCGAATAAATGACTTGCTTCTTTTTATAAATATTTGTATTCCGGTTTTCTGTAATTGAATCCAAAGTGTTATTAAACGAAAGATCCATCAAATGATTGAAGCCTTCTATGCCGGAAGACATATCTTCCCTGAGAAGGTCAAACCTTTTCAAGCGGCCGGCGACAGCATTTAATAATTCCGTGCCATCAAAAGGTTTGGTTATGTAGTCATCAGCGCCAAGTTCCATGCCCCTGCGAAAATCGTTGCGTTCCGTTTTTGCGGTTAAAAAAATGAATGGCGTATTTTTTATACCGTCATTTTTTTGCACAGCATGAAGCACGCCATATCCATCGAGAACAGGCATCATTATATCACAGATAATAAGGTCTGGAGTATGCTCAATCGCTTTTTCAACACCCACTTTACCATTTTCAGCCACGATCACTTTATAATTCGAGAGCTCAAGTATTTCAGCTGTGTTGTTGCGTATGTCATCATTATCTTCAATTAGCAAAATCTTTTTCATCATGTACGTTTTAAAGATTAAAAGTAATTATGAATTCAGTTCCTTTTTCAAGCTCGCTTACATAAGAAACGGATCCATTCATTAATTCCACGTATTTGGAAATTATATGCAGGCCCAAACCCGTGCCTTGAATATTTCCGGCGTTTGCTGCCCTGAAAAAACGTTCCATCAGGTGCTTTTGATCATCTTTAGAAATTCCAATTCCATAATCTTTTACCGAAAGAATTAATTGATTATTGTGCCCTAAAGTTTTTATTTCAATACGGCTACTCTCAGACGAAAACTTGCTTGCATTGGAAACCAGGTTCATAATGATATGTTTCATTAAAGAAGGATCCAAAACAACATCTGCATTTCCTTTATGGCTATAAAGTATTTCCTGCTGATTTTTAAAATTATTCTTAATTTCTTCTATTAATGCTTTTACAGATGTTTCAATATCAAATTCTATCGGGCGCACTTGTATCTTACCTTCTTCAATTTTGCCAACACTCAGGAAATCATTGAGTATATCCGTTAACATCTTAACAGAAGAGATGATGCGTTGCAAATGTTTCTCCCGCTTGGATTGGTCTTCTTCAGTAGAATATTTTTCGATCAAATATGCCGATGAAAGCACCGTGCTAAGAGGTGTGCGAAACTCATGAGAAGCCATCGAAACAAAATTTGATTTTAGCTCATTGAGTTCTCTTTCTTTTTTTAACAACTCCGCGAGTACTTCTTTTGATTGCTCCAATTGGTGAAGCGCATTAGTGAGTTCACTTGTCCGTTGCTCTACCGTTGCTTCCAGCTCATCGTTAAGTTTTTTTATCTCTGTTTCGGCTCCTTTTCTTATAGTAATATCATTTATAAAAGCAATTATATTAGTATCTCCGTGATGCTGGTAATTACCCAGGCTAACCTCTACAGGGAATTCTGTACCATTTTTTTTTATCGCGAATAAATCCATCCCCAAACCCATTGGCCTGCTCCTTGGATCGCTGCTATATCCATGCCTCTCCTGTAGGTGCCTGTGATGAAAACGGTGCGGGATTAGGACTTCTATAGGTTTCCCAACCACTTCCGTTAGGTCATAACCAAAAAGTTTTAAGGCAAAGGGATTTATGGACGTAATATTTCCATTACTGTTTACAACAACTATACCCATTGAGGCATGGTCAAAGAGTGCAATATTCTGTGGAGATGATTGCATTATGCAAAATTAAATCGACGAGAAAATAAGCATAAGATAGGACTTTTAAACAAATAATAATTTTATAAGGAAACAAAATTCTTGATAATAATCGTTGCATACGATATTGATTCCACTTCCAGGTAAAACCATGATTACAATCAATATTTTATTTTTATAACAGTTGTATTCAATATCTTTTACCCTGAAATTTCCATAAGAAAAATCCCGTCCTGGTAACTGAAAACGGCGTCGGCATAGCTGGCTGCCAGTACATGGCCATCAAATTCATCCTGGTGAATTAAGGCATGAAATATAATCAACAAAAAAAATGCAACTCTTAAGATTTTCATTTTGAAAAAACAGAGATACTTATTATCGATCTCAAATATGCTGATTCGTAATCTCCAGTTCTAGGAAGATTATCAGGTCTATGAAGATTATCTATAATGTAGCTGATGTCCACATCAACCACCCACGCATGCTGTATGCAGTTGCCATTGCATTGCGCAAGCGCATCATGCGCACTCCTGCCCGGACGATAGCCAAATGAATTAACATGAAATAAAGGTTCTAAGATCGGTTCCA
>JBKJRY010000246.1:0-2616 GCA_046593045.1 Chitinophagaceae bacterium | reverse complement strand
TATCGTGGTTTACCAACAGAACCAGAAGCCAAAGCAAAATATGCACAGGAACAATTTGAAAACCATATAAAAAAACATTTTCTGCAGGAAGAAATGATGCTGGAAAAAGCAAAAGATTGTCATCCGGAAATAAATGCGTTGATGGTTGAAATAAAAAATGAACATCAGCAGCTTACCGCTTTATTTAAATCGCTTGATGATACTGCTAATCTGGAAAATACAATGAACATACTGGCCAATTTACTACAGCATCATATTCGTAAAGAGGAACGAATTTTATTCCCACTTTTACAAAAATATGCTTCGCCTGAGTTACTGCAGAACATACATAAACTGCTGCATTAAAAGTTGTTAAAAAATCTGCTTCTTCAAATAAGATATTTAAAAAAAAAGCACAAACAAATGTTCGTGCTTTTGGGCTTAATTCGTATAAATTTATTTAGCAGGAGGTAATAATACCCCATCAATAACATGAATGATTCCGTTTGATGCCGGAATAGAGGCAATAATTTTTGCTGTACCATTTACATAAATGCCATCTGCCTTTTTACTGATGGTAATATTACCTCCATCAACTTGACCAATAGTTTGTCCGTCCTGAAACATCTCTGATTTAAAAACACCAAGCGAAACATGATATTGAAGAATGGTGGTTAATTCATCTTTCTTTTCGGGTTTAAGTAAACCCTCAACAGTTCCGGCTGGCAGTTTATCAAAGGCTGCATTGGTAGGAGCAAAAACAGTAAAGGGTCCGGTTGTGCTTAAAACATCAACCAATTCGGCAGCTTTAACTGCAGCCACCAAAGTAGTATGATCTTTACTTCCTGCCGCAACTTGCACTACATTCTTTGCCGATTGGTCATCCTGAACACCTGATTGGCCCGTGGTAGCAGGCGTAGCCGGGGTTGCCGATGAATTAGTATTTTGCTCCTCACCCGAATTGCAGGCCAATGCAAAAAGCAGCACTGCAGCAGCTACTGTTGTTTTAGTTTTATTTTTCATTTTAGTTATTTTAAGGTTTGAAATATTTCAGTATAAAAATAAGCCGTGTTATTGCAGTATTTTGTGATTTTAATCAGCATTCAACATGTTTGGTATCAGCCCTGAGTAAATACAAACATTCTGCAAGAACTAAAAGAAAAACCAGTAAGTTTGGTATAATTAATAAGCGGATGAACGATCAAATAAAAGCTGAAGTAAAAGCGGAAGCAAAAGCTGCAATAAAAGCTGAAATAAAATTCCTGGAGGGACCGCAAAGTCGCTGGGAAGAATTTAAGTTTATTATTAAAGTTCTACTTGAATTTATAAGGGGACTGAGAGCATTGCATTTTGTGGGCCCATGTGTTACTGTTTTTGGTTCGGCTAGGTTTAAAGACGGGCATCCGTATTATGATAAAACCGAAGAACTTGCTGGTCGCATTGCACAAATGGGCTTTACGATAATGACAGGCGGTGGCTCGGGCATAATGGAAGCAGCCAATAAAGGCGCTAAAGCAGTAGGTGGTAGGAGTGTGGGCTGCAATATTATATTGCCTATGGAACAAAAACCAAATCCTTATCTTGATAAATGGGTAAACATCCGTTACTTTTTTATCCGCAAAACTTTATTACTTAAATATTCCTATGCCTTTGTTGTAATGCCCGGAGGCTTTGGTACGTTGGATGAATATTTTGAAGCACTTACTTTAATTCAAACCAAAAAAATAAGTACGTTCCCCATTGTTATCTTTGATACCGTTTTTCATAAAGCCATTATTGAGCATATTGAAACGATGAAATCAGCAGGAACCATTTCACCGGCTGATACCGGTTTATTTTTATTTACAGATTCGGTGGAAGAAGCCGTGGCTTATATCCAGGAGAACAGCATTATCAAATTTAAACTTAGGCCTGAAAACCCTTACAAACCATTTGCCTGGTTATTTGAAAGAAGGTAGCCTCCGGTTAAGTGTCTGGTGACAGAATATAACTTTTCCTTACTCCTCGTTTTAGTTTATCGGGTTGTTTTTAAACAACCGTGTATTCTTATTGGCCCGTCGCCAGTATGATGAATATCATAATTTGGTTTGATACCCATCATTAAATCAGCGCAATAATTTTCCAACTTTTGAGTAATTAAATTATTTATTATGAAACCCAATGTTGGAAAAACAGATAAAATTGTAAGAATTACGATAGCTATTGTAATTGCGGTTGCCGGCATTTACTTTAAAAGCTGGTGGGGCCTGGTTGCTATAGTTCCTTTTTTAACCGCCGTTATTTCATTTTGTCCTCTTTATAAAATTTTCGGATTGAACACCTGTTCTAACAAAAGTGTTCAGTAGTTTCTGTTTAATTTACCCCGCTGCATATTCTTATGCGGCGGCTTTTTTATTTTAAAAGAAGATCTATCAATAAACAAAATTCAATATCAGTTATTTGTTTTCACTGTGGAGATGTATGTGATGATCTCAATGTTACAGTTGATGAGAACCATTTTTGCTGCCAGGGATGTAAACAGGTTTACCTGTTATTGAATGAAAACAATCTTTGTAATTACTATGACCTGGATAAAACGCCTGGGCTGAAAGCAAGGGGGAAATTTATAACCGAACGGTTTGCATACCTGGATGATGT
>JBKJRY010000088.1:0-3660 GCA_046593045.1 Chitinophagaceae bacterium | reverse complement strand
GGGATAAAATCAATCAGCGGAGACTTTTACAACGTGATGGGCTTACCGGTAAGCAGGGTATTAAAAGAACTGGAAAATTTGGCAAGTGAATAGAGCGTAACGCTTATATTATAATTGTGCAAATAGAATATTAGCTTTAAATTCCATCATCAATTTGCTGTTTATGAAGGAAGATCTTCTCCAATACATATGGCAGTTCCAATATTTCAATAACAAAGAATTGGTAACAACTTCAGGGGAAGAAATACAAATACAATTTCCCGGAACACACAATACTCACCAGGGACCTGATTTTACGGAAGCCAGGATAAAGATTGGCAATACACTATGGGCAGGGAATGTCGAACTTCATATTAATTCCAAAGACTGGAACGTACATCAGCATTCCTCTGATGCCAATTACAATAATATCATTCTTCATGTGGTGTGGAATTATGATACCGATATAAAAGATTCACAAAATAATATCCTGGCAACACTCGAATTGCAAAGCAGGGTATCCAAAATTCTTCTTGATAAATACAGGGGATTTATGGACACTGCCCGATTTATTCCTTGCGAGAACATTGTCCAGCAAATAAATGAACTTACGCTGATTAGCTGGAAACAACGATTAGTTGCAGAAAGGCTGATTTCCAAATCAGGGAAGGTTCTTGCCATTCTTAATATCACAAATTTTCATTGGGAAGAGACTTTCTGGCGGCTTATCGCCGCCAATTTCGGACTCAAAGTCAACAGTACAGCTTTTCAGAAAATTGCGGAGTCATTACCAGTCTCCTTACTGGCGAAAAATAAGAACAACATTCATTCTATAGAAGCATTATTATTTGGCCAGGCAGGTTTGTTAGACAGAAAATTTGATGCAAAATATCCTTTAATGCTGCAAAAAGAATTTAAATTTTATAAACTAAAATACAAGTTGCAACCTATTGACGGGGAACTTTTTTTTCTGAGGATGCGCCCGGCAAATTTTCCTACAATACGCCTTGCCCAATTGGCTGTTCTTATACATGAAAGCGAACATTTATTTTCTAAAATAAAAGATACCAAATTAGTAAAGGAAGTAAAAAACATGCTTGAAGTTACTGCCAACGATTATTGGAATTATCATTACCTGTTTGATGGAGAAACATCTTTTAAAAAGAAAACCCTCGGGTTGCAGATGATTAACAATATCATGATAAATACAATTATCCCTGTTCTGTTTGCGTATGGCATTCATCATAATGAAAAGGTGTATAAGGAAAAAGCGATTGGCTGGCTTGAAGAAATTTCTGCAGAAAAAAACACCATAACAAAGGGCTTTGAAAAACTTGATTTTGTCAATAAAAATGCTTTCGATTCGCAAGCATTTATTCAGCTTAAAAATGAATATTGTAACAAGAAGCTTTGTCTTAGTTGTGCAATAGGAAATACATTATTGAAGAGAAGTATTTAATAAATGCAATTATTTTACAGTTGTTTTTAGTAAAAAACAGATGAGTATGCCGTTAAATCGATTGAGGATAATAAAATTTTAGATAACTTCTTTTTTTATCTCCCTTTCCATTTAAAAGATGATCATCCCTGTAAACTGTGAATGGGAAAATTTCATCAAAACCTGCAATATCGGGGTGGTCAACGGTTTAAGAACGTTATAAATACCTTAAACACAAATTTTACGTATGTGTAATTGAAGCAGTCATTAGGTATTTTGTATAAATTTACACAAGTAAAGCTCTATAAATGCGAAGAATATTTTTATCAATTTTAATCCTTTCCACTACGCTGATGGCAACAGCTCAAAAGGCCAAAAAGCAGCGCCAGGCCGAGAAAAGGGCACATGTTAACAGCCTGATCAAGCAGGAAGAAGAAGGGGTGATAGCGTACAAGAAAAGTTTTGTATTTGGAGCAAAACTTATTAATGACGGTTATGGCATTTTTTTTGAATTGGGCCGGGCCAGCTCTGTTAAAAAATCGTTATTATACCAAATTGAAATTAGTGAAAGAAAGCATATAAAAGAGGATAAGCAAAGCTATCCGTTCAATAACTCCATACCTTTTATATATGGTAAGGAGAACTTCTTTTATCCTGTTAAACTTGGCGTGTCGCAACAGGTTTTGTTAGGAAATAAGTCAAATAAAAATGGTGTGAGCATTACTGCTAATTATGGAGGAGGTCTTTCACTGGGTTTATTAAGACCTTACTATGTACAGGTGGAGGAGAACAACAGTCTTTCCTACATTAAATATAATTCACCTGATAGCACGCTTTATTTAGATGGTCCTATTTACGGCGGCCCAACCTTCGGAAAGGGCTGGAGCGAGCTAACTGTCACCCCCGGTTTGTATGCAAAAACTTCTTTGAGATTTGATTATGGGAGTTATAACGAAATTGTTTCTGCAATAGAGGTTGGAATATCCGGGGAGTATTACACAAAAAAAATTCCCATACTTCTTCAAACGACTCAAAAACAATTTTTCATCAGTGGGTTTGTTGCTATTCTTTTCGGTAAAAGAAAGTAGGATTTTGCAGGTTACCATTTAATTTTTAAATTAATAATTTTTAATGAGTGAACAAATAATAGCACATGAAGTTCCAAAAGCAAAAAAGCCCGATTGGCTTCGTGTCAAATTGCCTATTGGTGAAGAATATAAGCATGTAAGAAATCTTGTAGACACTCATAAATTACATACAATTTGTGAAAGTGGAAACTGTCCTAATATGGGTGAATGCTGGGGTGAGGGAACCGCAACTTTTATGATACTGGGAAACATTTGTACCAGGAGTTGCGGCTTTTGTGCAGTTGCTACCGGCAGGCCACTTGCGGTTGATTGGGACGAGCCGCAGCGAGTTGCAGAAGCAATATTTTTAATGAAAGTAAAACATGCTGTTATTACTTCTGTTGATCGTGATGAAATAAAAGATGGTGGCTCAATTATCTGGTACAATACAATAAAGGCTGTACAGGCTTTGAATCCAACAACAACTATGGAAACACTTATTCCTGATTTCAAAGCACAGGAAGAAAATATTCAGCGAATTATTGATGCAGCGCCAGATGTTGTAAGCCACAATATAGAAACAGTAGAGCGGCTAACCCGTACCGTTAGAATACAGGCAAAGTACTGGAGAAGTATGGAGACGCTCAGGTTTTTAAAGCAAGGGAGAATGCGTACAAAAAGCGGAATTATGCTTGGTCTTGGGGAATCTAAAGAAGAAGTGATACAAACAATGAATGATCTCATGGAGAGTGACGTAGATGTAATAACTATTGGCCAATATCTTCAGCCCACAAAAAAACATTTGCCTGTACATCGATTTGTACACCCTGATGAATTCGCAGAGTTTCGTGAAATTGGTTACCAGCTCGGATTTGATTATGTAGAAAGCGGACCATTGGTACGATCTTCATATCATTCGGATAAACATGTTATTAGAGGGTGGGGGAGGGAAAAATGGTTGAATGAGAAAATATCCACTAATTGATTTCTTAGTTATTTCAACTGAGTAGTTGCTAAACATCCACAGCAATTTTACATTTTCAAGTTCGTGCAGTTTCATATTATTAATCGTTTAGATATTTAGTCTGTGAAAAATCACTACGCAGCATATTTGACGTGGGTTGCGTGAAAATATTTTTGTACTTGCTTTTTATCATTTTTCCTTTTGTTCATAAA
>JBKJRY010000078.1:0-2649 GCA_046593045.1 Chitinophagaceae bacterium | reverse complement strand
TTGGTTATAAAATTCCTCAGATGTATGATGCGGCGCTCAACAATAAATTAAAAGCCATTTGGGTAATTGGGGAAGATATGGCGCAAACGGATCCTAACACACATCATGTACTTGCAGCATTAAAAAAATTAGAATTATTTGTTGTGCAGGAATTATTTATGACAGAGACCGCAAAACTAGCTACTGTAATTCTTCCGGGAGCATCTTTCCTTGAAAAGAGCGGAACATTTACCAATGGCGAACGCCGCATACAAAGAGTGAACCAGGTAGTTGAACCCATTGAAGGAACAAAATGCGATGGGCAGATAATTGTGGACATGATGAACCGCATGGGATATGCACAGGCCGATTATGATGCCGAAACCATGTTGGAAGAAATTTCAAAAGTGGTTCCCTTCTTTGTAGGCGTTAAATGGAATGAACTGGGTGATAACGGCAAGCAATGGCCGGTTCGTGCAGATGGAACGGATACAGAGATATTACACTTAGAAAGTTTTACAAGAGGAAAAGGGAAATTTATGTACAATGATTTCAAAGAGTCGGAAGAAATTGTACAGCACGGAAAGGAATATCCATACATCATTACTACCAACCGTGAACTGGAACATTATAATTGTGGAGCGATGACAAGACGTACACGTAATGCACAAATATTAACTGAAGATGTATTAATGATTAATGCAGCAGATGCTGCCAAACATTTTATCAATGATGGTGATATGGTTTGTGTGGAGTCGCCCCGGGGCAAAGTAGATATTAAGGCAAAGATCACTGACGAAGTAAAACCCGGCATACTCAGCAGTACGTTTCACTTTCCCGAGATCATGTTAAATAATATCACATCAAGTATCAGCGACTCTGAAGCTATGTGCCCCGAGTATAAAGTGGTAGCCTGTAATATCCGTAAAAGTAAGGGCAAGTATAAGGTACCCATCGACATCGCTCAGGATTAGAATGAATTATTTCGGTACAAAAAAAAACTGTTAAAGTAAGATTTATTATCCCGCAACTTACCGTAGTAGTATAAAATAAAAAACCTTCATCGCTGAAGGTTTTTCATAGGTTTGGCATACTTAACCATGCCAGGCTTTTCATAGGTGTGAATCAGTTTTGGGTGTTTGGATATTTAACAGTGTAAAGTTGATGTTTATTGAAAAGGTTATTTGTAAGTGAAGGAGTAAATCTGGTGTAGAATTTTAACGATAAAATAAAGCCGATGCCCTTGTATAGCGGGGATAAAGATATTTTGCAGGGTATTGACAGACAGCGGCGGACGACCAAAACTTATTTAAACTGATGCAGCTTTGGTTTCTGCATCAGTTTAAATAACAAATCAATTTACTTTTAATATTTTTTGTTGCAATGATGCGTCAGTTGTATTCACCCTGATATAATAGATACCTTCCGCAAATTTGTTCAGTCCGTTCCATTGAATATTATTACTGCCTGCTGTTCCGTTTACTATTTTTGTAATCATTATCCTGCCCGTCAAATCAATAATTTGAAGTTGTAAAGGAACTGACCTTTCCAAAGTTATATTCAGGTTTATTTTATCGGTGAATGGATTTGGCGATACATTACTGATGAAAATACCTTTAGACGCATGGCCACTAAAAGCAACCACATTACTGTAAGAAAATCTGCCATCAATATCTATCATTTTTAACCGGTAGTAATTTTCAGATGCAGCCGGATTCAGATCAGTATAGTTATACAAAGTTTTTGCACCGGCAATACCGGCAGCATTCGTAGTTCCTATATTATAAAAAGAAACTCCGTTATTACTGCGTTCAATTTCAAAACGATTTAACCTTATTTCGTTTTCAGTTGTCCACTCTAATAATATGCCTGCACTTAGCTTCTTCCCTTTAAATTCAAGTAAAGATAAAGGCAGCACTAACGGATTAACTATTATAGTACCCGTAGCTGAAACTGCAGAGCAAAGCGTAACACCCGTCATGGAAGTAGAATTAACTTTTACTTTATAGGTACCCGCAGTATTAAATGCATTAGAATTTAAAACCAAATTTCCGTTTGATGTTGCCCATTTACCCTGGCCATATGACTGGCCCGTGGTTGAATCTGAAAGTGCATAAAATGTTCCGATAACAGCATTTGAAATGGTACAGCTAACACTTTGATATTGATTTACAGTAGAACTGCTAAGTGTATAGGCAGGCACAGTTGGAGTTGGTGTGCAAACAATAGCCATTGCAGATGCCGGGCAGGCAACTTCCTGCTTGCCAGTTTCCTGGATACCTATTCTTAAAATACCGTTTGAGTATAAAGTATTTGTTGGGGTTGTATTAACGGTGATGGGCCCCCAGGCAGTGCCTGTTGTTGAAGTTGTTCCTATCACCTCACCATCTAAATAAAGATTAACGGTTGTATTTGTAAAAGAACCTGTAAGTGTGCCGGAAATATTAGCAACTCCCGAAGTTATTGGTCCGGTTATGCTGCCGCAACGTGCCGCAGAAGTTGGAACTGTTGCAGCATAGGTACCTGAATTTGTGCTTACCCCACAAGTGCCATTTTGCGCATTTGCATAATAAGATGTGGCAGCCACTGCATTGTATATTGCCGGCGTGGTACCTGCATTTCCTGTGCTCCATGTACCATTTGCCTGAACGGCAGTAGTAGCTACCAGGG
>JBKJRY010000451.1:0-11993 GCA_046593045.1 Chitinophagaceae bacterium | reverse complement strand
CTGTTAAAAAGACCCTCCTGGTTTTCACTTTTCGGATTTTAGAGGATTTTTTTTTCTTTTATTTTATTTACCTTGGTAAAAATTTGTATATGCAAAAATTTCTTGTTCCTGTAGACTTTTCCTTACCAACAGAAAGTGCTGCTGAATATGCAATCGAAATGACCAAAGATATTTCCGGAACTGAAATAATTCTGTACCATGTGTACAAACACGACATTTTTTCTACATGGAAGGATAGTGACAAAGGATCCAGGAAAACGGCAACGGATGCTGAAATGAAAATTGTAAAGGACTTCCTTAAAAATAGTCCTAATCAGAAAATTACTATTGAATCGGAGGAAGGTTCTTTTATTGAAAATATTTCGAAATACGTTTTAGGCAATCACATAGATATGGTGATAATGGGGATAAATGGTAGTACAAGAATGGCGGATGCTCTTATGGGAGATAACGTACTGAACCTGATAAGAAATATAAATACTCCCATTATGATCATTCCCCCTGATGTAAAGTTCAGAAAGATAAATAAAGTACTGTTCGCCTCAGATTTTAAAGATGTAGCACGTAAAACGCCTTTTGATTCTCTTAAAAAAGTACTGGATCTCTTCAGTCCAACACTTAATATCCTTAATGTAGACAGTGAACATTACGTTGAGCTTTCAGAAGCATATAAGATCGAAAAAGAGGAGATGGAATTCAAACTTAAGAGTTATAACCCTGAATTCTTTTTTTTAAATTCCTATGATTTTTTAGAAGGCATCATCAGTTTTGCGGAAACCAAAGAAATCGATGCGATAATTACGGTTCCTAAAAAGCAGGGCTTTGTCAACCAGCTTTTTAAAATCTATACCAGGAAACTTGCCCTCTCCACCCACATACCTATTGTGGCGATTTCTATGTAGGCCTGTTTTGCCAACCTGCTTCCGGGAATTTTATCCGGTGGGTTAACACATTGCTTTAAAAAGCAAAGCTTCTTTCGTAAGACTTTAATTGCCACAGCGTTATTGGCGATCTTACCGTTTATTTTATTCAGCCACCTTGTTTTTTACTGAGTATTTCTTTGCAGTGCACATGTGCCATTGGGTAAAGTTACTTTAGCGGATATACCGGTTTGAAGAAGCATCCTTAATTAAAAGTAACAACCCATAGTTTTTTTATATTTGTGAAGAACGTCGTATTGATAATGATACAAGCTACCTTACGGGAAGAGTTTATAAAAACACTAAAAATAAAATTATGAAAACAGCGAACATACGCCAACGCCTGCACAGTTATCTTGAAGTGGCTGATGATAAAAAAATCAATGCCATATATACAATGGTTGAGGATGAAATAAAAGAAACTATCGTTGAATATTCTGCCGAATTTAAAGCTGAATTAGACAACCGTGTTAATTATTATTTAAGTGGCGGCAAAATGGTTTCTCCTTCGGCAATGAATACAAAACTTCGGGCATTGCGCAAAAAAAGAAAGTAGTATGGCTTATAAATACGCTTTTGATCCCATTGCTGCAAATGAGTATGAAGACGCTTTTAAATGGTATGAACAAAAAAGCGTAATCGCGGCTGATTATTTAATCGTAGCCGTGCAGGATGCCATTACTGCCGTGTGTACTAACCCTTACAGATACCGTAACCTGCATAAAAATTTACGGGAGCTTATTCTGAAAAGTATCCTTATAATTTGATTTATTTTATTGATGAAAATAAAAAGCTAATTACCATTGTATCGTTGTATCATCATAAGCGTAACCCCAGGAATAAATATGAAAAATTAAAGACGAAAAAACAATGATGTTATTATGTCTGGAAGAGTAAATGAAACTACATAATATTTACATCCTTCATGTCCATTCCAAAAACATCCACGCACAAATATTACTGTTTGTAATTTAGTAAAACCCCGTCTGACCGTCGGGCAGGCAATATCAGGCTTGCCGGGGGTTTTTATCGTGGAGCTTGTATCGAAATCCATTGGCATGTAAGAAACGGCGCACGAGCATTTCTCAATAGGAGTCCTTCGGACAGGCTTTGTGTTCTTATTTTTAATGGCAGAATTGATTAAATGGATATGGTTTGCCTTTATAGGTTTTGCAGCTATAGTTGTATTGGTTTTATTAATGTAATATCGCATATTTTGACTTCATCTTAGATATATACCAGTGCCAGGGATTACTAGGGAAAAAAGGGATTAGTGCAGATTGAATTTGCGTATTAATTTTTGCAGTTAGTCATTGTTGCAAACGAGGACTAGTTAATTTGTTGCCGTGTACATAAAACGGTACATTTTTTTTATGCCTTTGGCAAAGGTTTCTTTAATATTTCTAAAATACCTTTGCGCGGAAATGAATAATTATTTTAAGATAGGAAAGCTGGCGGGTACATTTGGAGTTGACGGAGTGCTAATTCTTGAGCATAGCCTTGGTAAGAAAACGTCTCTTAAAGGTCTTGAGACCATTTTTATAGAGGAAAATGAAGACTCTTTTCTACCCTACTTTATTGAATCTTCTAAAATAAAAAATGATAAGGAGGTATTTCTAAAGCTGGATGGTATATCATCGAAGGAAAATGCCCGGTTTCTTTTAAAAAATGAAGTATGGTTAACAGAAAATGACTTCAAAAAACTAGCTGCCGCAACAGCGCCTATTTCTTTTCTGGGATATATGGTTGTGAATGAGAAGAAAGAAATCGGAGAGGTCATAGAAGTTATTGAACAGCCGCACCAAATTTTATGCAAAATAATAATCGATGGAAAAGATGCACTGCTTCCAATACATGAACAGACTCTCAGGAAAATTGATAAAAAGAATAGAATAATATTTTTAGATCTTCCTGATGGATTGCTTGATATTTACAAAGAGGCCTGATGGTTGAATTTGTAAATTTGTAAAGTTTATGCAATCTTCCCATACAAATATTATTGCTCATTTCGACCTGGATTCATTTTTTGTTTCAGTGGAGTATTTAAGAGATCCTTCTCTAAAGGGTAAAGCTGTAATTGTAGGCGGAAGCAGGGAACGGGGAATTGTCACTACCTGTAGTTACGAAGCAAGAAAATTCGGAGTTCATTCTGCCATGCCTATGAAGACCGCTATGGGCTTTTGCCCCCATGCAATAATTGTAAAGGGCACCTATGCTGACTATAGTAGATATTCCAAATGGGTAACGCAAATTATTGCTTCAAAAGCTCCGTTATTTGAAAAAGCTTCTATTGATGAGTTCTATATAGATCTTAGCGGGATGGATAAATTTTTCGACCCACTTCAATGGACAATTGACCTTCGTGAACTTATAACAAGTGAAACAGGCCTGCCTATTTCTTTTGGGATTGCCAAAAATAAAATGGTGGCGAAGATGGCAACAAACGAGGCCAAACCCAACGGTTTTCTCCAGGTACCTTACGGAAAAGAAAAAGAATTCCTGGCTTCGCTTGAGGTAAATAAAATTCCTGGTGTGGGAGAGCAGACCACCCAGGTCTTGATATACAATGGTTTTAGGTTTATAAGAGATATTCATAATTCCACTCCCGAAAAAATGGAAAAGCTTTTGGGTAATTGGGGTCAGGATCTCTG
This sequence comes from Chitinophagaceae bacterium, assembly GCA_046593045.1. Lineage (GTDB taxonomy): Bacteria > Bacteroidota > Bacteroidia > Chitinophagales > Chitinophagaceae > Ginsengibacter. Next base: position 8,422 of record JBKJRY010000451.1, on the reverse strand, counting down.
GACAAGGGCACAGGGTATTCATGATTCCGTTATTTCAGCATACCATGAAGCAAAATCAATTTCAACTGAAAATACTTTTGAAGAAAACGTCACCGAGGTAAATATGCTGATGAGTGAAATAGTAAGAATGACTGAAAAGATTGCTTTTGAACTTAGAAAAGATGGAAAAGTAACGGGATGTATTACAGTAAAAATTAGATACCCTGATTTTGAAACAACATCACGCCAGGTAAGCATTCCCTATACGAGTGCTGATGATGAGATAATACCTGTTGCCAAAGATCTTTTTCATAAATTATATAAAAAAGGTAAACCGGTTAGATTGTTGGGTGTAAGGCTAAGTGATTTATCAGGTGATGCAGTTCAAACGAACCTCTTTCACAATATTGAAAGAAAAAATATTTTATACAAAGCCATTGATGATGTAAAAAACAGGTTTGGAAAGAATAGTGTGGTAAGGGCTGCGGGAAAACTAAACACCGGCAAGAAGAATATCGTGTAACGTTTTCTTTTCCAGAATTTTCAAAGTTGCATCACGGGTGATGGTCATCACTTTTCTCAGGCCACAATTTTCCTCATTACAATCTTCACACTTTTCGTAAAAGTTAAGACTTACACAAGGCAACAAGGCGATAGGACCGTTAACTACCCTAATAACAGTAGCGAGATTGATGTTTCTTGGCGAAACTTTTAAACTGTAACCTCCTCCTTTTCCTTTTTTACTTTCAAGTAAATCAGCTTTTTTCAATTCATTAAGAATATTTTCCAGAAATTTTAAAGGAATTCGTTTTTTCACTGAAATGCTACTTATCAATACCGGTCCCTTACCATAGTTGTCGGCGAGATAAGTAAGGGCTCTAAAAGCATATTGTGTTTTTTTTGAAAGCATTTCTTAAGTAAAATTATATTATGGCTTTTTTAAATCTAAAAATCAAAGAAAATTATACAAACTTATAACAATATCCCTACTAATTTGGTAGGTTGTTTATACCTTTGTGAAATTCTTAAAATAAAATCAAAATTATATGAGTCTACAATTAGGTGATACAGCCCCCGATTTTACTGCCGAAACAACTGAAGGCAACATTAATTTTTATGAATACCTCGGTGATGGCTGGGGAGTCCTATTCTCACATCCTGCTGATTACACCCCGGTATGTACTACAGAACTTGGAAGAACTGCAGCATTAAAAAAAGAATTTGAAAAAAGAAATGTAAAAGTACTTGCAGTGAGTGTGGATCCCCTGGACAAGCACATGGGCTGGAGAAATGATATTAACGAAACACAAAATGTTACCGTGGATTTCCCCATCATCGCTGATGAAGATAAAACGGTTGCGAATCTGTATGGTATGCTGCATCCAAATGCTTCAGCCACAGCGACTGTACGTTCATTATTTGTTATAGGCCCGGACAAGAAAGTAAAATTAATGATCGTATATCCCGCTTCAACAGGTAGAAATTTTAATGAAGTATTAAGAGTAATCGATTCATTACAACTTACCGCAGATCACAGTGTGGCTACCCCGGCAGACTGGCAGCATGGTGAAGATGTAATTGTGGTTCCGGCTATCAGCACAGAAGATGCCCAGAATAAGTTTCCTAAAGGCGTAAAAGTTATTAAACCTTACTTACGCTACACGCCACAACCGAACTTATAATAAAATGAACGAAAAAGATCAGGATTGTTTCCTGGTCTTTTTTAGTTGTTGCAACAGTGCTTTCATATCTTTTGGAAGAGGAGCTTCGATTGAATAACTTTTAAGTTTTTCATCGGTAAATTCTAGTTTGAAAGAATGAAGCGCCAGCCTGCTAATAATGGGACGTTCCTCGTCGTCATTCTGGCTTAGCTTATATTTCTTTTTGAAAGCAGAAAGCATTATTGGCTTACCATCTCCATAAAGCGGATCGCAAATAATTGGATGGCCTGCAAACTTCATATGCACCCGTATTTGGTGCGTTCTGCCACTGTGTATATTAAATGCAATGAGAGAGAAAATTCCATAATCGTCTATTACTTCATAATCCGTAATTGAAGGTTTGCCACGCTTACTAACAGTCATCATGCCTTTTTGAAAAGGATGTTCTGTGATGGATTCAATAATGGAACTTTTTTTTATGGTAACCGATCCTTGGATGATGCCGAGGTAATTTTTTTCAATTTTTCTTTGCTCAAATAGCCGGGAAAGATGTTTATGGCTTTCGGCTTTTTTTGCAAATAAGATAAGGCCACTTGTGTCGCGATCTAGCCTGTGAACGATAAATATCTCCTGGTATTCCTGTTTCAGATATTTATAAAGCGAAGGTTGCGTTTCATCGTGGCGGTCAGGGATTGTGAGTAAGCCCGCCGACTTGTTTAAGGCAATAAAATCATCATTTTCGAAAATTATTTCAAACGCTTTTGATTTCATAAGCTCTTTTAATTTTCTTTAACTTTCACATTTCTTTTTGTGGGGCCTCCGCTGATATTTTTTTGTTTATTCATATATTTCAGCAAACGAATTTCTTTCTCAGCAAGGTACCGCCACTTACCTCGTTCAACATTTTTTTTGGTAAGATTAGCATACATCACCCTGTCAAGACCTTTCACATCATAGCCTAAATGTTCAAAAATACGGCGAACGATCCTGTTCCGGCCGCTATGCAATTCTATGCCTATCACTGATTTGTCTTTGGCATCTGCATAGGCAAGAGCGTCAGCAAATATTTCTCCATCTTCCAGTTTTATGCCATTCAATATTTTTTCAAAATCCGTTTTTGTTAACTGCTTATCTAGTTTTGCTTCGTAAACTTTTTTCACATTGAAGCTTGGATGTGTCAACTGTTGCGTAAGATCACCATCATTAGTTAGCAATAATACGCCAGAAGTGTTCCGGTCAAGCCTACCTACAGGATATATGCGTTGGTCGGTTGCATTTTTTGTAAGTTGAAGGACAGTTTTCCGATTCTGAGGATCATCAGTGGTTGTGATATAGTCTTTGGGCTTATTCAACAAAATATAAACAAGATTTTTTGTTATGAATATTCTTTTGCCATTAAAAGAAACTTCATCTTTTTCAGTCACCTTGAAAGCGGGTTGTGTAATTAAGTTTTTATTCACGGTTACCTTTCCATCGATAATTAGTGTAACGGCATCCCGCCTTGATGTTACACCACAATGCGCCAAATATTTATTCAGCGGCATTGGAGAACCAGCGTCAGTTACTTTTTTAGAAGTCGTTGCAGTTGTTGGATGAGAGTCTTTTTTTTGTAAATATTTTTGTTTTTTATTAGTAGGGGTAATAGGTTCCGGAGTGGAAGTCTTATCTGAAAAGCCTTGTTGACGAAACGCTCTTTTCTCTTCAAATCGCTTTTCTATTGCAGTAGCCCTTTGTTTTTTTGCAGCTTTTTTCTCCTGCTTGTGCTTTTCCTTAATCGCTGCATTATTTTTGGGATTGATGAATTTTTTGAATGGTTGCTGGCTCATAATAAATGGTTTGCTGTTTTTTCAACAGTAATGAAGAACAAAGATAAATTAAATCAAACAGGTGAACCATTTCTGGTTCACCTGTAATTTTCAGAGGGAAATTATTTTAATCTTATGATTTTTCAGTTCTTTTATTTTTCATGTCATTAAACCTGTTTTTTCTCATCTCTTCTTTTTTCTGTAATTGCTCTGCAGTTAAAATATTTTTTTCAGATTCTTTGGTACTCTTTCTCAAATCCATCAATTGCTCTTTTTTCTCATCTGTGCTTAGTGATGTATTTTCCCTGATTGCTTTGGCCCGGGCTTTAAAGACTTGTTGCTGAGATTGTAATTTAGAAATTTGTGCATCGGTTAGGTTGAGTTGGGATTTCATTTTGTCCATCTTCTCTCTTTTTGCCACATTCTGTTCTTTATCCTTTGCTAACTGATTTTTTTGATCAGCGGTTAGCAATGATTTAAATTTTGATTTTTGCTCTTTCTTTAGTGCGGCTTTTTTTGTCTTGTAATCCTGGAGGGTGATATTTTTATCCTGCTCCAGTTGCTTTAGTTGAGTATAATATTCCGAACGGATTGATTTTGCTTGTTGTTTCTGGGCATCAGAAAAATTAAGCTGCTTCATCATCATAGCTTTATCATGATGTTTATATTTACCCTGCATCATTTTATCATGATGTTGTGGCTTGTCACCATCGGTATTTCTTTTGTTTTGTGCATTTGCTGATAGGGTGACTATTGTGAGAGCAGACAAAGCGATTAGGTATTTTTTCATATTTTAAAATTTATTTCTGTGTATGATAGACGCATACAAAGTCTCCGGGTTTAATTTTCCGGCTTAATAAATTGTTAAAGAGTGGGGGGTTAATTTACAACGGGTATTAGTTCCAGGTTTTTATTGGCAAGTTGCCCACAAGCGGCATCTATATCTTTTCCTCGGCTAATTCTCAATCTTACGTTTACCCGATGGGCTGCAAGATAGTCCATAAATTTCTGAGTCGCATCTTTGTCCGGTTTTTCAAAACTGGCTTTATCAATTGGGTTATACTCAATAATATTCACAAGATGTACGGGAACCTGCTTGTAAATTTTTATCAGGTCGTCGGCATCCTGTATGGAATCATTTTCTCCTTTGAATAAGATGTATTCAAAAGTGATGTCATTTTTTGTTTTATCGTAAAAATAATTAAGTGCCTCAATCAATGCCTTGATATTATTAGTTTCATTGATAGGCATTATCTCATTTCTTTTTTTATCGTTAGCCGCATGAAGAGACAATGCCAGGTTGAATTTTACACCGTCATCGCCTAGTTGTCTTATCATTTTTGCAACCCCTGCGGTTGAAACAGTGATTCTTTTCGGGCTCATTGCTAATCCGTCATTTGCTGTAATACGCTCAATAGCCTTCAATACGTTTTTATAATTCAACAAGGGTTCACCCATTCCCATGAAAACAATGTTGCTTAATTTTTTTCCAAAGGTTTTTTCGGCAACCTCGTTCAGTAAGGCAACTTCATCATATATTTCATCAAAATGCAGATTGCGTTTTCTGTCCATATAACCTGTTGCACAAAATTTACAGCTAAGGCTGCAACCGACCTGGGATGAGACACATGCTGTCTGCCTGCTGTCTACAGGTATTAACACCCCTTCAACAAAATGTCCGTCGAATGTTTTGAACCTGGTTTTTACAGTACCGTCATTACTGTATTGTGTAGTTTCTGTATTGATAACCGGAAGCGTAAAATTTTCTGCCAAAGATTGCCTTAGCTCTTTACTAAGATTCGTCATATCTTCAAACGACTTCGCATGTTTTTGCCAAAGCCATTCCCACACCTGCTTTGCCCTGAATTTCTTTTCACCAAAGGACCCAAAATAATTGGTGAGTTCCTCAAGAGAAAGCGTTCTGATATTTTTTTGAGCATTCATTTTGCAAAAGTAATGTATAGACGATTGTAAGTTGAATGGTAAGAGTTAATGTTCAACTATTTTATTCAAATGTTGAGATCTTAGCTAATTACTAAAACCGGCCGGGGAGATAATTGCCACACTATTCATAAGTTGACTATCAGCCAAAATAATTTTTATCTTGCAGCCCTTTTAAATTAAATAGTTTAACATGGAAACGGTGTACGTTGTTGATGCATTAAGAACTGCTGTTGGGAGGTATGGCGGCTCGCTCAGTACCATTCGCCCCGATGATTTGCTTGCCTGTGTGATAGAAGCCATCATAAAAAGAAGCGGAAAAATTGATCTAAATGAGATTGAAGATATAATTGTCGGTGATGCTAACCAGGCGGGAGAAGATAATAGGAATATAGCCCGTATGTCTGCGCTCCTGGCTGGCTTACCGGTTACTATACCGGGTAATACTGTAAACAGGCTGTGTGCAAGTGGGTTACAGGCAATAATGGATGCGTCACGTGCCATAATGTGTGGTGATGGTAGCATATATCTTGCAGGTGGGGTAGAAAGTATGACACGTGCACCATTTGTTATGAGTAAAGCTGAAGGAGCATTTACCAGGAAGACGGAAATATATGATACAACTATTGGCTGGCGCTTTCCAAATAAAAAATTGATCGAAAAATATTATCCATATTCTATGGGAGAAACCGCCGAGAATGTGGCAAAGCAATGGAAAATATCAAGGAATGCACAGGATGGTTTTGCATTTGATAGCCAGCAAAAATACTTTGCTGCTCTTGCCGCCGGAAAATGGAAAGATGAGATCGTTCCCGTAGAGATAACTCCCAATAAAACTGACAAGATCCTTTTTGATACCGATGAACACCCCAGGAAAACCTCGTTAGAAAAATTGTCGCAGCTAAAGTCTGCATTTATTCAGGATGGTACTGTTACTGCAGCTAATTCATCAGGCATAAATGACGGGGCTGCCATGTTGCTTCTCACAAATGAAGCTGCAATGAAGAAATACAATCTTAAGCCTATGGCCAGGATAGTAAGTATGGCAGTTGCAGGTGTAGACCCGGCAATTATGGGTATAGGGCCTGTCCCTGCTACAAAAAAAGCCCTGGAACGGGGAGGGCTGTCTGTTAGCGATCTTGCTTTGATAGAGTTGAATGAAGCTTTTGCATCGCAGTCTATAGCCTGCATTCATGAGCTTGGCCTTGATATCGAAAAAGTAAATGTAAATGGAGGATCAATTGCAATTGGCCATCCCCTGGGTTGCAGTGGTGCCCGTATTTCAACAACATTGCTGTATGAAATGAAAAGACGTAATTTAAAATATGGATTGGCTACAATGTGTGTAGGAGTTGGCCAGGGTGCTGCGATTATATTTGAAAATGTTGATTAAAAATTTAATAGGATATAAACTCAAATAATTTTATTTAATTCTTTTTTGACTAACCTTGAGTTTATATATAAAGTTAAAATCAGCAAAATAGCGGCAGTAAGAAAAACACTCCAGTGTAAAGTCAATGAAAGATCTGATCCGACAACAAACGACATCCGGATAAAAAGAAAATGGAGTAATGAAGTAATGACGAGAGCTATTGCAATAATGGAAATATAAACAGGCAGCCAGGTTTTTACCACACTTTCCCCCAGCCATCGCGGGGAGTACCCAAGTGTAAGCAGCAACATGAGATTATCCTTGCTTCTGGCGATCATAAGCTGCAGGTAAAACGAGAAAAGCATAAGCGACATACCTATTACAAGTATACCAAATATGCCAAGCGCACTTACAATATTTTGTAAAATTCTTTTTACTCTTCCAAATTTAGTTTTGTCTTTATTAAGGTGATAGTTTTCCTGGTCAAGGTAGGTGATGAGTTGAGGATTATTTGCATCTTTTGTTTTTAGAAATGCTCTTGAAGGATTAACTTTTGATACACCGCCAAATGTAAGATTACTCCACCTCATGAATGTTTTTGGAACCAATACGGAATTGATACGGTCGCTAAGGGCTACTATATTACCCCTGAAGTTTTGCATACCCTCGGGCCCGTAACATTCAAGAATTATATTAACAGATGAAATGGTTTTTGGAGAAAGCTGCGGCAATCCCTGTGCCGGTGCGAACACGTTATACATCTCTAAAAAATCCGAAGAAAAAATAATAGGCACGGTAAGCTGCCCTGGTTGCCAGGTGAAAGATGGTGGAACTGTATCAATAAAACTGTCATCAAGACTTTCAAGAAACAGGTCGGTACTGAATGGTATAATATTTCCGGCACTTAACTTAACCCGGAATTGATTTGCGATTAATGGAGAGATAGCCTCAATTTCAGGCCGGGCGTTCAGCCTTATTAAATCTGAATCACTGAATGTATTATCCCTTCCCATATTCTCATTGGTAATCGTTTTTGAAATTGATATAAAATCATAACCCGTTTTCCGGGGATTATTTTCTTTGAGCAATTGCTGAATGTTGATAAACATCTGCATTGATACCAGCAGCAATAATACTCCTATGCCTAAGCCTATATATCCAAGCCATTTGGAAAAAATATTTTTTCCTGTTATAAGTAGTGGCTGTATGTTTTTATAAGTCAAAGACATTTTTATTTCTATGTGTGATGTACGTTGTAACTTTTTTGTTATGACTGCAGGTTGTTCCCCTCGCCATCAATCATAGCATCACCACTTTTTCTCCTTTCAAAAAATCAAGCTTTTTTAAATCCGCGAATATCATAGCGGCATTTCTTTTTTCGCATTCTTCATATATAAGATCAGTTGCCAACGCCCGGTTGGCTTCATCAAGGTGGCTGTAAGGTTCATCGAGCAATAAAAATTCAAAAGGCTGCAGCAATGAACGTATTATTGCAATCCGCTGCTGCTCGCCATAACTACATGTTTTAGCAGGTTTGTCCAGCCTGGATTGTATGCCCAGTCTTTCAGCCATTTCTTCAATTGCATTTTGTGGATGATAAGGATTAAGCATTCTCTTGATTTCAAGATTTTCTCTTACACTTATATCTGCAAACAATCTTAAAT
>JBKJRY010000047.1:0-7235 GCA_046593045.1 Chitinophagaceae bacterium | reverse complement strand
AGCCTTTCAGTAAGCGATGAACTACAATCATCACAATGGGAAACCGCCGTACACGTAAGTACATACGGTGGTGTGAGAGGACAGGTAGCCAACTAATGGCTACCTTCCTACTCGATTACAGGACATAATAATAAAATTACGAACTCCGTTCGTTTAGTTTTTTGCCTGACGGATTTACAGAATTCAAATAAGAAGGCCGCCTCACTGAGACAGCCTCCATAGCTTATTTGATGACCTGAATAATTTATTCGCTTATCAATTTAATTACAGTTCTTTTCCCATTCTGCGAAATAATCCTCAAAAAGTAGACACCTTTTTTCAATAATAATTTTGAAACATCTATTACCATATTTGATCTCCCGGTTTTCAATATCACATTCCCGACGTCATAAATTCTGCCAGATATATCTGCTATTTTAAGATAGTAGGCTCCATGATAATTAGCAGGGAATTGAACATTTAATTTATTTCTGAATGGATTTGGATATACTTTAGGCCTTTGTAAATTATTCGCCGTATCAGTAATTTGCTTTAATGAAAATAATGCTGAATCGCTAGCATTTTCAGATGATATCACTGAATCCACAGGAGCATTTGAATTTTGTAATGTTGTTGGTAATACGATCCTGGGTCTCAAAAGATCAATCTTTCCATTTCCCCCGTATTCTGAAACATATATATTACCAGTGAGTGTATCTTCTGTAATATCCAATGGATCTACGAAACCCGTAAAACCTTCTATACCTGTGCCTACTGTGGAACTCACGATATCGTTGTTAGGACCGCCGGGTGTAAGGGTAATTATATCATCATTCTGACTATACCTTACAACAAGCAATTTCCCTTTTAAGGCACCATCAAAAGTATTGCTCTTATATTCAATTGCCCCATTTGGTGATTTATTATTTTGAAAATCAAATGCATATCTTCTCCAGTTAGAATCAGGCAAAGTCCCTACAGGATAGTCATTTACCTGGGCGGAATCTATGGATGTAGTCGGATTACCACCATTCATCACGTATTCTCCACGCAAAGGATTTGGATGACCATAATAACCTCCTTTCACCACCCTGAACAGAAAGTCTTTCTGGGTTTGCTGAACATTGGATAAGGCGGATATTACAGGACCGTTGTATGTTGTGCCGTCGGGCCTTAATGTTCCGGCAGTTGAGGCAGGTGTATTTCCTCCTGCAGCTGAGCCGTTTGTAGGAACATAGAGATTCCCGTTACTATGCCAAACCAGGTCGTAAGCGTTTCTAACACCTGATGCATAAATCGTAAGTGGTGCAGCAGAGTCATAAGGATTATATGAGCCTCCGCCTTCTGGTGTTTTTACATTGAGCGGGAGAACAAGACCAGATAATTTGGAAATGTCCAGTCTTAAGACTGCGCCGGAAAGAAGACGCTCGTCCCTGTTGCCCCATGTATTATCCGCTTTTCCCATAGCGGATGTGCTACCCTGGTTAAAATACAATTTTCCGTCAGGACCAAATGCTATACTATTTGTAACGTGGTCTTTTACCGATCTCGGAAGATTGATCAATACCTCCTGTACATTTTGTAAATTATTCCCACTCAACCTTGTCAATTTGCCATCCCACGCCGGGCCGCTTAAAAATGCAAATGAGCTATGAGTAACCCATGCAATTAAATTATTAGCCGTAGCTGTTGGATCAAAAGTAAATCCTATAGCCAGCCTTTGTTGCCTTGGTGTATAGGAATCCTGCAAAGAATATAATGTGTCCGGAGTACCGAGCGTACCGTCAGTATTAACAGGAAATCTCTTTATCATTCCATCAATTGTTAATGCATATAATTTACCATCAGGTCCCATTGTAAGACTTGAATGCCGCCCAGTAGTATTAGGAAGCGCTATTTTATCAAACTTTACATTTTGCAATCCACCGGTTGAATCGCGGCCGGTTGCGAATGTACTCGAGTAAGAAATAAATGATGCCCCGGATAGGTCCTTAACTCCATTAGTAATATTAAAAGTATACGCTGTGTTAGATTTTAATTTTGATGCCGGAACGAGTGTTATAGCGTCACCGCCTCCTGTTCCATTGACATTTGAAGGCACTTGTATCCCTGTAGCATCTTCAATTAAATAGACGTTATTAACCGTAATGGTAGCATTGTCAATTCCACCATTAGGCAAATCTAAAATACTTGTTGAAATAGAAGTGTTTTCGCTAACCTGTTGTGAACCATTTTCAGGTTTTACTGATACCACCGATGGCCTGGAGGCCGTTGTCGGTTTAATAATAACTGAATTAATTTTTGTGTTAATTCCCCCAACAGCATCTATTGTCAACAATCCATCAGATACTGATATTGTAACCGTCGCGGAGTCAAATTTTTGAGAAGCGTTAGGTATAAAGCCTGCGATTGCATTTACACCTTCTACATTTATACTGTGTGTGCTGTTTGTGTAGGAACCATCCCCTACTGAAACTGTAACATCGTAAACACCGTTAGCCACCTGGGCTTCCCATATACCTTCAATAGATGTGAGTGAGGCACTAGGAGCATCGCCCGCCTGCATATGCATCAACGTTGCCAGGGTAATATCAGATGGAGTATTCCTCTTCCGGGTATTCCTGGTCAAATTTACCGGGGTACTGTCGGCTTTTTTTATCCAGCCATACACATTACCACTTCCCTGGTACGCTGATAACCGCTGGCCAAAGGCCTGACCGTAATCGCGAATCCAACCTGAAGGAGGTAGTGTTAAAGAGTCCTGGAAATTAACTTTGAGATCTGTTAACGTTCCCGGGGACCCTGCTTCAACAGTAAGGATTATTTGCAGAGTAACACTGCTATATCCAGAAGCAGAGGCGTTGACAAAAGCATTATATGTTCCAACTGATAAAGTACTCGCATCGAAATCAAAAGATATCTCGGAACCTGTTGTATAATTAATTCCCGCAAGCGACTGCCCGTTTACAGATATCCATTGAGGCAGGTTGTCGTTTTCATCAACTGCGGACAGCACTGCACTTACCGGAACATTATCGGTGGTGGATATATATTCAAGCAAGGATTTTGAATCTCCCTGTTGAATATTTATAGATTGGATTGTCTTTGTAAAGACAATAGAATCTGATGCGGTGGTAGTTGTAAACCTGGCACTAATAATTTTATTGGTATCCATTAAAATACTTAATGGATTTGACGTACCACTTGCATCACCACTCCACTCTATAAATTGGAAACCGGATTGCGGGACCGCAATTAAACTTACTATTGAGCTATCGGTATAGGTTGGTTGGTTGGGATCCCTGGTAATTGTTCCATTACCAATGCTGGTAACCTGCAGGCTATATTGAACCGGGGGAATGATTATCTCCTTAGCCATTATAAAGTAATTAGACATCGATCCCGTTGCGGGGCTCGCAAGATTGCCTCCCAGGGTAATTCTCCCTACAGGATAATTCTTGCTATACAAATCCATATTCCCAATTTTAGGGTCTGACACTCCTATTTTCTCAGGGAGTTTTTTCCAATTGCTCAACCAGGCAGGTATTGGGTTGCCTCTTGGATCATAGGCAATGTAAACCGTCGCCGTATCATTTAAGTCAAAAGATAAAAATGGATCTGCGGTAATATTTTTATCACTATTGGCTGATTGTATCAATGTTGCATCAGTGAGTAGTGCCGGAACTGACGTAATAGTATATAATCTGTCAGAATAAAACATGGTATCTACTCCTAACCTAGTTAATGTATAATTTTTACCACTAACCGCCACAACATTACTAATGAGGTCAGACGAGGGAGTAAAATTAGCTATAACTGCCTTATTTGTATCCATAGAAATAGTCAGCGGATTTTTACTACCACTGGCATCTCCGCTCCACCAGGTAAACTGCTGCCCGATTCCGGGCACTGCTGTTACATTCACAGTTGCACCACTGTTGTATAATGACTGATCAGGGCTTTTACTAACAGTACCATCGCCATTGTTACTTACACTCAGCGTATATTGAATATCCGAAACAAAAATTGCCTTAGCCATGATAAAATAATTAGTCATTGCTCCCGTTGCCGGACTTGCCATGTTACCTCCAAGCGTAATTCTTCCCCGTGAATAAACTTTACGATAAATCCCCATTTCGGAAATTTTGGAGTCGGACACGCCAACTTTTTCGGGGAGTTTTTGCCAATCGCCCAACCATGCGGGTATTGCTGCACTTCTTGGGTCATAGGCAATGTAAAGGGTAGCGCTATCATTTAAGTCAAATGATAAAAATGAATCGGATGCATTAGTCTTATCATCATTCGCTGTTTGTATAAGCGAAGCATCATTAAGAAAAACAGGCAGTGTCGTGATTGTGTAAGTTCTGTCAGTATAAAAACGCACGCCTGTTACCAACTGGGCGAAAGCATAATTTTTGCCACTATTGGCTACTATATTACTTATTAAGGCAGAAGATGGAGTAAAGCTAGCTGTGATTAATTTATTGGAGTCCATAGAAATTGTTAATGGATTTGTATTCCCACTAATATCACCACTCCAGCCGTTAAACTCTTGGCCTATTCCGGGTATTGCCGTTATATTTACGCCTGCACCGCTATTATACAGTGACTGATCTGGGCTTTTAGACACCGAACCATCGCCATTAGTATTAACACTTAAGCTATATTGAACAGACGAAGTAATTGCGGCTTTTGCCATTACATAATAATTTGTCATAGCTCCTATAGCGGGGCTTGAAAGATTTCCCCCAAGGCTAATTCTACCGGGAAAATAATCTTTGCTATACAAGTCCATATTAGAAAGCTTGGAGTCTGATATTCCAATCTGGTCAGGGAGTTTATGCCAATCATTTAACCATGCAGGTAAAGTTGTAGCTCTTGGATCATAAGCTATATAAAGAGTAGCTGTATCATTTAAATTAAAAGACACAAATGGATCGGTATTATTCGTTTTATCATCATTAGCCGATTGTATCAGCGTCGCATTACCGAGGAAACCGGGAACTGCTGTGATCGTATAAGTTCTGTCAGTGTAAGGATGCACACCCACAGCTAACTGGCTTAAAGTATAATTTTTCCCACTATTTGCTACTACATTATTCACTAATGCAGCCGAAGGAGCGAAATTGGCTGTGATTATTTTACTGGTATCCATAGAAATTATCAGCGGATTTGTGTTCCCACCGGCATCACCACTCCAACCTTCAAATTGTTGCCCTATTGCCGGTGTTGCCGTGATAGTCACAGACGCGCCACTATTATAATCTGGTAGATCGGGATTTTTAGATACCACGCCTTCACCAGCAGTATTTACCGTTAAGCTATATTGACCAGGCGACGTAACGGTTGCTTTAGCCATCAGGAAATAATTAGTTAAAGCTCCACTCGCAGGGCTTGCAAGGTTACCTCCAAGGGTAACTCTCCCTGCGGGATAGTCCTGACTATATAAATCCATCAGAGAAATTTTAGAGTCATTTACCCCAATCTGTTCCGACAGTTTTTGCCAACTGTTTAACCATGCGGGCAAAGTAGTACCCCTCGGATCATATGCTACAAAAAGAGTAGTATTTTGACTAAGATCGAATGAAAGCAGGGTGGCGGATGTATTTCCTTTATCGTCATTCGCGGTTTTGAGTAAAGTAGTTGTATCAAGATAGGAAGGAACAGATGTAACCTGGTAAACACGGTCAGTGTATATTTTCGCACTAACTAACAAATCGCCTATCATATAAACCCGGCCGCTGGATACTGATATATTAGAAATTAATCCAGAGTTGAAATTTGCAACAATCGTTTTATTACCGGTTCCCATGGTAATTGAAAGAGGGTTAGTGGTTGCAGTGGTGTCTCCGCTCCAGCCAGCGAAATATTGGCCAGCACCTGGAGTTGCAGTTACTGTAACAACATTGCCGGGAATATAGGAAGCCTGGTTAGGATTTTTGGCCGCGCTGCCATTACCATTTACGGTCACGGTCAACGTTGGTGTGGCTGAGGTAACAGTTAAATTCACACAAAAACTGCTTCCGGTGTAAGCAGGGGTTCCTGTTGCAGTGACAGTTATCGTGGCTGAGTAATTTCCATCAGCCAAACCTGCCGGGTTCACAGTAGCTTCTATATCGACGCCGGATTGAATTGCCGTTCCTGCTGCATTTTTAGATATACTCAGCCATGGCGCATTTGACGTTAAGTTATAGGTTGTTTGTCCCTCAACTGTGTAGAGGATATTTTTTAGCACTAAATTTTGAGCCGGACCTGTTATTTTATCAAAGCATTGTTTCGTAAAGCCCAGTTGGTATGGGATGTTCCTTGTAATGGGTGTTGTATAGGTCTCAAAACGTTCATTAGTTACATCTCCCAACGCGCCGTGTGAAATAATAAAATTATTGCCAATTACTTTGGATGATATACCATAATATAAATTGGGTAATTGATACTGCGCCGTGGCATCTGCCCACGAGCCAAGTCCATTATTAGCATTAGGTGACAAAATAAATACTGTATTTTGAGCTGCACCTGATGGCCCCTGGCCTCCAATCATATAGATTTTGCCATCTACAGGAAACGTGGCCATTTCACAATGAGATCGCACGGAGGGCAGGTCAGTTAGCCTTGTCCAGGTATTGGTAACAGGGTCATACATGTGGCAATACTTCTGTTCAGTTCCATTGCAATCATGACCAATCTGTCCACCGAGAGCATATATTTTCCCGCCGAAAACAACCGTACTGAGATGATTTCGTGGAAAAGGCATTGGGGCAAGGTCGTTCTTCCAGGTAGTGTTAACCGGATCTGCAAGCCAGCTATCTACATCAAGAGTCAGGTGATATTTATCCTGGTCAATACATATGGTCGGGGCAAACCCTCCAAAAACATGTAACGTTCTTCCTATTAGAGCAGAACCTCCACCTCCCATAGTAAGTGGCTGTCCGGTAGCCGGGTCTTTTAGTTCAGGACCATCGCTCCATGTGTTCTGAGTGATATCATAAATAATAACCTGGCTGCTCACCGGTCCCCGGGCATCTATTGCCCTGCCGCCAATATGCCATATTTTATCATCTACCAATACAAAGCCCTGGTGACTTATTTCTTTGCCTACCGGAAACGGGGCGATTAACGTCCAGGTATTAGTGGCCGGGTCATATACTTCATTATCTTTTTCAAAGTTTGGGTGTTCACCAAACCCTCCAAAAACATATATTTTCCCCTGGTATAAAATACTGGGGCATTCCGCTCTTTTCCTGAGCGCATCGGCTACT
>JBKJRY010000426.1:0-3237 GCA_046593045.1 Chitinophagaceae bacterium | reverse complement strand
TTGCCTGCTATCACGCTGCAGCCGGAAATTGTGTTCCTTATTTTTTTACCGCCGTTGCTATATGAAGCTGCGTGGAAAACCAATTGGCATAATTTCAAAAAATATAAAAGGCCGATACTTTTATCAGCTTTCGTGCTTGTGCTTTTTACAACTGGGATCGTGGGAGTTGCCGCACATTTGTTTATACCTGGTATTAGTTGGCCACTTGGATTCCTTTTGGGCGCTATAGTTTCACCAACTGATGCCGTGGCTGCAACGTCCATAACAAAAAAACTGCACTTATCGCCAAGGATAGTCACTATACTTGAAGGAGAAAGCCTTGTAAATGATGCAAGCGGACTGGTTGCATATAAATTTGCGGTAAGTGCCGTGATGGCTGGAAATTTTATTTTCTGGAAAGCCGGATTAAATTTTCTTATGGTAATTGTGGGAAGCATTGCAACGGGGCTGTTAATAGGATATCTCGCGAAGGTAGTTTTAAAAAGAATTTGTGTTGATAATGTTATCCAAACTACCATCACTTTCATCATTCCCTTCACCTCTTACCTTATCGCTGAAGAACTGGAAATCTCCGGGGTGCTGGCAGTGGTTTGTACCGGGTTATATTTATCTTATAATTCCGAATCGATTATTACCAGCAAATCGCGCATTACAATTTATGCCGTTTGGAGTGTTGTTTCTTTCATTCTAAACGGGCTTATTTTTATACTCATTGGTTTGCAATTAAAAACCGTAATGAAAGGAATCACCGGCTACGCTGTGAGTGAATTAATTCTCTATGGAGTGTTTGTAAGTCTTGTGGTGATCGTTTCCCGTTTTCTTTTTGTGGTTCCCGCGGCGCTGTTGCCACGCGTATTGAGTAAGCGCATAAAGGAGACAGAAGCTTTTAATCGCGGCAACATGTGGGTATTTGGCTTTGCCGGCATACGCGGTGTAATTTCGCTTGCTGCGGCTCTGGCGATTCCTAATCTTTTACCGGATGGCAGCCCTTTCCCGGAGCGTAATCTTATTATATACCTTACTTTTTGTGTGATACTTACAACGCTTGTATTGCTGGGGCACAATTTGCCACGAATCATCCGCCACCTGAAATTACCAACCCACTCGCTGGTTGAAGAAGAATATGAGACACGAGCAACAATTCTTGCAAACACTATTACCCATATCCAGCAAAATCTTACGCCGGTGAAAGAGGAATTTTTAGATAACCTGAGAAGAAAATACGATACCAAATACAAAAGAATTCAAAGAACAGAATTACCTGAAGGGTATTTTAAGAAAGAAAAACACACCGACGCGGGCAATGAAGTTTTTAATGAATACTCCAAACTGGAATTGGAAATTTTATCGGTAGAACGCAAGTGGCTGGGACAACTTGACCGCGAAGGAAAGGTAAGCGAAGAGGTTGTTAGGAAAATTGAAAGGGAGCTTGATTTGGAAGAGACAAGGCTAAGCACGGAGTTGAGTAGTTAACGACCGATCCATTATTGTATATGTATTTTATTCGGAAAATATAATTTGCCAGTAAGAGCTTACCTTTCATAACTTATATATCGTATGACCTTAAAACAATTTTTAACCTCTAAATATTACACAGCAGTTAAACTGACCAAATCGAAAACCGGCCATTTATATCTTAATGTTAAAATCAATAAGGCTAAGGGGCTTTTTATTTTAGACACCGGTGCAAGTGCAACAGCTATTGAAATGAGTAAAAAAGATCATTTTCACTTATCCAGTAAAGCAGGTAAACAAAATGCGAGTGGTGCCGGGGCGGGTGATATTTACGTTGAAATTGCAAAAGGCTGCCACGTACAGTTAGGTAAATATTTTTGCACAGGCGCTGAATTGGTCTTGATGGATTTAAGCCACGTTAATAAAGCTCTTTCGAATGAAAAATCTCCCCAGATTGACGGCATTATTGGTTCTGATATTCTGTTTAAAGCAGACAGTATTATCGATTATAAGAATCTTGGTTTGTTCTTAAAAAAAGATTCGAATAAAGAGTAGTTATAGATGTTGTTTCCTATGCTTAATACAAATGCTAAAGAATCCAAAAAATTGAATGCATAACACAAGAAATTGGCGTCCCGTCGCAAATATTTCAGTTTCGTAGTATTTAACAGGTGGAAGAAATTTGTTCCGGATAACTATACAGTCTGTAATATTGTACATGGCAACGGCCTTGTTCTTTTTGATTTTTGGTAAAGAGAAAAATAATTTTATAAAACCTTATTGAAACAAATAATTTAATCTAAAAAATGCCATTCACTAAAAAAAACCTTTTCGTAAAACGATCCGGTATTCCCAAAGCCGGAAAAGGCTTGTTTACTAAAACACATATTCCTAAGGGAACCCGTATTCTTGAATATGAAGGGCAAATTAGAACCTGGAAGGAAGCATTGGAGTCAACTGTTTTTAATGGTTACGTTTACTATGTGAATCGCAATTATGTGATTGACGCAAAAGATAACCTGGAATCTTTGGGTAGGTATGTCAACGATGCTAACGGACTGACTAAAATTAAAGGCCTGGTTAATAATTCAAAATATGTGCAGGAAGGTAGAAGAGTTTTTGTACAGGCGATTAAAGACATACCGGAAGGAAGTGAAGTATTTGTAAGTTATGAAAAGGAGTACTGGGATGTAATAAAATATAATAACAGGATAATTGCGCAACACCGAAAAGAATCAAAGAAGACCCTGCGTTAACCAGGGAACTATTTAGCTGCCTCGAATAATGCGGGCTTTATTATCTTTATTTCATGCTTATAAAACGTATGCTGCCTTTTATTTTTGGAGCCCTGTTTTTTCAAACTACTTTTTGCCAGGTAAAACCAGCACACAATCTTGTCTTTGATTCTTTGCCTAAGAGATGGGATGAAGCCATACCATTAGGTAATGGCATGTTAGGTGTATTGGTTTGGCAAAACGAAAACATGCTTCGATTCTCCCTTGACAGGGCTGATCTGTGGGACGAAAGAACGGCACTGGATCTGTCGAAATTTAATTTTAAATGGGTGCAACAACAGGTTGCAAAAAATCAATACGATACGGTTCATAAATTGGGTGATGATCCTTATGAAATATATCCTTATCCAACTAAACTTCCGGCAGGTGCTGTCGAATTTAATATCTCATCTTTTGGGAAAGTTATCAAATCGGAACTGGATATTTCGAAAGCAATATGCAGTGTAGAATGGGAGAGTGGTGTTGAGTTGCAAACATACGTTTGTGC
>JBKJRY010000392.1:0-3338 GCA_046593045.1 Chitinophagaceae bacterium | reverse complement strand
GATATCAATTGATTCAATGTTTCAAACTGGCTGGTACCTGTTGCAAGAATAATATTTGCAGCGGCGTTGGTGCTGATTGCCTTGCGGATTAATTGTGCAGCGGCGGAGCCTGCTGCTTTTCCTAACTCTTGTGCTTCTTTAAATATTTTGACATTCATTTTTTGAAATTATACCTTGGCAAGAAAAAAAAATTATTCTTTAGATCATCACCTTTGTCGTCCCGCCTTTTTCCAAAGTAATATCAACCGGCTTATTTGTTTTCCATGAACCACCGGTGAAATCGGGAACAGTAATAGAGCTAGAACGGTTAGCAACACTCCATTCGCTTAATGGAGCAATTGAACTCCAGAGAGCGGCATCATATACATCTTCATCAAGTGGCAAACCATTACGCAGGCAATCGATCGTGCGCCAATCCATTAGAAAATCCATGCCGCCATGGCCACCAACTTCTTTCGCTAATTCACCTATTTTCTTTACAATAGCTGGCCGATATTGTTCTTCGAGTTTTTTGTATTCATTTTCACTTATCCAATCTTCTTCAAAAGAAATTCTTCCCGGTTCAGGATATTTTAATGCAGATCCTTTTGTGCCGGTTATCTTGTGAATGCGGGAATAAACATTGGGAGAACTTACATCATGCTGCAACATGATTGTGCGGCCTCTATCAGTGCGGATGGTTGTGACATTCATATTTCCCCTGAATTTTTTATTGGCGTATGGCTTGTAAAATTCATCTTTTGCAGCAAGTGCATTCGCCATTGGTTCCATTGTAAAATCGTTGGATGACATGGCTGTTAAATAAGCCATTTTATCTCCCCGGTTGATGTTCATCAATTGTGCAATTGGGCCTAATCCATGCGTAGGATATAAATTTCCATTACGGAAATTTTCTTTTAACCGCCACATGTTCCAATATTTATCTTTAGCGAAATTCTCTTCCAGCAGGTCATGCAGGTAAGCGCCTTCACCATGTACGATCTCACCAAACAATCCATGCCTTGCCATATTCAATGTAAGCAATTCAAAAAAATCGTAGCAGCAATTCTCCAACATCATGCAATGTTTTTTTGTACGCTCAGATGTTTCTACGAGTTGCCAGCATTCATCAATTGTTGTAGTCGCAGGAACTTCTACACATACATGCTTGCCATGGTTCATGGCATACACCGCCATTGGTGTGTGCATACTCCAATTGGTCGCGATATATACAAGGTCAATATCCGGGCGTTCACATAATTTTTTCCATTCATCTGCCTTGCCGGTATATACTACAGGTTTATGAACAGTATTTTCCAATGATTTTTTTGCAGCTTCCGCTTTCTCCGGCCGCAGGTCACACAGTGCTTTTATTTCCACACCTTCAATACGCCGCATTCGGCCTACTGCGGCGGGGCCCCTGTTACCTAAGCCAATAAAACCAATCCGTACAACATCTAATTTAGGTGCGGTATAGCCACTCATATTGAAGTGTTGTTTATGCGGTTTATTCACGTCTCTTAATAAAGAGTCGTGTAAAGAACCGGAGTCATAACTTTTTATCTTATCGATACCTGCCAAACTTATTCCTGTAAGAGCGGAATATTGAAGGAATTTTCTTCGATTACTTTTCATGGATTGTATTTAAGAATTTAATTAACTTTTTTGCCTCACCCCAACCCCTCTCCCACGGGAGAGGGGCAATTGTTTACTTTCGTCCATACACTTTAACGACCCGGGGTCAACCATTTATCAAACCAGTTAAAAGCCTCCGCCTGCATCTTCTTATCAAACTTATGTGGACCGGGATAATAAGAGCATTTGTAATGATCACGTGCATTTGCTTTTTTATAAATTTCCTCTAAGATTTTATCAGCACGTTTCATTTCAGGCAAGGTATATAAGTCATCACCTTCGTCATCTAAAACTAATGTGGGAAGGGGTGCACGCAATCCTAAAATTTCTGGAAAGTCCAATTCGTTTGGTAACAGGGGAACATAGGTCATCCATGTATGCGTGTAAGATTTATTCAGAATAAAATCTTTCCATGTGGTCATGAAGCCAACCGTAACGGCACACTTTATCCTGGGGTCAAGCCCGCCCATAAAGTCGGTACGAATGCCACCTCCTGATAAGCCGCCGCAACCAATACGATTTGCATCCACGTCGTCGCGTGAACATAATACATCCAGCGCTTTTTGATCTTCAGCAAAAAAAACTGCAGGCCATGTTGTGCCAGCACAGAATAATGATTTCGCCATTACATGTTCATGTTCGGATGCCCAGTCATTATAAGCAGCAATATTTTTTGGATCTTCAGGATTGTTATCGGTTAGGCCATGGCGCATATGTTCAGGCACATCCTGCATCATCACTCTCCGGCTTGCGAAAGTAAAGGCATCCGAAACCAGGACAACATAGCCTCGTTTTGCAATCTCATTTGCCCATGCATTTGTTTCATAATATTCACGTTGGTGTTCCACCATCAATGGATGTTGATCATCGGACGTTTTGGTAATTTTTCTCCTGCCAAAATATTTATTACCTCCATGGTCATGAAAGGCAAGTATGCCCGGTAGCTTTCCCTTTGCATGTAAAGGTTTCAATAAAATTGCTTCAGTTGCACGGCCGTAAGGCAATTGCCAGCTTAGTTCTTCCACCTGCAAACCATCATATTCATATTTCTTTTTTACAATAACCTTTGGAAGGCCGCCAATATCAGGTATCGATAATCTTTCAACAACGCGTTGCCTTGCTTTACCGCGCCAGTCTTCAACATTATTAAATTCATTTCGCCTGAAAGAAAGAGAAGGCAATTTATTCTCGATTAACGAAGCAGCCCATGGCCCATACAGGCCAATAATGCTGATATCTTTTTCTCCCGGTGTATTATTCGTTGCATCCATAAAATTTGTTTTGGGTTGATGATCCGGTATAGCTGCAAATCCATTGAACATATTCGTAGCCATGCCAAGGCCAGCAGCACTTGTGAGCTTTATAAAATCTCTGCGTTTATTCTTCATGCGGGATAAAAGTTATAAAAGTTATAAATGTATGATTAGTTCTGATCATATTCAATAAATCATTCCGGGCATGGCTGAGCCTAAATGTACCTGCTAAATTGCAGGAAGCGCAACAATAAGTTTTCTAAAGCCTTGGTACAACAGGTTGATAAGGCTTATCAAATGTATTTGCTCCGCGAACTTTGAGCTTCCGGCTATATACTTTATCAACTGATGTCACGTAGATAATATCAAAATTCTTTCCACCAAAACAAATATTGGAAGCCTGCCCTGAGGGTATTGGAATGATGGCGTTGACCCGTCCTGTTTGATCAAGTATTTGTATACCGAGACGGG
>JBKJRY010000382.1:0-8013 GCA_046593045.1 Chitinophagaceae bacterium | reverse complement strand
ATCAGTTGGGTTTACATCCATAGTGGGGTCATCCATAGAAAATGGTTGGGTTTAAAATTTGGCAGGGTAACAAAAAAAACGGGCGCTGCAAAAATCAGACACAATCCTGAAGCAATTCTGTGTAAAGATTTAGTAAAGGGAGACTGTGGTGGGTTAAATAAAAAATTGGCTCCGGTTTAACTTCTTTCTAACCCAACTATTTTATTAAAATCATTCTACTGGTCTAATAAGAACCAATTCTTTTCTTTATGACGCCACTTCATTCTGTAAAGAGCTCTTGTTTATAAAATTGTATTCATGACTAAAGGTGCTTTACAAATAGCCTTATTAATAATGATCATTTCGTTCTCACATATTGCAAATGCACAAACCGGTTATACAATTTCAGGTAAAATAACTGAGGCCGGTAACGGCAAGCCTTTGCAAAACGCAACAGTTCATTTAAAAGGAAGCGGCTTTAGTATTTTGTCGAAGATGGATGGCTCTTTCAAAATGTTTACTAACAATTGGTATGATAGCCTCGAAATTACTAATGTAGGCTTTGAAGCTTTCACAATCGCTTTGCACAAAGAGCGGACAACAGACCTTACCGCAAGCATGAAAAATAAATCAGATTTGTTAAAGGCAGTTGTAATTGGATTTTCAAAAGCGCCGGGCAAATCTTTTATGGAAAAAGTAATTGAACAAAAAGCCAATAACAATCCATCCAGGTTTCGGAGCTATAGCTACCGAAGATACACCCGCAACGAACTGGATATTGATAGAGTGGGTTTTGACAATATAAAAGGCCGCGGATTAAAAAGTTTGGTTTTAAATACATACATCGGTTTAGATAGTAGCGCTATAGAATTAAAGGAACTTCCCATTTATTTTAAAGAAACACTGGCAGATAATTATCATTCTGTTTCTCCAAATATTAACAGGGAAAATATAATTGCCAAAAAAAATCTCGGCCTTAAAACAGACAAGCTCATAAGCAAGCTGGATAAATTTTATTTCGACTTCAATGTGTATGATGACTGGATTCCCCTTTTTGACCAAACGTATGTAAGTCCTCTCAATACAAACGCTTTTAATTATTATGAATATTTCGAGGGAGATTCTTCAGTAGAGGATGGTGATACTATTCAGCAAATCAGGTTTGTTCCGCTACGTGCTTTTGAAAGAGCTTTCAGCGGTGTTCTGTGGATCAATAAAAATAACCTTGCCATCGAATCAGTTGAAATGCACCTGAACAAAACAGCCAATCTCAATTTTGTAAAAGACATCAGCTATGGTGAAGATTATAAAAAGGTATATGACGGTACATCGGATAGTATGGTGTATATGCCTTACAAATATTCTTCGGATGTAAAATTTGAAAGTGGATTGGCGTTATTGGGTATTCCCGGTGCGGAAAGCAAAAACAGTTTGCAATTATTAGTAAGGAACACAACCGTAACCGATAAAATAAAATTAAATACCGGAGCGCCTGATGCCATTGCTGCAAATCTTATAAGGAAAGAGCAAACTTCCAATTGGGACAAGCCGGAATCTTTTTGGTTACAAAACCGCCCGGATTCTTTGACAGATCATGAAAAGAATATTTATAAAATGATTGATTCTTTAAAGGAAAATCACCGTTTTCAACGTGATATAAAACTGGTCGCGTTTGCAGGGACCGGTTATTGGGACTTTGGAAAAGAATCGCGCTTAGGGCCATATTCATCATTCGTTAGCAGTAACTCTATCGAGGGCTGGCGGTTCAGGCTTGGATTTTGGACAATGCCGGGCATAAGCAAAAAAGTAAACCTGTTTGGCTATGGCGCCTATGGTACCAAAGATCAAAAGCTGAAAGGTATGCTGGGCCTGAAATATGTTTGGAATGAAGCCAGGTGGACAAAGACAACGATAAGCTATGGCAGCGATTACGATTTTGTAATTGATCAGGATGATGAACTGGATAAAGACAATATCATCAATTCAATTTTAAGAAAAAAAATTCCGTTTACCCGTACATATACCAAACAGGCGATGATAAAACACGAGCAGTATCTGTCACCTGATTTCAGTGCCAAAGCATTGATTGATTATAAAGAATTAAATCCCGTTTTTGATTTTCAGTATCGCCCCATTAACCCGGCTATTGATAAACCTTATGACAGCGTATTTGTAAAAAAACTACCGGTCGCGGAAGCGACTATCGGTTTACGATATGCTCATAAAGAGCGTACAAAAATCCTTAATTATGATAAGATCCTGCTTGGTACTTTTTCACCCATTCTCTCAGTAAATTATACCTATGGTTTTGAGGCAGGCCAGTCACAATTTTATTTTCACAAAGTAAATGCAGGGATAGAGCAGCGATTGCGTTTACCGCCTAAAATGATGCTCTTTTATAAACTGGATGCAGGAAAAGTATTTGGCACCATTCCTTACCTGCTGTTGAATGTACCACCAGGTAATGAATATTATGTAGCCAGTAAATACCAGTTCAATACAATGGCGCCTTATGAGTTTGCCGCTGACCGCTATGTAAGCCTGCATACAAGATTTTACCTGGGTGGCGCATTATTCGATAAAGTCCCGCTGCTGCAAAAGCTGGGCTGGAGAGAGCGGTTTTCTTTCAATGCATATTGGGGAGATATGAATAAAGCAAACATGGATTATAACAGGAATTCCAATTTTAATGTACCGGATAAAATTCCTTTTATGGAAGCAAGCGCGGGTATCGAAAACATCTTTCATATAATATCAATTGAATATTACAGGCGGTTGAATTATCTCAATAATCCTTATGCAAGGAAGGATGGTATTTATCTCGGGCTCACACTAACGTTTTAAAATTTTTGCTATGATAAATCTTTTTTTTCTTTCGGTTTTAACGGTAACGACTGCGCTAAAAGCAACTCCGCTATATAATTCTGATGAAATCATTGGCCGCTGGATGAGCACTAAAAATAACCTCGCGGTGGAAATTTTTAAAACGAACAATGAATATAAAGCAAAGGTGGTATGGATTGATGACAGCGATGATAAAAACAGGCCAATGAATACAAGGTGCGACTGGAAAAACCCCGATGAAAATTTGCGTAGGAGAAAAATTATCGGCCTGGTTGTAATGCATGGGCTTGTATTTAACCGTGCTAATCATGATTGGGAGGGCGGAAGGATATATGACCCTAACAGCGGTAAAGACTGGAATGCGAAAGTATGGTTAACAAAAGACGAACATTTAAAAGTGCGGGGGTATTGGGATTTCCAGGTTTTGGGCAAGGACATCTTATTTAAGAAAGTTTCATAAAAAATAATGCCAGGTTAATGTTGAAACTATTATCCGCCGGCCACAAAGACCTTTCTTTTCTGCAGGTGAAACTCTTGTAGGTAAGTGAGTCCTATGTGAAACCACAGGTTTGCCTCCCCGCAGGGCGGGACCAACAGGAATAAATACTGGAAAGAGTTTCAAAAGAATACGGCAGATGTTGAAGAATTTTAACCAGGCAATAAAAAAAATATAAAATTGATGAATAACTATTTTCAGAGTGTTATTTCCAACCACGGGGAAGAAATACAATTGGCATTATTTATTAGCATTTTTTTCATAACCTGGAACATTGAAAACATTGCCGGAGCAATTTTCAATTATAAAAAATGGAAGCATGCATTTATTAATGCTCCGTTTATTTTAACCAATATCCCCGGCCAGTTTCTTTTGAGCCTGGCCTTTGTGGAGACTATCAAATGGACATCATTTCACCAGTTTGGTTTTCTGTATCAATTGCACATTGATAAGAGCTCATTCCTTTTGTTTCTAATCACGTTTATTTTCCTGGATTTTGGAGAATATGTCTATCATGTGATCATGCACAAAGTAAAAAAACTTTGGGTGTTTCACCTGGTCCATCATAGCGATAATGTAGTCGATGTGTCCACAACTCTAAGAGAACATCCGGGAGAAAACATCATACGGCTATGCTTTACATTGCTTTGGGTTTTTATGAGTGGCGCGGTATTCTGGGCATTATTGCTCCGCCAAATCATCCAGGCATTTACCACTTTATTTGCGCATATGAATCTCCGCATTCCCGAATACATGGATCGTATTATTGGTTTAGTATTTATTACACCGAATCTTCACCAGGTACATCATCACTACAAACAACCCTATACAGATTGCAATTATGGTGATGTACTAAGTATTTGGGACCGGTTCTTTGGAACATTTAAGAAGTTACCTGTGGAAGATTTGGTATTTGGCGTGGATAAGTACATGAAAAATGAAGCCAATGGAAGTTTTAAATCTCTTATCAAAATGCCTTTTGAAAAGTTGTAAATGATTTCAAACATTAGTTCATGCTTGACAAAATAAGAAATTAAAAAAAAAATTACTGCTACTGGCAGTAGAGCCTCATTGTCGGAGCTTATAGGTTGTCAACCTATTTTCAATTCTTTAAAGTCGCCGTATAATCTTTTATATCAAAATCAATCAATATTCTTAAACATCAACATTATGAATTCTAAAAAAATTTCATCGTCATTAATATTTTTTATGCTTTCCATTTATATTATTAGCTGTGGCAATAATAATGCGGATAAAAATGCCAAAGCAAAATCCACTGGGCGGGATTCTATTCAACCGGCAAGTGCTGATACCGCCGCTATACATTCAAATTTTCCATCCGGGGCCATGCAGTTGCATCAACTCCCCGACGAGGTGAGGAACTTTATTGAAAAGTTTTATCCGGGCTATACAATGATAATTGCCGTATCTGATCCTCTTTGCCAGGGAGGTGATGCCGTTGATATTACCATTACAAAGAAAGGCTCCCCTAACCTGTCATTAATATTTAAGCCTGATGGCAACTTTGTACAGCAGGAAGAAGATGTGCCACTCATAACAGCCCCTGGCATAGTGAGAGAAGCTTTAAAAGCCAGGTATCCTGGTTATTCTGCCGGTAATCAAATTGAAAAATTAATACTTGCTGATAAAACAGTACAATACATGGTTGATTTAAATCATCAGGGCATTACAAAAGAGATAATATTTGATGCCGCAGGAAATGTGGTTTGCGAAAATTAAAAAGCTACTGCTATTATATAATATTTCCTTACTGCATTAGATAAAATATCTCGAACCCAGCAATGTTTGCGTCTCCTTATTATTACCACTCACACCGGTATTTCGGGTTCGAAGTTTTTCACTCGCCGCTTTGTCTTAATTTGGTTTTGATTGAATCATTAAACCTCTATGCACTTCGCCCGCTTTTAAGCTATTGAATTCATTAATATGGATATCTTTTTTTTCGGGAAAACGCTACGCCAGGAATTGCATGCCGTAGTGTTTAAAATAGTCGAGCATAAACGAATAGGATTTTACTCTCTTATTTATGATTGACGAAATAAATAGTTCTGATAAATATATACCCAACTATTTCTCAAATCTGTGCCACTATTAAATAAAAACTTAACTTATTCTGACTAATAAACATAGGGTTTATTGCATTGTTGTAACACACAATGGCATTCGATGGATCGAAAAATGCTTAGATAGTCTTTCGGATCCTGCAGTACAACTGAAAGTAATTTGTATTGACAATCATTCCACGGATGAAACCAGGGAATTTATAAAAACACGTCATCCTGGCGTCCTTCTTATTCTAAATGCTAAGAACGAGGGCTTTGGACAGGCCAACAATACCGGTCTCAAAATAGCTCTGGACGAGGGCGCTGATTATGTCTTTTTGCTAAACCAGGATGCCTGGATAGAACGAGGCGCCATCTCAAACCTGGTAAGGTTGCAAATGAAAAATTCTTCCTTCGGTATCCTTAGCCCGGTACATCTCAATGCGGCGGGGACTAATTTTGACCTGAACTTTCTAAAGTTCTTAACTGAATCCAATATTAAATCTTTGGCAATCAAAACCATTCTTGAAAAATCAAATAAAAAGGATTTGATAAAAGTGAATTTTATGAATGCTGCGGCCTGGCTGGTCAGTGCTGAATGTTTGAGAAAAACAGGCGGATTTGATTCTATTTTTTTCCACTATGGAGAAGATAGGAACTATGCTCAAAGGGCAATTTTTCATGGTTTTAAGATCGGAGTAAGCACGGGTGACATAGTGTATCATGACCGCGAAAACAGGGTCGTAATGAACAGCAATGATCCCTTAGCTGATTTTAGACAGATGTGGCGCAATTTCCTTATAAATGCCTGTAACATAAATCAACGGAGTTATGTTTTTTTTATTTTTAAAGAATTTTTGAAACATTCAGCCTATCGCTTTAAGGCAACTATTCTACGGAACAAAGCCCGGTCGAATTTTCATCGATTATTTAATCAACAACTGCTTTCGTCATTTAAAAAAATAAAAAAGAGCAGGAAAGAATCGATGTCGGGTAATGCGTTCTTATACAGGGAAGGGGATGAAAATAATGACCGGAACATCAGGTGTGCTTACGCAAAGTGAAAATAAAATGAAAGATTAATGATAATGCGACACGACGATGACTATTTTGAGTTGTTATCTTATTTATTTATTTTGCTGGAGCATTAAAGTTGTCGCTTAATTTTCTTTATATTTTTTGGATTCGGAGCTAAGCAAAAATGATTTTTATTTTGAAATATTGAGCTTACAAATTATCCCTGCCATCAGCTTTTGCTCAACTCCTCTTTTTTCTCTTTCTTTCTGGAATAAAGGATAACAATACCTAATACAGCGGCCGCTATCAGCGCCGCAATGCCTCTTCCAAAATGCAGGCCACCCTTTGAGGCAGGTTTTGTCATAAGATCACCGAAGGTGGCTCCAAACGGGCGGGTGAAAATGAAGGCTATCCAAAAAAGCAGTATCCGGTTTATTTTCGTATAATAATGAAGCAGCAATACCACGAGAATTATACCGGCCGTTACCAAAGCACCAGTTAAATAGCTCAATCCTATAACATCACTTAAATAATCGCCAAAAGCGGTGCCGAGGCTATTAGAAAATAATATAGCAATCCAATAATAGGCCTCTACCCTTCGTTCAGTCACGGGGTACACTTCTATTCCTTTTTCATTTTTATGCCACAAGAATAATGTGAGGAGCAAACAGGAGAAAAGAATTAGCGAGCCCCACGTATAGCCAAGCCTCAGGGTTCTATCCATAAGGTCAGAAATCTCAGTACCTACCGTAGTGGTTCCTACAATAACCAGCCAATAAAGAACCGCGTGGAGTTTATCAACCCTTAATTGAATTATCAATACGGCTAAAAGGAATGCAACTGTAATTCCCAGGCTTATCGTATATCCCAGGTTTAGTGTCATAGAGAAGAAGTCGCCAAGCATTTCGCCTAATGTGGTAGCTACCACTTTCATAATCCAGAAATACACCGTGATTTGGGCGACTTTATTTAGTTTTTCGTTTTTGTTTTCCATGTTTTTGTTTTCCATGTTTTTTTCGGTTCATATTATTTTGACATATTACACTATTTATTGAATTTGGAGAAAGTTTGATGAGCCTTCCTGAACAGATTTCATCACTTTGCTTATTTGGCTGCGGGTTTCAACTTTTCTTTCTTTTCCTGAATATCAATTTGTATAAAACAGGCAACGTTGTAATTAATACAATTATGATAGTTATTAAGCCTAAATGATCTTTAAGGCTAAAGCCATATCTTTTTTCAATCCATGCCTGTAAAAAGTGACCGCTCAGCATCAAGAATGTAACCCAGCAAATACTTCCTAAAATATTATAAAGAATAAAATTCTTTTTTGGCATTTTTACTATACCGGCAACAAGCGGTGCAAAGGTTCTGATAATGGGAAGAAACTTCGCAAAAAGAATAGTACCATTTCCATAATGCTGATAGAACTCATTTGCCCGTAATAAATATTTTTTCTTAAAAAGAAAGCCATCTTTCCATTTATACATTACAGGCCCTGTTTTATATCCAAACCAATAACCTGCCACATTGCCGGCAAACGAGGCAACAATTACAAATAGTAATATAAGCCCATAGTGGAAATTAAAAAAAACCGAAATATCATAATGGACA
>JBKJRY010000432.1:0-8302 GCA_046593045.1 Chitinophagaceae bacterium | reverse complement strand
CCTTTTGGCAGCTTCGGTTACTATTTCTTTCGCCTGCTTTTTAGTTGCCACAAACATTATCTTTTTGCCACTCTTGGCAATTGACTTTAGTGCAGCAGCTGATTCCTGTAAACCTTCAACTGTTTTGTTAAGGTCTTTAATATGAATGCCTTTTTTCTCGGCAAAAATATAAGGAAGCATTTTAGGATTCCACTTCTTTTTTAAATGCCCAAAGTGAACGCCTGCTTCCAAAAGCTGCTGTTGTAAAGAAGTATTATTTTCCATTTATTTTTTATTAAGTTGTTGTTGAATATAGTATCAGGTAGTGAGTGGTAAGTAGCAAAAAAGAACTCCATCTTGCGACCAGGTACTTACGACTTGCTTCTCTTTATCTCTTACTGAACTGAAAGCTTTTCCTTGCTTTTTTCTTACCCGGTTTTTTGCGCTCCACTTCACGTGGGTCGCGGGTAAGTAGACCAGCATTTTTCAACGCAGGACGGTAATCAGGATTTACCTGTAAAAGAGCTCTTGCTATACCAAGCTTCACTGCTTCGGCCTGGCCTTTTACACCACCACCGCCTGCATTCACTACCACATCGAATTTGTCAGCAGCCTCAATACTTTTAAATGGCGCCTCTACCTGGTTTTGAAGATAGACTAGTGGAAAATAAGTTTTATAATCTTTCCCGTTAATAGTGATTTTACCGTCTCCCTTAGAAAGGAAAACCCTTGTAACTGCAGCTTTTCTGCGGCCTACTGCATTTTTTTGTTTTTCCATTGTAATATATTTTATCCGTTTACGGAGGGGTTTAGAAAGTTAAGGTTTGAGGTTTCTGTGCAGTATGCGGATGTTCGGGGCCTGCGTACACGTATAATTTTTTATACATTTGACGGCCAAGCCTGTTTTTAGGCAACATACCTTTTACGGCTCTTTCTATAACTGCATCGGGCCGGCGCTTTAAAAGATCACCTGCAGTTTCTTCTTTTTTACCTCCGGGATAACCACTGTAATTAATGTAAATTTTGTCATCCAGTTTTTTGCCGGTAAATTTTACTTTATCGCAGTTAGTAACTACTATAAAATCCCCACAATCAACATGAGGCGTGTAATAAGGTTTGTTCTTACCACGGAGAACGGACGCTATTTTAGCGCACATGCGACCAACGGTTTGATTAGTGCCGTCAACAACGTACCAGTTACGTTGCACGGTAGCCTCGTTCGCATGTTTAGTGGTGAAATGTAATTTGCTCATTTATTTTTTTGTGGGTTTCATTTTTTCAAAAATGAAACGGTTTAATTATTTGCCGCTATCCCGGCGTTTTTTAAGGATTGCGAAGGTATGGGGAAACATGGTAATAAATTGTCAATATTTCAATTATTTTTTATCGTACCTCTATAACGCATTGATTATCTATAAAAATTTTGCCAAAAACATTTAATGATCAAATAATCTTTGTGAAAATTATTAGAATTATAAAAGAAGATGCTGAAAAATAATGTGAATAAAATCATTGGATATTTTCAGCTGTTATTTCCAATAATTGATAAGGAAGGGAAGCGTAATTATTATAAGATGTATATATTTGTCTAAACTTTTTTCAAATGAATGATTCGCAATCTGTTGGCAAATATTGGATTTCTTTTTTTATTTCTTCTGTAGCATTAATTCTTATGCTGGTATTTGTAAGAGAATATTTTTGGGTTGTCCTGCCTTTCGTATTGACTGCTTTTTGTAAAGCAATGAGAATTATTTAAAGGCGGCTGCCTTATTTACTGCAAAATTTCACTCAACTTATTTTGGAGACCTGTTCCGCGCAATTCTGTCGCAATTATTTTTCCTTGCGGATCCAGTAGTACATTGAAAGGTATTCCTTGTACATTATATAAAGCAGCTGGTGCGCTATTCCAGTATTTTAAATCACTCACTTGTTTCCAGGCAAGGCCATCATCCTTAATTGCCTTAAGCCACGAGCTTTTTTCTTTATCAAGTGATACTCCCAGGATTGTAAAGTTTTTGTCTTTAAACTGTTGAAAAGCAGCTACCACATTAGGGTTTTCTTCCCTGCATGGCCCGCACCAACTTGCCCAGAAATCAATTAATACATATTTGCCCCGCAATGAACTAAGGGTAAAAGGTTTTCCTGTTGCGTCTGGAAGCGTAAAATCAGGAGCCAGTTCTCCGGTAGAAAGCTGGCCAGCCGGGGGCTCATTTTGTGCAACAGCCATTTGTTCGAACTGCTTACTAACATCGGCTACGGGAGTACTCCCGGGAAATTTTTTATTTAGTGACGCTAATAATTGCTTTATAGTATCCATTCCTAAATCCTGCGCATAACTTAACGCGAAAAGAGCTATTACCGGGCTTTTAGTAGTATCTATGTATTTACGCAGAAACTTTTTATACCCGGTATTTGTTTCTTCAAACTGTCTTTGGGCAATAGTGGTAAGACTATCATTATTTTGCTGTTGGATATCTTTGATATTCCGGTCCTGCCCAATTAGAGTGGTATGCAGAGAATCCAGTGCAATGATAAAATTGGAAAGGGAAGCATTTGATGGTGTGTTGAACCTCGCTGAAACCAACGTTGAATCATTCGCATCTGCTGAAAAATTAAGCCTGGCCTCATCATTAATGAAAATGTAGCCGGCGTTTTTTTCAAAACGAAGCCTGTACAATCCTTCCTCGGGCGCCATAGCTTTCAGTTCAAATTTGCTGTTCTTCAATTCCGCAGTATCAATAACATGGGGAGGTTGTTGATTAAAAGTTATTTGCTCAAGAAAAACTTTTTGATCCGGGGCATTTTTTAAATTCCCACTTAGTATGAAATTGCCTGCCTTTTTTTCATTACTACAGGAGAATAAAATTATTGGGATTATTATTAGAAATATATTTTTCATAGAATTCACGTATTATTTAATTTTTGGGTTAAAAGTTTATTTACTGCCTGCATATCTGCTTTACCTTTACTTATTTTTTTTACTTCACCGGCAAACAACCCTATAAGATTCTTTTTGCCTTTTTTATAATCTGAAATTTTATCCGGCATTTTAGCAAGAACTTCATCCACCCATGTGTTGAGTGTGTCATTATCTTTTTCCTGCAAAAGGTTCATGTCTTTTGCAACCTGCCGGGGGTTAACACCAGGTGAATCCAGCAGAACCGGGAATATTTTAGAAGCCGCGATCCCAAAACTTACGCCTCCCTCGTCAACAAGGTCTATAAGTTGTGCCAGGGTTTTTGGCTCGGCGGGGAAATTTTCAATACTGGTATTATTTTCGTTGAGGTATGACTTAATGGGTCCAAGTAGCCAGTTAGATGCCGCCTTATAATTTTTAGTATAACTAACAAGCGTGCTAAAAAAAACAGCCGATTCCCTTTCATCACAAATAACTTTTGCATCTGCTACCGGTAAGAAATATTCGTCAACAAATCTCTTTTCAAGGGCTGCCGGCAGTTCCGGTAAAGATTGTTTTATGCTATCGATTATATCTTCCGTAATGTGAAATGGCGCCAGGTCAGGCTCCGGAAAATAGCGGTAATCATTCGCTTCTTCTTTATTTCTTAAAGAAAAGGTAGAACCGTCAGTTGCGTCAAAACTTCTTGTTTCCTGTATAATTTCACCACCACTTTCTTTTAATCCTTTTAATCGTCGTATCTCAAATTCTATAGCCTTTTTTACATTTCTTATTGAGTTAAGATTTTTCACTTCCACCTTTGTGCCAAGTGTTTTTTCTCCTTTTAATCGTATGGAAACATTGGCATCACAACGCATGCTGCCTTCTTCCATATTTCCATCGCATATTTGCAGGTAACGAACCGTTTTTCTTATTTCAGTAACATAAGCATGAGCTTCTTCCGGTGTATGCATATCAGGTTCGGATACTATTTCCAACAAAGGAATCCCCGCCCTGTTAAGATCGATGCACGTATAATTTACATCGGCATCATGAATACTTTTTCCGGCGTCTTCCTCAATATGAATGCGGTTTAGTAATACATTTCGTTTGGTGCCATCGACATTAATAAATACATGTCCATTTTTGCAAATGGGTGTTGTATGCTGGGAAACCTGGTAACCCTTCGGAAGATCGGGGTAGAAGTAATTTTTTCTTGCAAAGTAATTATCGCGAACGATATCGCAATTGAAAGCAAGTCCCAGCCTGACAGCATATTCAATTGCTTTTTTGTTCATAACCGGTAATGTTCCGGGATGGGCAAGGGAAATGGGGCTAATGTTAGTATTTGGAGGATTACCAAATGCTGTATCATCCCCACAAAATAATTTGCTGACAGTAAGTAATTGAGCATGCACTTCCAGCCCTATTACGGCTTCATATTTCTCACCTGGTGACATGTCGCGAAGGTATGAAAAGACAATTCGACTTTTGTAGTTTAAAACTTAAACAAAACAAAAAGCTGCCGGAAACGACAGCTTTCTGCATAGGGCTTATATGGAAAACCTTTCTGTATAATTCTATTGTGCCGTATCTGTGGGGATATATTAATATACAGTTTTACCGCGATAATTATAAATCCGCACTATTGACTGGCTTTGGAATTTTTATATCGAAGTTCATTAAAGTTTCGTTTCGTTTCGCTTTAATGGTATAGGTTTCCTTGTCTTCCGCATCCATAAGTTTAGCTCTCAGATCATCAACACCATCCACTTTTTCTCCATTTATTTCAATAATCACATCGTCTTTTTTTAACCCGGCTTGGTCAGCGGCTGACCCTTCTGCCACATTTAGTATTTTAGCGCCATTGTTATTTTGCATGTCTTCCACCTTTACACCCAATTTTACGTTATCATTCCTGAAATATTTAAAATATGTCTTTGGCATATTTGGCATTTTCGGCATAGGAGGCATTTGAAAATTATAGTCATAATTATTGCCGTTTCCGAAATCATTATCGTTTCTGAAAAACCTAGTTCTTTTTTGCTGTTTGTTTTCGCCCAATTTCACTTTTACATTATTGTTTTTATCATTTCGTTTATAATATATTTTTATTTCATCACTGGGTTTATGCGAACGAACAGCTTCGATTAAATCTTCGGGTGTGCTTATACTTTTATCATCAATTTTTGTGATAATATCACCTTTTTGCAAACCTCCTTTTTGTGCGCCGGTTTCTTTTAGCACCTCATTTATTTTTACACCTCCTATTGATTTTTCGGTAATTACTCCCAGGAAAGCAGTAGAATTTTTGACATCGTCATTCAAAAGTTCCCAGTTCATATCTCCGTCCTGCGGTGTAAGAAGAAAATTACGGGAGCCCTTGTCTATACGGTCTCTTTCAATTATCGAAACATCTCCATTATGAAATTCTGACAACGGTTTTCCATTCACGGTTATCTTATCCCCGTCAATTTCAATTTTCATTTTATTATCCTTATCTCCATTACTGCGAATAATAATTTCACGGGACTTTTTTTGGTCACTGTTTTCTTTTTGAGCAAAGCTTACAAATGAGGTAAGGGCTATACAACCCGTAAGCAGGCCTGATATAATTACTCTTTTCATCTATTATAATTTTATGTACGAAAATATTAGTAGATCAAATGTAGGAAGTTTTTTGGAATTACGAAATCTTTCGCAAATGAATTTTTTAGTTTAACATTTGTTTTATTATATCAGGAATTATCGATGAGCGCGGCAGTATATGTTTTCACAGGGCAACCATTATCTATTTCCTCCTTCACGAACTTCATCCCTATTTTTTCCATCACTTTTTGTGAAGCAATGTTTTCTATATGCGCTCTTCCCCTAATTACATTGAGCTCCAAATTTTTAAAGCCATGCTCAAGTGTATATTGTGCAGCTTCTGTTGCGAGGCCTTTACCCCAATATGATTTAATGAACCGATACCCAAGGTCGATACTGTCATCTCCAGGAAGATATTTTAAACCACACCAGCCAATAAATTCATTATCAACTTTTGTGTATACAGCCCATCTTCCTAAATGATTTTTGTATTGGGGAATGATAATATCATTAATAATATCCTTTGCCTGTTCTTCATTTTCAAGAACCGGCTCATGCACATATTTTATAACTTCAGGATCGCTATTTAGTTTATAAACCAGTGGTGCATCTTCTTCATTAAATTGCCGGAAAAAGAGCCGTGGCGTATGTAAAATTATGTGCATAATATTTGAGTAATTATCAGGATTGCAAACTTTTAAAATTAGCAGAAGGAGTTTGAGTAAAAATCTCAAATCGCTTTAATCATTTATTTTATAGTAAATGATTTGAACTACTGCCGGATTCGATGTTGAAGATCATATTACAACAAGGACTTTACTTTTTCTATTACTTCTTCAAGCCGTTTGGTGTCTTGTCCTCCTGCCGTAGCCAATGTTTTTTGGCCGCCGCCTCCACCTTTTATTATTGGGGCAACGTGCTGTTTAATAATTGCTGATGCATCTAAAGTTTTTTGTTTTACTATGGTATCATCAATGCCTAATGCAATAAATGATTTATCGTTGACGATGGTTGTTAGTAAAACGATTCCGGAACCTTTTAGCCGGTTTATTAATTGGTAGCACAGTTTTTTTAAAACATCAGCACTTTTGACTTTTACCTGCTTTCCAATAAAATTTATTTGTCCAATGGATTCAGTTTGGTTCATTAAATCTTTTACAAGCGAGTCGAACTGCTTTGCTTCTTCTTTTTCCAATTGTTTTTTTAAATCGCTATTTTCTTCAATTAAATTTTCTATGCTTTTGTTTATGTCTTTTGGATTATTAAGATTATCACGAATTCCGCGCATTAACTCAAATTGATGTTGGATATAATCTTCCGCCGCTTTCCCACTTAACGCTTCAATACGACGAAGGCCTGCGCCAACAGCAGTTTCATTGGTAATTTTAAAAAACCCCAACTCACCTGTTCTTCCTACATGGGTACCACCGCATAGTTCCAGGGAATAAGAATCATCAATAGTGACTACTCTCACTTTATCTCCATATTTTTCCCCAAATAGTGCCATTGCGCCAGAAGCTATTGCTTCATCCTTAGGCATTTCTTTTATCGTAACAGGAATATCTTCCCTTATTTTTTTATTAACCAGCGACTCGATTTGTGTAATCTCTTCATTGGATAATTTACTGAAATGGGAAAAATCAAACCGCAGGTATTCATCATTCACAAGGCTTCCTTTCTGCTGTACATGTGTACCTAATACTTTACGTAATGCAGCATGCATAAGATGTGTTGCGCTGTGATGTACCGCTGTTTTTTTTCTTTTATCAATATCAATTTTGGCAATAACTTTTGCATCTATATTTGCAGGAGCTTTTTCAGTAAAGTGAATGATAAGGTCATTTTCTTTTTTAGTATTTACAACAGGAATTTTTTCTTCATCAAAAATCAATACACCTGTATCACCTACCTGTCCGCCGCTTTCAGCATAGAACGGTGTTTGATCTAAAATAATTTGATACAATTCTTTCCCCTGCGATTTTGTTTTGCGGTATTTTAAAACGTTGCTTTCTGTTTCATAAGTATCATAGCCAACAAATTTTGGAGAGCTATTTTCATTTATGATAATCCAATCTTCTGTGACAATAACACTTGCTGCCCGGCTTCGATTTTTTTGTTTATTTAGCGAATTTTGATAACCGATTATATCAACATTCCAATTAGCTTCATTGGCCATCAGTTCAGTTAAATCAAAGGGAAATCCATATGTGTCATACAAATCAAAAGCAAATTCTCCTGGAATAACTCTTGCTACTTCATGGTACATGTATTTTTTCCCATTGTAGTTAATCCATGGAATTAATCCATTTGGAATATTTTCTTCTCCCGCTTTAATAAAATCATTAAAAAACAAAATACCCCACTGAAGATTTTTCAAAAAATTCTGCTCCTCCTCGTTAACAACTTTTGCTACAAAATCCCTTTGCTTCTCCAATTCTGGAAATACATTTTTAAATTGATCAGCAAGTAAAGGAACTAACTTAAAAAGTAATGGTTCTTTGGCATCGAGATAAGAATAATAATACCTTACCGCTCTTCTTAAAATACGACGTATAACATAACCAGCTCCGGTATTCGAAGGCAGTTGCCCATCTGCAATTGGAAATGCAATTGCTCTAATGTGATCTGCAATTACACGAAAAGCTACATCCTGCTTACTGTCGGTATGTAAATATTTTTTACCCGATATTTTTTCAACTTCTGCAATTGTCCCGGTAAAAATATCTGTATCGTAATTGCTTTGCTTGTTTTGTAAAACCCTTACCAATCTTTCAAAACCCATTCCTGTATCTACATGTTTATCCGGTAATAATTCTAAGCTGCCATCTTTTTTCCGGT
>JBKJRY010000156.1:0-3245 GCA_046593045.1 Chitinophagaceae bacterium | reverse complement strand
ATGTTACACCTTTTTGGTATAGACCATGAGCAGTTAACATACAAGTTCCAGGGCCGCAGGTTCAGGCTTACAGATGTGGAAGGAAAAGTAGTAAAGGGAATTTTAGCGTAGTTTTTTGGTGACCGGCATTTGTTTTTATGGCGGCATCCTTTCGTCGTACCCTTCTGCCATTAAAGATTTGTCTTCTTTTTTAGAAAGATCTTGAATGCAGTTAAAGTGTTGGTGCGTTATGCTGAATAGAATTACTGAACGTTGAAGTGTGCGACGCAACAAAAGATGATAGTAGTAACACTACTGGTACATAAATATAAAAACACAATTAAAACTTGCCATAATGAACAAAAGAGACTTTATCAAAGCAACATCATTGGTAGCTGCTGGCGCCATAATAAAACCATCCTTCGTGTTTGCCATCAATAAAAATACACCGCCGGATGATGTTATTATTGGTCATGGCAACTACAGGTACAAAGTACTAAAGGAGTGGGCTAATATTAGTGTGGAGCGCACCCCATTACTCAACTGTCATGAAATGGTGATGGACAGCCAGGGACGATTGATTATGCTCGGCGACCATACCAGCAACAATATCCTGGTGTTTGATAAAAGCGGTAAGCTGCTGGATTATTGGGGTACGCAATATCCGGGCGGCCATGGGCTCACGTTATCTAAAGAAGGTGGCGAAGACTTCCTTTTTCTTACCGATTGCGGGTGGTATTTAGATAGAAACGGCAAGTGGCAAAGTCAGGCGGGGCAAGTGTTTAAGACAGATATAAATGGACGGTTGCTATTTAATCTTGGTGACCCACATACAATAGGAGTGTACAAAGATGACGAACCTTTTATGCCAACAGAAACTGCTGTTGCTCCCAACGGAGATATTTATGTAGCCGATGGGTATGGCAGCAACTATATTTTGCAGTACGACCACAAAGGAAAATTCATCAGAAAATTTGGAGGAGTTAACAGCGATAATCCGGAAGCAAGCCTTGATAATGCCCATGGTATAGTGGTTGACCTTCGCGATAAAAACAAACCTGTATTGATTTGTACTTCAAGAGCGGACAATTCTTTTAAATATTTTACCCTGGATGGAAAATACATACGCACGGTAGAAATGCCAGGTATGTTTGTCTGCAGGCCCGTTATTGATGATAAAAATATTTATGCCGGTGTATGCTGGAGTACTACCAGGGGAGGCAAAAAGTTTGTGAAAGATACCGGCTTCATTACCGTAATGGAAGGAGATAAAGTAGTGTCTAATCCCGGGGGTACGGCCCCGGTGTATGAAAATGGAAATTTGCAACAGGTATTTCAGGCAGAAGATAAAACCTTCAACCACGGACATGATGTCTGCGTAGATGAAGATAAAAATTTATATGTGTGCCAGTGGAATGCTTCGCATACACCTCCTGTTAAATTAGAAAGAGTATAATTATGTTCTTGCAATCAATCGGTGAGTTTCTCGGCCGTTTCCATCCGTTGATGGTGCATTTGCCCATTGGCTTTTTGTTACTGGCAATTATTTTTTCTTTTTTAAGCAGCAAGGAAAAATTTGTTGCATTAAAGCAGGGGGTTCCCTTTGCACTGTTAATCGGAAGTGTAAGTGCTGTGTCTGCCTGCATCACTGGTTATATGCTTTCGCTCGGTGGTGATTATAATGAAAAAACTTTAACCACGCACATGTACACGGGTATCGCAACAGCACTCGTATCCATTTTTGCATGGCTAATCAGCATTAATAAAATCAAGTATCGTCTCTTCCAATCGGGAAAAACATTTGCCGGTGCTATGGTATTGATATTGATACTGGTTAGCGTAGCAGGCCATTTTGGTGGTAGCCTCACACATGGTGAGGGCTATTTGATGGCCGGATTGGATGCAGGCAAATCAAATGAAAAAAAAGTATTTACCAGCATTGATGATGCAGTAATGTATATGGATGTGGTAGCACCGATATTGGAAGCTAAATGCAGTAATTGCCATAATAAATCCAAAATGAAAGGCAAGCTGAATATGGAAGATTTTGCTTCGCTGATGAAAGGCGGTAAACATGGAAAAGTGATAAAGCCAGGTAATGCGTTGGCAAGTGAAATGATTAAGCGGGTGATGCTTAGTCCCGATGATAAAAAATTTATGCCTGCTGATGGTAAGACACCCTTGACAGACGAAGAAAAAAATATCATCAAATGGTGGATTGATAAAACAAATGCAAGTGATAAAGTAACGATGGCGAAGGCAACACCTTCACCGGAAATCGAAACATCTGTAGCAGGTTTGCTGGGCTTACCAGGCGGTAAGAAAATAATGACTGGTTCAGATAATGATACCGGTAACATAAACGTGAACAATTATTTTACTCAATTAAAATTACCATCAGTAACAAAAGAAGCATTCGAAAAACTTAGCAATACCAGTTGGGTTGTAAAGCAGATAAATACGAACCCTGATTTATTGGATGTAAGTTTTTATCCCAATACAACAACAACCCTTAATGCAGAAGCATGGGCAGCACTTACTGCAGTAAAGGATAATGTAATCTGGCTTAACCTTGCTGCAAATAATTTGTCTGATGCACAAATGGATGCGGTGCAGCAATGCACCAACCTGCAACGCTTACGTCTTGAAAAAAATCCGGTAACGGATGTGGGGGTTGCTAAATTAAAGACCCTGCAACACCTGGAGATGATAAACCTATACCAGACAAAGGTTACTAACAAAAGCATTGCTACCCTTTCTTCTTTGCCGCATTTAAAATCAGTGTATGCCTGGAATACGGGTGTAAATGCCAGGTTGGTAGATACTACGAATACAAAATTTGCGGTGGTTGTAGGCGCAAACTAATGAACGTGACCACCTTTTAAAAGCGGATAAATATAAAGATGTAATCATGTACAGTCTTGAATTTCTTGTCAGGGAAAAATGGGTTGAAGTAATGTTTTCTGAATTATGAGTAGTCATATGCATTTAATTTGGTAGATTCAGGAGGGCTATTAAAGAGATGCTATTCAAACAAATTTTTTAAAATTCATATCACAAACAATCCAAGGAAATATGGAGAAAAATCATCCAAATGTGTTAGAGAGGTTTTATGTAAATGCAAAGCATAGAAATATCAGTACTGTAGGTGTAACCCATTAAGAATAGATTTTGCAAGCCTTAAAGAAACCTACAATTTTCAACTGGTATTCTTTGCATTAATGATCCCGTGCTATCTCTATATTTTTTATTATGCTGTAAAAGGA
>JBKJRY010000150.1:0-3901 GCA_046593045.1 Chitinophagaceae bacterium | reverse complement strand
GTATTTCATTTGAAATAATATTTTGTTTTTAATGGGACAGATGATGTTCACAGGTCGCCGGAACGTGTTTCCATGCTCCAGGTTTCATGCCATCACATTTAATAAATTGACACTAACGGCAGCACTGCTTTTTTCTTAGGAAAACAGCTTTTAATATTTTCACTATGGCGTTTCCAATTTTTTTTACCATTGTTTTATTTGTTTTGAAGATTGTTTTTTGTGGCAGTAGCCCAGTTTATGATTAAATCTTTTTCTTCTTTTGAAAGCCGGGTGTCCGCATGCATTAATTTATAAGATGTCAAAGGCATTTCATCATCTTTAATTTGACTTACAATTGCTTTCAGTTTGCTCTGCTGCTTTCTTATGGAATATGTTCCAAATTCACTAAAATTAAGATCAGCCTTGCCATGCTTAATGTGCCTTGCCAGAATCCAGCCACCAGGTTGAATATAAGCGTAATAAGGATATCGCGTATTATTACTATGGCAATCATAGCAGGCAATGTTTAAAACATGCTGTACGCTATCCGGCACGGCATAGATCCTTGTAATATCTGCCGGCAATACCTGCTCACTTGTATTGTGAGCAGGCTGTATAAACTGAATAATGATAAACACAGGCATTGATGCTAACAGAATTTTTTTAGACAGTTTCATCACCTATTTAATTTCTTCTTTTATCTCTCCGCAGTTAGGCATTTTTTGACCGAGATAAGGGTTTTTTATTTCTTTTGTTTCACTTATCCAAAAGGCGCCTTTTTTATCATTAGCCATAGGGCAAAAGTCTTTATACAAAGTTTGAGTTTTGTCAAAAGATTTTACAAGGTCATACATATCCTGGCTAAGCATTTCAAAATGTTCTCTTTGATGATCTATTTTATCACTATTCTCGTTGATGTGTTCTGCATTTTCTTTCAAATCATCGGCAACGGCATTATATGCTTTTGCCTGCGCTGCTGATAGTGAAGATTTATCAAGCTTTGCCATTGCCTCTGAGATTGCTTTTCCTCCATCCGCAGCATCATTTCCATTATCATTCGTCAAAGCATTTTTTACCTGCAGGTATCCCGTTAAGATGCCATGTATGGGTGATTCGCTTTGTGACTGCACAATATCGCTATGCATTGAGGTTGCAGACGAATCTACTTTTACATCAGCGTCTGTATTTTTGTTGTCTGCATTATTGCATGATGCAAATGATATGGCAGCTATCGCAAGTGCGCTTATTATATTTTTCATTGTATTATTTTTTAAATGGTTGAATTGAAAATCTGCCTGTCACAGATTAAAAGTTTATTGAATGGTTTCCATCACCTTTCCACAGGTAAGCATGGCATTGCCGAAGTATGGATTTTTAATGGCTTTGTCATTGCTAAGCCAATATGATTTTTTCATGGGGCAATAGGCTTCGTAAATGGGTTCTGCACTAAGCTTAACAGTTTTTGCTAATGCGGCCATATTAGTGGAAAAGCCTGCGAAATGCTCTCTCTGGTGTTTAATATCTTTCGTTGAAGCAATTGCTTCGGCATCTTTAACTAATGCGTCACGGGTATCTGCAGAAAAATCTTTACTATCCAGAGCTTTAGCGGCCTTTACAAATTCAGAAGCCTGAATGGAAGCTGTGCCGGAGTTGCCTGCTACCAAAGCATTTTTTATATCGTAGTAAGAATGGAGTAGCGGAGAAAATGGTGATTGGGTTGATGCATCTTGTGCAAAACTTTGCTGCACTAATGCAGTTGCGCAAATGGCAACTATAATAAATATCTTTTTCATTTAAATTGATTTAATGTTATAGAAATAATTATCTGCATGAAAAAAAATTCATGTAGGGCTGGATAACATTAAATCATATTTGAAAACTCTGGATAGCTATACGAATGTCTGGTATAGGAGGATGGTGACTTCGGGCGAAGGGGTGTAAGTTCGTAATGGTATTGGCGTAAGAAAAAATATTAGCGTTGACATACGCTCCGATAAAAGCGGTAAAAAATACAGGCTGAACGATGTTGATCTGATTAGGAACTGTTTTACTTAGTAAAGTAAGATCCTTAACACTGTTACTGCAACAATCATCTTTACTACTTTCATTATCGGGATGGTGATGTCCTGGTTTTGAAGTTTCCTGGCGATGCGTAGAAGCGGAATGCTTTGGAACCTGCTGCTTCATTTCCTCACTTTCTTGATAATGGGCGTTGTAGCCCATATCTATACCTATTGCACATGCAAAACCTATAATTGTATTCATGCCGAATACTATAATAAGGAAAGCTGCTTTTAGTTTTATGGAGATGTTTCTTTTCATTGATTCATTTGCAAAATTAACCT
This sequence comes from Chitinophagaceae bacterium, assembly GCA_046593045.1. Taxonomy (GTDB): domain Bacteria; phylum Bacteroidota; class Bacteroidia; order Chitinophagales; family Chitinophagaceae; genus Ginsengibacter. Next base: position 1,577 of record JBKJRY010000150.1, on the reverse strand, counting down.
ATTTGACGCCACAATTTTGCGGGTATGAGGCATAAAGTTTTTATTTGCAACACAAAGTTACTGTTCTGCTTAACAACACTTTTATAGAATTATGGATAAGAGTTACATTGTTATGCGAATATTATAATTCTACAACAGCACCATGTATCTCCTTTTCGTCTTCCCATACACATAGTACCTGCACATCGTTTAAAGCTTCAAGAACCGGGCCGTTTCCCTTCCCAAGTATTTTCTTCTTTCCTTGTTGATCTGCCAGAACTATCTGCCCATTTTCTGTCCAGGCATAAATATTTTTATTTCCAACTGTTGCTATGGTACAACCCTTACCGCCTCCAATTTCCTTTTCAGGCACACCTGGTGCGGCAACGTATACTTTTCCTTCTCTTCTCCAAACTGTCTGTACTGCCCCATTTTCATTTACTGATAATCCACCTCCATCCATGGGGCATCCATTCAATTTCCAACTCCCGTCTCCTAACTTTTGTGCCTTGCCAAATGAGGCACCGCCATCTGTAGATTTAATTAAATACATATCCCGGTTTCCATCAAGCCAGTTTCTAAACATAACGAATACATTACTTCCATTCACAACAACTGAGGGCTTGCAGCATTCACAAACCGTTGTATCAGGTGAAGAATAAATCATTTTATTGGCTGACCATGTTTTACCGCCATTGGTTGAAGCGGCGCCATAAATTTTATTCTTTTGGTTGCCCCGCAGATCAAGCCACACAGCAAAAGTGTTTTCCCCATCTGCGCTTAATGCGGTAAGGCCTTCTTTCGCCACTGTATCAATATCATTCACCCTTTGCCCTTTTGTCCAGTTACCAGTGCCAGCTTTATAATAAGAAAATATGTTGCCTGATGAGGTGGATGCTGTAACTACAATTCCATTTTCAGTTGCTGCAATTTGCGGCCCTCTCATTGCAAAAGAAAATACGTGGGGCAGTACTGAAATCAAAAAAGGCTTTGAAAATGAAGCATTGTTTTGGGAGTAAGCATACATAATACTATCCCCAATACCATACACCAAATGCAGGTTATTGTCCTTGCCCTTAGTGATGTTTGGCATTTGGCCTTTGGCTATTATGAAATCATCTTTACCCTGGGATGATCTTTCTGCACAAGCGGAAAGTATGAATAGCAGTAAGATGAGTGGCGTTTTATTTTTCATGGTCCGATGATTTACTATTTTTAGATGCTCACGAGTTATCCATTTTATTGGCGATGTTTTATAAAGCAAAGGTTATCTTTTTCTGATAATCACCTAATGGAACTTTCAATTATTTGTATTCTTCAGGAGCGAGATTGTAAAGCTTTAGACCATTTCATGATTGGATTGCCTTTTTTCACTTCAAAGAAAACTCCTGCCGGGTGCGGACCATTCTTGCCTGTGTGAATAACAAAATCTGTTCTGCCTATGATTGCAATATGGTAATCAGGATTGAAGTAAGTATTCTTTATTAATCGTTTAGATATTTAGTCTGTGAAAAATCACTACGCAGCATATTTGACTTGGGTTGCGTGAAAATATTTTTGTACTTGCTTTTTATCATTTTTCCTTTTGTTCATAAATT
>JBKJRY010000082.1:0-10847 GCA_046593045.1 Chitinophagaceae bacterium | reverse complement strand
AGGGACTGGGCTGGATTCGAATTATTAGCCAGTGTAAGAGTAGCCGGTCTGATCCCTCTATTCTTCAGGTTGTTGGCCAGCAGTCCTACAAACTGTTTTTGTGCGCCCTGTATCAGGTTACCCGCTAATTTGAAACGCCCGTCAGGATCAACGTAGGTGATTGGATTATTTCCCACATAGGCATAGGGTGATATCTCTATCTGATCAGGTTTCTCCCACGACGGATCGACATTTTCCCATATGCTGGTTACAGGATCGTAATACCGTGCTCCATAATAATATAGACCAACTTCATCGTCCAGTTCTTTACCGTTGTAGAGGTATGGCGTCCTTTGCTGGTTACTATGCTCCTCTACGAATGTTTCGCCAAAAGGAAAGTATTCCAGGTGTTGAAACACTTCGCCGGATGCATCGGTAATAAAGGCTGAATTACCTAAATGGTCGGGATGGTAATAATATTGGAAAGAAGATGTTTTTTTACCATTACCTGTTACCCCTAAAATACTTGCAATGCGCTCTCCGCTGATATAGTAGTGCTTAGTGTAACTCCCGCTTCGTACTACTTCATATGGATTTACATAAATAACATAATTACCAGTGCCACTCGTTTGTGCAGCTTTGTTACCATTGATGGATACGGTTTGGCCGCTTCCATTGCTTTTTAAAACACGTGTTCCATCAGCGTCATAAGTATAATTAAACAGCTGCCCGTTATCGGAAAGTGCTTGCATTCTGTTCTCTTCATCCCACGTGATTTCGCGGTTCTGGGCGCTTACATCATTTTGCCATGTAAGCTGATTTCCGTTTGCATCATAGTTGTACCCTTCGGTGCCAATGTGGACGGGTGAATGTGGCTGGGTTCCTCCGGAACTGTAGTCGTATACATTACTATAGGTCGTTTGGTTTTGTTTTGTCCAGGTAAGTGCATCAGAGCCTTTCCGTTCATGCAATTGCGTTTTGCTGAGAATGGAAGAAACACTGTTGTAAGTCACCTCTTGCGTGAAGCGGTTCTCATGTGTGTTGTCACTAAACAGTCCATTGGATTTAGTAATTCGATAGAGGTCATCATAACTGAACTGGTAAGTAGAAGGACCCCCCATCATGTTGCTTGGAGGCACGGGGGCCGTGTTCGCAATGTTTAGAATTTCATCTTCATTATCCCATGTATAGGTGTTCTCCATCATGAATCGGCCGGCGCTTGTTTTCGCCGTCATCTTCGCTAGTTCACGACGTTCGGCACCGAAGGTATAGGTCATTTCTGTGCCATTACCGTAACTCGTATACACCTTCCCTTCAAATTTGCTGTAGCCCAGTTGCGTGACGTAATTCCTGGTAACGCCATCTTGTATACCAGACATACTTTGCAATTGACCGCCAACATTGTATTTGTAGGTGAGCGCTTCTCCGTCAGGGTAGATCATTCCAGTGAGGCGGTTCCATGTGTCGTAGTTCCATTGGGTGGTATAAGTGAGCGCCGTTGTATCCGGAACTTTGATAACCCTCACATTCTTTATCGTAGCCCCAAGAGGGTTATAAAAGAATTCCTGCGTGCCGGAAGCGTCCTGCTGGTTCACAATACGCCCTGCACGGTAGAAAGTGGCGCCCGAAGCCCCGTAGGTATAACTCACATTATTTTTGGGATTCTGCGGGTAATTGATTTTTAAAAGGCGTTCCCTGTCGTACGCAAATGTAATACCCGAGCCAGTAGCCTGCAGGTTGGCAGTTTTCTTTTCAGTCAGGTTACCCGCCAGGTCATATTTGTAGCCCGTTGTGCCGGCATCCGGATGTATGTCACTTGTTTTGCGGCCAAACTGATCGTAGGCCATGCTAATTAAATTGCCCATGTCGTCGACAACCTTTGTCATTTCGTTTACGGGGTTGTACTGATAGCTTGTCCAAATATCGCCACCCTGGCTGTACTGCCGTTTGGTGGCCTTCAAAAGTTCCCTGACATTTAGGTAGCTTTCTGTACTTATGCCGTTTGCATCACTCGATGTGATTTTGAATTGCAATGACCCGTCGCGGTCGTTGCCAAACCCGTACACCATTTTTCGAAAAACTCCGTCGGGCAGCGTATCGGTGAGCATCCTGTCCATTACATCGTAAGTCATTCCTTCGGGTGTCACTGCATCACTGCCGGTATTGTAAGTTCCGATGGTTCCCTTAGGTTCTGTTAGCGGGTACCATTGTTTTATAGGTCTGAAAAATGCATCGAACACCGTTGAACCGGAAACGATCATTACTTCTTCGTCAGCAGCTTTTGCGCCACTGAAAAGGCCGATGTCTTTTTTGGTCTGCACTTCTCTTCCAATTCCATCCCGGAAAGAAGCCGTCTCCAGGTAGTTACCTGGGTGAGCCGGGTCATAATGTTTCGCCATAGCCCAGGACACTGGGTCATTCGGATGATACTCGAACGCGATTGTAAATGGCTGGCCGGACGCAATTTCGAGGGGACCACGAATTGTTTGTAATCTTCCTGCTGCATCAAGTGTGTATTGCGTTTGCTGACCATTCAGGTCAGTCGCGGAAAGCTGTTCGCCAAACCGCACGTCATATGTCGCGGTTGAAGAATAACCATAAGAATCTGATGTTTTGATGACGTAAGTCTGAACATCGCCATCATATTCATAGTTATACGCCAAACGTTGGCCGGTAGCATTTTGTGGCCGGGTAATGCTTGTCATATTACCATAAGAGTCATAGGTCATGTCAAACTTAGCTGCATCACCTGATGCAAGAAACTGGCGTGTCTGGGTGATGTTACCAGTATTATTATCTATATCGGAAGCACGCTGCCGGTAGGTAGTGCCGTTGCCTGATACTGTAACAGAACTGGGGCTGTTCATGATATATTTTCCGGGAACAGAATGATAACTGATAACTGTCAGCATATCATCATCTGCGCCGGGATCTCCGAAGTTTGTCGAACGGCTAACATTCCCAAGCTTATCATAAGCATACGTGGTGCTGTCACTTTTACCTGCTGCTGGCTGACCCTGGTAAAACAGTTTGTATGTTTTTATCAATGCCGGGAAAGCCGCACCATCATCAGTTTGAGCGAATGCAGCCGGGAGTGTAGCGCCTGAAGAGATATCTTTGATTTCTACAGTATTCAACTCTTCAGTGAATTTATTTCCATTCGCATCTTTCAGAATAGTGGCCTTCAGAATACCTTTGTTATAAAAATTATCGGTAAAATATTCCTCCTCAGTACTACGATGGACTACATCCTTATTGTCAGTATCCAGATCCTTTGTAATCACCTTTCCAAAACCATAAAATTCTCTTTCATTCCGGTCGTATTTTCCAGCCTGGTAATCAAATGAATTGCTTGTATGTTCAGGTCCATCGCCTGCAAGACCATCATAAAGGTCAACCCGCGATAATGCCCACACATTGCTCGGCATGTCATAGGTGTTACCGGCACGCTGATAATCCATCACAAAACTTCCATGCGTGGGGCGGATTACTTGTTTAAGGAGGTTTGTCCTTCGAATGGTTGATCGCGACACGGTGAGTTTATCGTCTACATCTGACTGCAGGTAATCCGGGAAGCCATCTCCATCAATATCACTAAACTGCACGTTAGTTTGGTTTGCGCCCTGTGAAACGGTTATTTGTGGATTGAAGCAAAGCTTTATGATCGGCAAAATAGGTATGATTGAAATACCAACCGTAAAGCCGATGTTGAGGGATTCACCGGTAGAAATGCCTTTATTAACGGCGCTGGCACCCGTCCATGTCATTGCCGGTCCAAAACCATTTCCCATATTGACGCGAACCACAAGCGGATCCACTCCCTGGATATAATCCAGCAGTCCGTCACCATTTACATCAAGAAGGGTCTTTTCGGTAACGTTTTCCGACCGCGAAAGCGAAATGCCTGCGGTAATGCTGTGGTTGTCAATATTGATACTGATGCCGCCTCCGTAACTTAAAGCTTTTCCATCACTCAGGCCGGTATAACCCCATTGCTCTGGTTGAAGAAAAGAATAGCCTATGTTGAGCTCAACCTCGCCATTATCATGTACCCGGTCCGGAAGACCATCACCATTCACGTCCATGAAGGCGACAGTCTCGTTGTCGAAATTACCGCCAATACTTCCTGTGATGCCGACAGATCCCTTTGATTCCTGTGAGGCTGCATTTGCGTTGCCACCACCCGAGGCTTTTGATGAATTGGGAGAGGTGGAAAGTTCAAGGCTTCCGCCCGCGTTCCCTCCTACTGCTTTATGATTTGAGAAAGTGACGTCTCCGAAATCAATGTGCTTGGCAGCCGGCTCGAGGCCGCCATAGGGATGTGTGTATTGAATCTTGCTGGTGGATAGAATATCAGGATATCCATCACCATTCATGTCTGAATAATCATATACGAACTTGGTGCTACCGATGCTGAACCCTATTCCCAGTTGCCCGCCGGGAGCGCTTACTCCCAAAGAGAAATCATCCGTTTGTGCTACCTTTTTGATACCCACCGCACCTGAGCCACCTGCATTTGATACTACAACAGGATTAATTGGAAGTATGTCATCTCTGCCCATACGCGAAGAACTGATTGTATCCTGCGTCACAAAAGTGAGGTCGTCATAACCGATCCACGCTTTCCGCTCATTGTTAGGCGCCATGTAGATAAACTTATCATCCTTCGGCTGATAACCGCCCTTTGAATTATAGAGCTGTTCCATTTGGTTCATCGATGCGGTAGGATTGGCTGTATCCACCAGAGGGCTCAGGTCGATTTTTTGAGGACTTTGATCTAGTAATGCAGGATTCAACTTCAGGTCAGCTTCGTTAATAGATTTATCAGCCCTGTCTCTATTCCCATTATAGGCAAATTGCCCCCAGTGGCGGTACATTGGTCCAAAAATGAATGAGTTATCCAGTGTATGAAAACCGCCTTGCAATGTGTCAGCCTTGCTGTGCTTCGGGCGTACAATTACCGTGTCTGCATCCAATGCATAAGCAACCATGGTGTCAGCAGTATGATATTCGAAAAACACTTTGTCACCGCTGTTGAGTATGGCTGTCAAATCCGGATGAGCACCGATTTTTCCATTTATTACTGGAATTACTTCTGTAGCAAGTAGTTCATTTTCCTTTTTGACTGAAAACACTATCTGGCCATTTTCACCATTTAGTTTCAATGTGGGTTTAGCCTGGATGGTAAATGTATCCTTAGAAGGTGCCGTCCACGGCAGGCTGGGAATAACTGTTTTTGTAAAGGCCTTGAAATCAACAGTGGGAGAAATTTTGATCAATGCGTTACCCTTGTTATCAAGTACCTGGGGTACTTTCGGATCGTCCGAAGCCGTATAATACACTGATGGATTCCATGTCAAAGAACTCCAGTCAACATTGGATTCTGAAGAAACGCGAAAAAACAGGCTGTTATCCTTGGCCACTTTCTGATCAATAGAAATGGGAATTGTCACAGCCTCATCCCAGTTAAGATGTTCTTCCATTATTGGGGTGAGCACCTTGTTATTTTCCCGAAGAATCGTAACAACAATATTGTCCGAAGTCACAGGTTTGGTAAAGTTTCCCTGGATATGGATAGTGCCATCCAGCGGCATACCTACCGAAAGGGGCGCAGACATAAGGAAATCCTTATCCGAGTGGAACTGGTATATTGGCAGCGCATTGGCATCATTTAATCCGGTCGTATGGTTAGTATAGGTTATTTCCGGCGTCCAATGTACCTGGTCGGACGCCCCGTTAAATACTGACTGCACCCTAAAATAAATGCGATCTCCTGTTTTTACTGAAACTGATCCGACACCACCTGGCACTTTAGGAGTAAAGTCATTGGCAGCAATTTTCGCCGACCAAAGTTCTGTTCCTTTTATTTGGATCGCCACCCGGACTCCGTCGGCCGCGGTGTTTGACTGAACGTTAGCGCCCTGGAACAAAGCTACAGGAGCATTGATATTAACAGTTCCGTCAAATGGCGCAACCCAAACCTTAACCACATCGTGGAGCGGGTTATCATCTATGGCTTTTTGCAACACAGCCGGGTCATTATCCACAATGCTTCCATCGATCCCCGACGAGGAATTGATAGGGCTGGGCGTGTCGCCGCTTGAGGGTGTAAATGTGGGGTTGCCATTGGCATCAAGGTGATTGAAAAACACCGTTCCGTTATTGACGATATCCACCAGTCCGTCACCGTTCACATCCGTCAGGTAAACATTACTGATGTCCTCAGAATGGGAATATCCCAGGCCGGCATATATAAAAAAGTTAGATTCCAATCCCACTTTCACGCCCCAGTTTAGACCCTGGCTGAAGTCACTGATGCCGTTAATGGGGAGAGGATCACCAAAAACCACATTACTATCTGTTGCAGAACGGTTGGCACGGTAGTGCAATCCGTCTGCTTTCTTGAAAACCTTGTCCGCAAGCCCGTCACCGTTTATGTCAACAAGGGCGAGCATGCCTTCGTTGGTGGCAACGTTAAACCCGAAAGTTATCCCGGCTGTATTGCTCTTACTATGCAGTTCTTCGTCATCGGGTCCGATCGTTACCGCCATATCAAATCCGCCACCGATGGATTTATTGCCACTTAACGCAGATGCATTATCCTGGAAACCCGGGATTGGGTTTAAAAATGTTCCGCTCACACCATCAGCCTTTGGTTCCCAATTTTCCAGCCCCGCCAATGGCTGGTATTGGCCATTTAGCTGCACATCGTTGTAATAATCGAAACTATGAGTAGTGAAAAGCGAGCCTGCAGCATCAAATTGTTTTAGATTCTGTAACAGGGTTTTAAAAAACGCACCTTCCGTGTAAGTAAGCTCATAAGAACGCACAGTCTGGCCATTGTACTGAACGGCAATTTTCCTGAGCAGGTCTGCGGTTACCTGTTTGAAACCCAGGCGTCCGCTAATGCTCACATCTTTCCTTTTTGGTTCGGATAGTTCACGATCACGGGTAAAAAGTACCGAGTACTTACCTTCCGTATTTCCATGACCCGTATATGTCACCGAAGTGGGGTATAAGTTAATTCCAGGTTTGTTCACGGGCCCGGGTACACCAGGATCACTCACTTTAGCGTAGCGATATTTCACAAAGTTGTCATTGGCATCTCTTGTCTCGGTCAGTGCCCAGTAAGCGATGTTACCATTCGCATCCGTGAGACTGGCATTTATTTCAAAACCACTTGCCGGGTTGCCACCATAAAACTTACGTGTACCATTTTTTTCAGTCACTTCCCACCAATAAGCGGAAGGACTACTTCCATGTCGAATGATTTTTTGGAAATCATTATTTACCCGCGGGAAGAATTGTTTCTCGCCACTGCGTGCAACTGCAGTAGCGCGGTGTGCAACCGGGCTTAATTGCGCACCATCTAATATATAAGTTTCAGTTTCCAGATTGGCGTCATACCGTGGAACTCCCCAACGTGTTTCGATTGATATAGCAGGAGCCTCAAGGTCCCAGCCAAGCCCCAGCCAGCCATCGGAACCACCGCTATTATATTGAACGTTCAAATCAGGTTGCAGGCCATTCCTGCCGGCAGGCAATGTAATGGGGTAACTTAAAGCAGCACTCCCGGATGAGTTGGCAACCGGCGGCGCTATGGTCACAATTTGAGAAGTGGCATCAGGATACTGGATACCTGACATAGAATTCGGGGTAGTTGCTAACGTTGCGGGGGACTCCGGCACTTCCAGTACGCCATTGATCATATCTGTAAAGTGCGTAGTTGTAGATATGATCTCTTTGTTCATTTCATCGACAGATTCCCTTGGCAGTGCCACCCATCGCTTCGCGTTGGTGTCGAAGAAGAAAGTAACTATATCCCTGGGGCTATATCCATGAGGAATCTTATTTTTATCATACCCGATGCTCAGCGTTACAGGCTTTTTAAAATTGCTGCCGTGAGGTAGAAACCGGTATCCTTCACTGCCTGCTGTCACATTCACCATTCCGGCATCAAGTGCAGGAATCTCAGCATATTGAAGAGCGGTAATAGATACCAGCGCAGGAACTGTTATTGCGCCTGCCGGGAAATGAATTTGTGCCCCGAGCAGATTGATATTCGTAGCGTTGTAACCTGCCCACTTTTCCGTCTTTAGTGCGTGAAAATTTGAACCGGGACGAACATCGCTTTGGCGTTTTGCCGGCATTACTTTCATAAGGCCTGGTACACCTTTATTGAATTTCGCCCCGTAAACATTTGTTGTCGCCTGTTTCCCATGAATATTGAAAAAAATGTCCGTGAACGAAGGATTTAGAAAGCCCATTGAGAACAAAGAGATAGCCAGGAAAGTGGGCAGGCGAAGCGTAAAACTTTTCATAATTTTTCTTATTTGAGTGACCGGTAACAGGCCATTGCAGAATGATTTTATTGCTTAATGATAATTTGGGAAAATTCCTTATCGGCTGTAAACAGCTTGACGAGATACGTGCCTGCTGCTGCCGTGATATTGCCGGGCACCAGGTAATTGGACCGGCCTGTCACTTTCCTCGATTCTACCAGGCGGAGATGAATATCATAAACCTCGATATGCAGGTCAGCCTCCTTATTTAGTGTCACTGCAATGTTATAGTGTCCGTCTGCACTCGGGTTTGGATAAACACGAAAGGATATAAGTTTGGCAAATCCACCCAGGACTTCCGGGGACATTGTTGACTTGACACCAAAGCTGAAAACGTCTTGCCCCGAGCCATCAGTATCCCAACGCAGCCCGCTGAAACTGGCAATGCCTGCGGCAGAAATACTATCCGCCATGATGTAGCTGCAATTTTTTGGAACAAACTCCCCCGAGCCGGAGCGATCGATCGCTATATAAAAATTTTCTTTCGGATTCAATTCGGAGAGCAATGTTTTGGTATCAATTTTCAACTCCGTTGAAATTGTCTTGGACGTTTTGCCTACGCTTTTTATCAACCATTTTTTTCCTGACAGCACGATGTCGCTTACTCCTGGTTTTGCTTCCCTTGTTACCGTAAAAGGCTGCGCATTGTCACCCCAAATCAAATAATCCCTGTCATTCAACTGGCCGGTATTTTCACCGTTAGACCGGGCAATATTATTTACACCTATTGTTAATTGATCTGTGGTGCTTGAACTAGTGCCTTGCTTTTGGTAAAGTGCAGAATGATCATCTCTTCCAATCCCCGCAATGTTATTGGAATACACTTCATCATTTTTCCTGTTCCAAATGGTTTTACCCAGGCTATTAAGATAATCTTTTTCAAGCGTGATACCATATTTCAATGCGAGGTAGGTTTCTATCCGGGCAATCTCTTTTTCTTTTAAGATGGTTTCATACACGATAAATTCAGCAACAAGGCCCGGTGATCCATTGCCCCGGTGTGAAGATTGCAGGTTTCCAAATTGAATCACCGGTTCTTCATTTCCTTCGGTTCCGGCAGCAGACTTTGGCTTCTGTCTCAAATAAGTAGAAATGATCGTCTCCGTCTTTTTCTGTTTCGCTGATGCGGCTGCAGGCTTTTGAAACAGCAAATTCATTTTACCACTTTTGCTGGATACCTGCCTGGTAGAAAATAATAGATCACCAAAACCACCGTTCATCTGCCACACAGGAATTTCCTCGTCCAAGACAGTATTCTGGTAAACGGTAAAGATGGTTGCCCTTCTCAGCTCCTCTATATTGCCGGGCATTTTTATCTGCCGGCTAGCATTATCCATGTTCGTCGCCGGGTTAAAATTCAACTTCCGCGACTGGGCTGAATCGGAAAAAAAATTTCCCTGTAACCAGATTGACTGGCGCCCTATCCCGCCTGGTGACTGGGCATAGAGGCTGGAGGACGATAAGAGCAATACGCACATGACTGCGTGCTTAGTAAGTTTCCTGTACATGCATTTTGTTTTAAAAGATGATATGTAATCGATGGGGAAGAAAAACTATAAGATACAGTTAGGTAATTGCATCATTAGATAGGTATCGTGAATGTATATCTTTTTTTTCAACACCATTTTTTTTATTATTAGCACTCATCTCAGCCGGGCTTCCCATATTAGTATCAATTAGCAATCCCGGATCTTTCCATATGTTTAAAGGAAATGTAAACGCAGTGGGCACCTGGCGTGCATCCGTTACAGTTAGCACAACATCTCGCTCTTTTGGATAGTCTGAAGAATTGCCTGGTCTATGTGCGAGGCCCAGCATCTTTTTATTGTCCTTTGCCTTATTTAAAGAAGGGGTTGAAGCAGACGAAATGAGGCCAGTTATAGCAGACAGCACCAGGAAATTGATTATTAATTTCATTAATCATTTTTTTTAAACAGCAGTTAAATCTAAAAGCATTTGTCTCTGGGGAAAGTTTTGTAAACCTCGGATATATAATCAAAGAAATTAAGCAGGGAAGGACGAGCAGTGCCTAAAATTGTCCGAAGAGTCGAATTAATTGTTCTACGAAATATCGTACGAGATTTTTGAATCAATATCAAAATAAGGAAGCGGTATTAATTTCCAGGAGTAGTTCTTTTTTGAGGTCGACATTCTGTATAGTCAACGATAAAATTGCTGCGAGGCCTGAGCTTCCCGAGCCAGGGTTCTGCAGCGTTGATGGATTCAAGATGATGGCCACCATTTTTAAACAGCCTGCGTACATGACAGCCTGGTTGTGAAATGACTGTGCCCGGCAAAAAGAAAAAGCATGAGCAAGGACTATGTTTTTTTCTTCTCAGCAACGTCTCCTTTCCAGGTAGGCATTGTCTACAGAAGAATTTGCTTTCGGTACAAAAAAGTAATTTCCAGGTATTAATTGAATAACAGGAAAATACCAGTCCTCAAAAAATATTAGCTTAATACAAACAAGTTCTTAACTTTAATGCGATCGAATTGAAATAATTAAATCAAAAAAAATAATCACTT
>JBKJRY010000059.1:0-32702 GCA_046593045.1 Chitinophagaceae bacterium | reverse complement strand
CAATTCGTAAATTTTCATTTTGTTCGGCTCTGATATAGTAAGTGATGTTGTTTGTTTCCAGGTATTCTATGGTATTTTTTTCGTAGCAGCAGGCATCAGCCCTAAATTTATTTACCGTTATTTTTTGTGCTGTACATTGTTCTAATGCCGTTGCCTTCTTCTTGGCGGGTGTCCTCACCCGACATTCCTCGATTCTAATTTATTCATGTCGTAGATCAGCATCTTAAATTCCCTCTTGATCTGTCTCATAAAAATCTGGCTGGTGAAAGCCTTTGATCTTCATTCGGCGAAGGTTCCCACTCGTTAATTACTGGCGTAAAAAAATAAAATCATTCAATGACTGGTGGTTTTTTCGTACGATTCTTTACAGCAACCACCTGGTCAAAAGCCAGCCCACTTGATCCTTCACCGCGGCCGGTTTGCTTCCTGATGCCAAGCCACGTAAATACTTTACCATTATACCAGCGTGTTCTTTGATAAGACAGGGTTACATTGGCGCCTGCCCTTGGTACTTCTTCCTCGTTGAGGAAATAGGGAGTACATTCGTCAAGGTCCAGGCCTTCCCTCAGTAGCGTTGTTCCCGGGCGTATTTTTTGAGGTTTTTCATCGTCATTGCTTAAGATGCGGGGCATTGCGGCTCTCTGCAATTTTATTGAACGTATGTCTCCCTCGTTATGAACCGGGATAAAAGGTATCCAGTTCTCAGGAACACTGTTCATTACCTGGTAAAAAATGTCGGCTTTATATTCCGGGATCACAGGTATGATGGTCCCTTCCGTTATCTTGTCATTTAAAATTTTCTGGTACCGGTTTCTTAATTCAAATGCGGCTTCACTTCCGGTCTTACTAAAACCGGTTGCAAGTGATACCTGCCGCTCGATTCCCCAAACCATGTTGGCCATTTCATCTCTTACAAAATGAATTTCTTCAATAGGTTTTCCTTCTAATATTTTTTGTGTTGTTGGCAACATCAGCAGGCTGGTATCTGTTTGCTCACCCATATTTCCTTTTGTGTTCAGGGTGAACATGCTCCATTTCTGCCAGTCATCATCAAGACCTTTTCCAGCAGCCTCTATCCAGAATCTTTCTCCAAATACATTGGTAACAGACATTCCTTTTATATTGGCAATGCTTCCGGCATCTAAAGTAAAAGGCATCAAAAACCAGTCGTTGGCAAATACCAACCCAAACTCCATAAATAAAAGTTTTCCAAGGTCCGTAGTGGAAGGATTAATATCGCCGAAGTTGGTTCGTGAATCCTCAAATGCCCACCAGCGTGTGTTTGGCATGCCGTCAAAAGTAACGGGTACCGGTATAAATGATTCAGTGATGGCGCCCTGGACATTTTCCAGGGGTGGCGTTTCAGTATCGTCTAATGCAGCCCGTGAGGGATCAATATCAAGATTATACCAATCCATGTGGCCGTGATAATATTCATCAGCCGTTAATACCTTCTCCCCATCATTAACCGGCGCAGAGCAGGTAAACTGGTATTCAAGGAATGAAGATTTCCAGGCATTCTTTTCCGGCTCTGATGACTGGTAGTAAAGCTTTTCAAACCAGCTTATGAATTTTACCGCGGCATCATCTATATCCGTTTTTTTTCCATCAGGAACAGTAGCAATATCATCGTAAGCATGATGGGTTGCATCACTCTTCAGATAAAAATAGAGTTCTGCCCCATCCATACACCGGCTGCTCACGGCCATGAACTGCTGCCATACTTCACTGTGCGCTGTTACTTTAGCATCAGTTTTTTCTTTAGGATCAGGTAAAGTGATCTTATACTTTTCTACATATTCATTTTTAAAATTTCCAATAGGGCTGACCAGCTTCAGCCATTGCCTCCCCATTAACAGGCGTATGTTTAATGAAATTTTTTGCTGCCCGATTAGAAAAGGGAAAGGCCTTTGCTCCACCCTCGTTTCCAAAGGCACGCTGTCTTCAAAATCCTGGACGCTGTGTTCATCAGCTACATATTTTGTAAAATGTGTAGTGCCTGCATGGATTTTTGAAAAAACCGGGGAGCCCGCATCGTCCCCAAGAAATTCACCCATTTGCCACTGCTTTGTAAGCATGAACAAGGCGTCACGCACTTCAGCTTTCAGCGCACGGTTAAAATCAGTGGTGCGGGGTCTTGCCTCAAGCCGGTTCCATAACGTGATGGAGGGTAATTGTTTCAATAAAAATTCCTGCTGAATATTATCAATAGCTACATATTTATTCATTGGTTTTGGATTAGGCTTTCGTGAAGATTATTATTAAAGGCATAGTTTAATGAGCTGGTAATTGGATGTACCGTCATTGATGATATTATCGCCGGTAAAAATCTTGCATAGCTGGTGGTGTCTATATCTGCAGGCTCTACAGCTCTCTTTTGTGCCATATCAAAAGTCTCCATCAAAGTATCCATCAAATCCTGCCATTGCCATGCTCCTTTAAATTCTGTCGGCAGAGCCAGGAGCATTACCTGCGGAGGTTCAGTATTCGGACGGTCATAATGGAAAGTGACACCCGCCGTTTCTTTTTTCGATGGAATGATCTCTGTCCATTCGTCGAGCAGCACACCACATTGCGCCTGGGTTTTATTAAAGGAGACGGTATAGTGAGCTGTATATAATAACCTGTCGCTTTCTATATCATAATCCTCCGGGTAAGTGAGGGCGAGCCAACTATCATCTTCTTTAAATGGAAGCTGAACAGGATGCAATTCCAGCGGAGGTTTTTCAAAAGCCTCCGACAATACGGTTATATTTTCCCAATGCTGCATTTTCTCCCGGACACGTGCCACGCCATATAGCCAGTCATCAACGGGGAAATCAGTTTTTTCACTATTGATCGAATAATCGAGCAATTGGTTTGTTGCATTAAAAGACTTCTGCCACTCATCAGCCCTTTCCGGAGGCATAGAAAATTCGGGTATCATCTTAAAATCTTCATGAAATAATTGTTTGGCGGCATCAAGTACAAAGTCAATCTGCTTTTTATTGTCGGTCGTGGTTTTTGACTCATCAATTAAAGCTTTTGCTTTGGTTATTCTTGCACTAAGGTCTGTGTGAAGGCTAACGGCTTTGGAAGCAAGTTCCCTGGCAAATAAAATGACCTGGTCCTCTACGTCAGTAAGCTCCAAAGGCACAAGGTCAAAATCTGATACAGGAAACTGCGCTTTGATATTGGAAAGTAAAGCAGATACTGATTTTGTATGGGCGGAAAAAATTGTTTTGAATTGATTCTGCTTTGCAATAAAACCACCTCTTAAGGTTAGCAGGTCATCCCTGTAATCATCAGGATCTGAAGGGAAAGTTGTCTCAGCAATAGTTGATATTTCTCTTCGTGCTTTTTCTAATAATGCCATTTTTTCTTCAACGGTGGCAGTGCCCGGCAGTGCACTATATTCGGTAATAAAGTCATCGAAAGCAACCAGTTTATCATCCCATCTTTTAATAAGCGCATCAAGCTTTTGAATAAGCGCAGCATACATTATTTTTTTACGATCATATATAAATCCAAAACCTGACTGGGGAAATCCTGATTTTGTAAGCTCAAAAAGAATTGCCGTGAGATCATTCATCAGTTGGTTAATCTCTGCAAGGATCTGGTTGCGGTTAGCGCTCACATCACTCACAAGCAGTTCAATTGCATCCTTAAAATCAGTGAGCGGTGTATTCAGCAGTGTTTCCAAAGTGGTAACCCGCAATTCTATTCGTACTGCATCCAGGGACTGTGCTCCGTTTTCTGTAGTTGTGGCATCATTTGCCAGTATAATATCGTTAGGTGTAAGTGGCCTGGAACGAAGCAAGATACTTCTAAGGCTGTTCATCAATGGAGCGGTTTCAAAAAAGTTGAACTTGCCGCTTACCTGCTTCATGTAATCGACTGAGATAATTGTATCAGGACGCACGCCCGGTTTGTCTAATACGAACTTAATTACAAGGTCATCTATTTCTTTCATGGCCTGGTCCTGGTCTGTATTAATGATATAAAGCAGGTCTATTGGTTGCAAAAAAAGATCGGCTACACTTATCACCTCATCACTAACAGCACCATAAGAAACTGAGCAAACAATGTCAGGCAGACCAGGTAAAACAGACGCCAGCCATTTGTTTACTGCGGGCTCTGCCTGTGCCCGTGGCGTAGGCTGTATCACCGGATCAATACCCACTTCAAAATGAAGGCCGACACGGTGGGTAATATTTATTCCACTTCTTGGCGTTTGGATTACGTCTGGTATGGGTGGAAAGTTTCCTTTGCTGAAAGTATCTAATGTGGAAGCCCCGCGGTCGTAATTACCCTGCACAATCTGGTGCACACTTTCTGCAAGAGCCACATCAGCAACGGCATCATTAATGTCCATGATCTTTTGCACTTCTTCATTTATAGCAGTTGCCTGTGCAGGATTATCAACTGCTTCAAGAAAAGTAATTCCAAATGGATAACCGGCGTTGTCTGATTTTTTTATATGCTCAATCAATGAGAGTCCGTCAATCACGTTTCGTGCTTCGATGGCTTCCACTGAATCAATAGGCTGTTCTGAGGTTTCATCTACTTTGGTATCCTTATTCCGGTTGGTTACAAG
This sequence comes from Chitinophagaceae bacterium, assembly GCA_046593045.1. Lineage (GTDB taxonomy): Bacteria > Bacteroidota > Bacteroidia > Chitinophagales > Chitinophagaceae > Ginsengibacter. The sequence goes on along the minus strand of JBKJRY010000059.1, from coordinate 28,126 downwards.
GGGAAAAGCTTTTCTTAATTGATAGATAAAGAAGTCAAGCTCTATACCGGGGTGCCCGTCATGTAAGCCACGCTCAAGGTAGTAGCCCAATAACGCTCCAAGGCTTTGCCCGCCACGGATGCCTTCAACAACAGATAACATTTTGCGAACTCTTTCTGAAGAAAGATTTACCCTTAATGCTTCCGGGTCATTATTAGACATATAGCCGTTTCGCAATACAGCAGCCGTAACGGCATGATTCAAAGAAGGCGCCATGATGTATCCGCCGTTGGTATTATCTTTCACTAATGGGAACGCTTCATCTTTTATAAAAATATCACTCAGCTCCTGGTCTTCCAGTTCAACCGGCGTTAAATTTTTATTTTCAGATTTCACATTTTCAAGCCAGCCATAGGCGCCGATATAAATTCCTCTCCTGTATGTTTCTTCTTCATCGCGGATAACCTGCCGCATGCCTGTAAGCTGGAAATTGATTATGCCGGATCGCCATGCATCAAGCCTGTACGTGCAGCAATCAACATGTTCTGCAAAGGCTCTTTCTAATCTTGCTGTTGGAACATTTTTAAGCTGCTCCAAAGCATTCAATTGTTCTTTAAGGTATTCACTGGCCACCTCTGTTTTAATGATCTTTGGAATATACTGGCCCACCAGCAGATCATTATCGCCGGTTATCTCTGCAGATTTGCTATACAGATACTGCCACTTACTCTCAGTAGTTTTTGCATTCTGCTGAATGTGTACAAACGGAGCTTCGGTTTTAGCTGCCAACACCTGTTCATTAGAAATTAAATTGGCTTTTTGAAAAAGCAGCAGGCTTACTTCCACATAACTTAAATCTAAAGCATGATGTAGCATGAGGTACAGCAACGCAGAAGGAATTTTACCATCAATAAAACCTTCCTGTTTTCTTAAAGCATCGTGAGATGTTTCTGCGGCATTTATCAGCCAGTCAATATAATTTTTACTATCAGGATCGGGTGTGTATTTTCGAATGATGTCAGTTTCTGATAACGGGCGATCATCAATGAGCGGGCCTTTTAAAAGGTTCTGGCTTTGAAGAAAGAATTTATTCAGAATATCCGGAACTTCGGTTCCGGAATATCCAAACTTATTTAACAGGTCTTTCCCGCTCTGAACATAGCTTGCAGCAATAATTATGGCAAGTATAATACCACCAAATCCGGAAAGATTTAGCCTGTTGAACAGTTCCTCAACACTTTCTGCATTACGTTGATAATATTCAACCGATGATGGATTAAGACCAAGAGCATCGAGCAATATTTGATGTGCGTCACCACCGGTTTTTCCTACATGCGAAACGTTATTTACCAGAGGCGTCCAGTCATTATCCATTTGCCGCAAGATGGAATATAGCCGGGCCAGGTAAGAGAGGCTGACATCAACATTATTCCTGATGCCAACATCGTCCCCCCTGCTATGTATCCATTTAATTTTTGAGAATGCGGTGGTAGGTAAAATGCCATAAGGCTGCCTGCCGATCTTAATTGCCGGCGCCATTCCACGCCCTGAAATATATTGGTTGAAAAAATTGCGTGTATTAGTAATGTCATTAGTATTAAACACAGGCTTCATCAGGGTTTCCATCATGTAACCTACTGTGGCGGTCCATAAAGCAATATTCATAAATCTTCCCTCTGATTGGTCCGTATGACCGCTGTTCTTTACTTTATTCAATGACTCATAATTTATTCCCAGGCATTCTGCCAGCACCTGCCCGTCTTTTTTCAAAAACCAATCTGATTCCGGTTCAAAAAGTCTATCCTTTTTCAATTCATCAAAGCTTTCGTCAGCATCATCTAAAGATTGATGCCCGGCGCCCTCTGTTTCGGTATTATTCGTGGGTGTTCCCTGTTTCAGGATTGAAAGGCCTTTTCGGCTTAGGCGATGATGGTCAATAAGCGTTTCAAGCATTTCCTGCCCTTTATCTTCATCAGCGCTGAGGCGTATTCCCAAAGCGATAATTCTGTCGAATCCATTTACAGCTTGTGTTGATGTAATGTTGACTTTGAACCCCAAACCATTTTTAATGGCTGTATCAAAATCAACCATCCATTTCATGTCTTCCCCGACATTGATGTTACCTTTTTCATCTTTATCAAGCTGTTCCTCCGGCTCAGCACCAGGATCAGGCCCAACGATAAGAGGGGAGGGAATGGGGTCGCCAATAATTTCGAAAGCCTTCGCGGCACCCTGGAATCCGGTGATGACAAACCTGTCGGGCATTACATCTACGTGCGGCGCCTGCGACCATGATTGTTGTTTGGTTTCTGTTTCATCTTCTGTTGGAAATTGTAAGAAAGCAACCTGCACTTCCACATCTTCTTTGGATTTTGGAGGTGAAGGAATTGCATCAATATTGGCAGGAGCGTATTTCTTTATAAGATCATCAGCGTTGCTGGCTCCAACCGCTGCAACAAAATCATTGTATGCGTTTTCTTCTTTATCCTTTTGCCCGATTATCAGCCAAAGCGTTTTCCAATATTGAACCAGCGCAGTTTTTTCAGCAGCAGCCGGTATTTGTTCCGTTGATACTACAAGAATAATATCATCATTGTTATTTTTTGCCGGTTTGTCAATTGTATTTACGGACTGATATTGATTGATAATATAAGACGATCTTCCCGAACCATGATTAGATACAAGGCTGCGCCACGCACCTCGTTCCTGCTCCTCAACGCCACCGGCCTGCCATATTTGTGACCAGTATGATTGTGCATTTTTTACTTCCGTTTCAGAAAGCAATTTTTCAAATGAATCCACAGCACAGTCATCCGGATAAATTCTTATCCATAACTGGTCTGTTATTCCTTCATCAATATTTACTTTTTTAAAACGCGTTTCAATACGAACGGGCATTAATAAAAAAGGATAGGCATCATTCATGTTGTGTATCTGTTCCCGGGGATCGGTAAACGCGGAGAATTCTCCGAATATGCCCAGCTCATTTTCTTTATTCCTTTTCAGCGTTGCTTTCCATTTGCCGGCGTCATTGCCCGCTTCTTTTATTTGCGCATCCAGGCGTTCCTGTTTTAAAATATAATCCTGGTTTTCATTATCGAAAACTCTGTTCAGCTTATCTTTTTCACGGGTGAGCTTATTTAATTTTTCTTTGCTGGCCAATAAAGCCTGCTGCGCATCAGACGAGTTGTTCTGCGCCTTGTTGAGCTGTTGTCGTATATCATTAAAGTCTGCCATAGTCAGTTATTTTTTTATTATTTGGGCAACATTTCAGCAGCATGCACTGCCACCAGCACAGGCACCTGGTAAAGTATATAAGCCATTTCAGCGGCGTTCATATTTTTATTCCATGACACGTGATTATCATCTTCCCGCTGTATTGTCTTTTCATTATCCTCCGCTTCCAGCGGGCTCAATATTATCGTTGGCGTAGCATCAGTGATCTGAATAAATGATCCATCAGGAGCGCCGGGCGACACGTCTTCCCATGAAAGATCGTTCCAAACATTCGGTGTTGTATCCTTGTCAATATCCAGACCGAAGCGGGGCTCGCCGGGCCTTTCTTTTATGCAGAAAAACCATCCCGGGTTATTGATATCCTCCTGCGATTCTCCGGTTCCGCCTTTAGCTTCCAATGCTGTAAGATCAAAGCCAAAGAAATAAATATCCGGGTCAACTTTCGCTTCATAAAGTGGTGTCTGCAATTTTCCCTTTGGGGGATTGTCTTCTTCTGACGGATCTAACGTCACTAATTCTCTCTCGAGCGTATTATCAATAGTACCGTCACTTTTCAATTGCCATTTAGCTTTCTGTGCGTAGATTACCGCGGTAGGATATTTTTTCAGCAGTTCACCCCGGATTACTAATACCAGTTCTTCCTCATTATCCGTTCCCGTTTCCCTGTTATCATGGTCGCCAAGATTTGAAAATTTTGACCATAGGTGGAGGGGCGGTATATCCCTCAATTTTTCTTTCAATGCTTTTTCATCCGTTCCCTTATCATCAAAAAAACTGCTTACATCCCAAAACTGCCGGAAATAGCTTCCACGCTGGTCAGTAGGATATTCTCTCCATAGTAATTCCCTCGCAAACTCATGATTAAGGCCTACCATGTATGATTCTATAAATTTTTGATTAGTCTCCAGCAATGAAATGGTGTTTTGCCCGATAAAATTGATATTGGGTAAAAACATTTCTGAGGAAATATTTACCAAAGGCTTATACATAGGCACATCAATTTCCGGGTAGGCCATTGCTTCGATGAACTGCTCAACCAATGTGGCCTTTATTCTTTCCGGAATTAAAATGCTACCGAAAATAAATTTGGGAATGGTGATCTCCGGGTCAATGGATTTGAAAGTGACCTGCACAACATGAGGCATATTAAGCGTAGTTTTTTGCGGCACAATTCCGAGGCGCTTGCTTTCCTGAAAAACAGTAAAAGAATCTTTAAGGGCAGCTTTATATTGAATCGCCTCAGTGCTGTCTGTGCTTCCGGTGGAAGGCTTAAAATTATCGCCGGGTTTGCTCAGGACAAAGTTGGGGCTTTTCGGAAGATCATCAACTGAAGATGGAATTTGATTTTCTTCTTTGATGGCGTCTGCATGAGTAACCTGTTTCTGCCATTTTAAAAGCTGAATAAATACATATACCAAAGCCGCAGTAATAATACCAAGCGCTGCAATACCAATTGCGGATATACCTGCAAACAATATTATCAGAAGAAAGAGAATTGCCAGTGCAAGAGCCGCCCAGTGTATCCACGGATATTTTCTTAAAAGATTAATAATAAAAGGAGGAATATTTTTGGGCAGTACCTCATCTGCAAGCTGGTCAACAGTGGGCAACGACGGAGGAATTGTTTTAGGCGGGGCAATTACCACTTCCCTGTTATTGATGCGTTCAATTAAATTATCGGGCTGAATATTTCCCTGGAAATCTAAAGTTTTCATCACCCTTCCTCCGGGCCTTATAATTTTTCGCATAGGCGCGGACGTTACCGATTTTGAAATTACACTTATGTCCACCAGGTGATGCACCGTAAAATTATTCAGCAGCACCCGCTTTTGAACAGGCGCCATAAACATTAATGCCTTACCATTACTTGTTCTGATAAGAGGGTCAATTTGCTTTGCATACCAGCTTGCAGAGGTGATCTTAGCAAATTGGGCCAACCTCATTTTACGGTTCGCTTCGAGGATATCACCTACTTGTGCCCATGCAGCATTCATATAATTTTCCTGGTTATCCTGCACCACTTTTGTCCCATAGCCTGCGGTTGCCCGCCACCGCGGGTCAAGATTTAATTCATGCACCCAGTTGTCATTGGGAGAAATGTTGGTGTTATCCCTGTTCTTTAAAAGTCGTTCGGTCAAGGCGTGCCATCTTCCGTAGATCGGCGGCGTGATGAGCGGATCACAATCGTCTTGTATATCTGCTTCGAGATTGGTTGCATTGTTAGCGCTTTCTGAACTGGTTACTTTATAGTCATCGGCAAGATTGACGAATTCCGCAAGGTCCTGCTGAAAAGGATGAGGGTATCCCGGTTGGTCCCACTCTTCGTATTTGGTTACTTCCACCTGGTCTTCCGGGGTCATTGTATCAAAAGGAATTTGTAATGCGCCGCCTAATTTTAAGATACCGCCCAGGTCTTCATCAGTTATGCCCCGGAGGTTGCTGCCGGGATGCTCTACATCAACATCCTTTCTGCCGACTCTTTTATCAACCGGTTTGGGCTCTAATAATCTTACTAAGTATTCAAAGTCGCCTACCGTGCCGGTTCTGAAATACCAGCGATGATAAAAAGGGAAACTTCCGGGTTCTTCCTTTCCTGCATAGGTAGCCCAGGCAGAAAGTGTGGCATGCACTGCAGCAGGCAGGCTATCAGCATTTACATTTTTACCGAGACCTGCCAGCCTTCCTGTTTCGAATGTCGGGATTAAAAATGCATGATAGCCGGTATTGTCTTTGAGCTTCATCGGGCATACGATGCGGGAGCTTGCGAGGTCAGGATTTTTAGCAATAGTTGCCTCGAATTTTGCGATAACCGCATTTTTATCAGATGGGTCTGCAACGATCTTATTCACCAGGCTGTCGTTCACATGCACATGAGCCCATGCCCATAATTGCTCTGAGTTTGGAAATTTTGTATCCGCATTCTCAACAGTTATATAACTAAGGGGTTTGTCTTTAATATTTTTTTCTTCTTCAAAATCATCCTCTTTTAAAACCACAAGTGTGAGCCAGGGCCGCAGGCGATCTTTTGAAATATTCGGCGCTGCCGGGGTATATCGCCAGGGAAAATCTTCATCATAAAATTCGATATAGGGAAGATAGTTAGGCTCAAAATTGGTTATCCAGTTTCTGGGTTCATTTTTTACGATCGCCTTCAAGTCAATGCCAATAATATCGCCCGGTCCATACAATTGAATGTCCTTTGAAACCGCCTCGGTTAAAGTGCCACCCGCTATCTTTTCTCCTGTAATCGTGAGATCAACTTTGATGGTTGCACGAAACTTAACACTGGTATCCAGGTCACTGGTGGTAATCTTATTGGTAATGCCCTGCCTTAGCCAGGGCAAAAAAGAATAAGTCGCTATTATATCACTCATGCTGCTGTATTTAATTCGTGTTGCAAAATAATATGTAGGTTGTCTTTCAGGTTAGGATCAGCCATAGCCTGCTGTTGAATAAATTCGCGTGCCTGTGCTTCACTGGCAAAGCTTGCTGCATCTGCGTTATAGGCTTTGTTGTTCATTACATTGGCGACAGAATAGGTTGCCTGTTTTACGGCTACCTTTTCTTCAAAAGGCTGGTATTGCTTTTTAGTTTTGTGGGATAATGGGGAATTTGCTACCGCGTTTCCTTTGAGGAAGTGCAGGAATAATACACCGCTGATAAAGTCAAAAAACTTCCTGGCAAACCGCTTGAAATTGGTATCAATTACAATTAACTCGTAGCGCACGATTCGTTTTACGGCCTTGCCTGTTGTTACCTGCTGCCCTGTGACCGATAGTTCCAATCCACCGTCTTCCTTCTCAAAGGACGGTCTCGACAATTTGGTGGCGCTGTTCATTTCCTGGAACTGCGCCATGGCAAAAGATTCTTTCACGTCACCCTTTTTACTGAGGCCACTTGTACCCGCAGGGTCGAGGGTGAACTTTTTTACATCCTTGGGCTTTTGAGCGCCTATCTTATCAAGGGTAATATCAAGAGGCACATAGCGCTGGCTGACCTGTAATGTACCTACGGGATGTAATACCAATTCGGAGGCGACGTCAATCTTGCGCAGGGATACCAGGATGTTTGTGCCTGCAGGCAATTGTGCTTTCCAGTTTTCGAGCTTGTCAAATTCGGCTTTCAACAAAGGCATCACTTCAATAGGTGGCAGGGTAGTATTTTGTGATTCGCCCCAGGTAAAGTCAAAGTCCACATCAATATCGAAGAAGAACAGGGAAATGGAGCCTGTTCCTTTAGCCCGGTAGGGGGTAGGGCCTTCCAGTGACATCTTCACCCTTACGCTAAAGAAGCCCACACCAAAAACCTTTACCGAAAGTGAGGCAGAAAGCTCAATGATGAAGTAAAAAGGTGAGAATTGAAACAAGGCATCAAAGCCGATATGCCCTTCAATCTTAAAGGCGCTCAGGCCAAAGAACAATTCAGCGTGGGCGCCAAACTGTACCGTGTTGGAGGTAACAGCAAAATAAGCCATGACTCTAATGCGGCCAAATGGTTCGTTGAGAATATTAAGGGAGAGCCTGGCAATACTTCCGAAGGGTAATGGCGGCGGATTAAATGAAGGATGAAATCCACCCACACTCACTACAAAATTAGCATCGCTACCCCAGGCAACCAGGAGGCCCATTTCTCCTTCCAGCGTAATAAATAAAATACGTGAATCGTACAGGCTGGCAAAGAACCAGAGACGGCTTTTGTCAAATTCAATAGCGCCGATGAAATTAATTTGAAGAATGATCAGGGGAGCATCTGCAGTTGGCAGGGCGACTTTAAGTACACCGAGGATGGCAATGTTACCCGGTATTTCGATAATGATCCCGAGGGAAACAGTGATAAGCGCCGGAGTGCCCCAGCCCAACTTAGCCATCGGGCCGATCAGGAATTTACCTTCTTCAGGAGGGAAATAATTGCGAAGATCGCTGATGATGCGTGGCGCATTTGCCACTACATCGGTGGGGAACATGATGCCATTGATGGCGCCCGTTCTCACGCCTTCGGCAAGAGGTTGCAACCGCATAGTACGGTTCAAACCAAGCAGGCCGCCTACGCCCAGCAATACAAAACCAAAACCCAACTGAATGCCCGTTCCAAACTCAGCGGTAATAATTATTAGCAAGGAAAAGCCATCGCTTCCATCCGGCATTTTGGTAGTGATGATACCAATGGCTTTAAGGGAAACTATTCCACTAAAAGTAAGCTCAAGCGCACCTGCATATTCACCCTTATCAAAATCGAAAAAAAGATACCCACCACCTTTTACCACGCCGGCATCAACGGAGAGACCTACGCCGTTAGGTGGCTTGAATACAGGTGATAGTCCAAAGAAGCCAAGATTTCCGCTGCCAAAAGTCATGTCCACATCCAGGCCTATTCTATCCACCACAGCTTTTAGTGGCCCCAAAGTCATGCCTCCGGAAGCGCTTGCCTCAAGGGATAAGTCTCCTTCTTCTGTTTTTAACCCAAGCTGCAGCGAATCAACATGGAAAATTCCTAATTGAATATGGATGGGAAAAGAAATTTCCAACCCTCCGCTACCTTCAAAATAGATTCCCGCTTTACTTGTCCATCCAATTTTCAGGGAAAACGACGCTTCTATCTTTTCTTGTGAAATGGAGTTGCTGATAAAACCATCGGCTTCTGACAGGGATAACGTTAACGCACATCCCAACAAATTCAATTCCATAAAACTCTGCGCCGGCTCTGCAGTAGCTTTTTCCATGCCACCGGTGACAGACAGGGACTGGTATTGAATTTTTGCGCCACTTGTAAAGGACAACAATGTCTTGCGTACGCTATCCGGGGAACCATACCTGAACCCGATCGCAAAGCGTCCTGCGACTGCCTCGGTAAAACTGCTGGCAGTGCTCACATCTAAATCATGGTTAGGTCTGAGCACAATAGCAAGGCTTTTTACCAGGTCTGCTTTTCCGGAGAAATCGAGGAACGTATCACCAAACCGTGTCAGTGGTATGCTACCCTCGAGCTTACCCTTGATTATTGGAACAGCCCCAATTCCGCCATCACTTGCTCCCGCTGACGTCGGCCTTACTCCGAATATTGATAAGCCCACCCTGAGGCCGGCAATAGTTCCCCTTTCCTCAAACAAAAATGTAATCAGTTGGGGCATAGGTATTATTTCCGTCACCGTCGTGTTTGTCCATATCTCCTCAGCTTGCGTATTAAGTGACTGGATGCGGCTTCGCATTGCAAGGGCCTGGAAAAGCAATTGTATGCGTTGCAATAAAATAGTTGGATCATAGTCTGGCGTATTCCATCCATAAGCTTCTTCAGCGAGTTTCCCGGGATCGGTAAAAAGCGTTTTAAAATGGTGATAATTGACGGTTGCCCTGATGTGCTCAACCTGGAAATTGGCGGGATCAGCGTCAAAATGCGGGTAGTCTATAATATTAATTAAATGCAGTACTGCGTAAGTCAACGGTGAGGTTCGGGAGAGATAATTAGTCAGTAAAAAATCAAACAATCGCCGCGGTAATTCCTTATGAATGTTAGTGCGGTCCACATAATCTTCAAAGCCCGAAAGTTTCGTGGGCAATTCATCAGCAAGGATCAAAATTTTATTGACGAGGTCGTTAACCGCTAACGCAAGATCTGCTACACGGCCAAGCATCGCGATTTCATCTTCCCATACCTCGTTGGGTGCCCCGGTTACTGCATCAAGTTTTTCGATAAAATTTCCGAGGTCAAGGGCTGCAAGGCCAATGTCTTCCACACCCGACGGCAATTCCCATCCCATCAGGTTTATAAATGCTTTTGCTTCAGAGATATCACTCTGTATCTCTTTGAGATTTGAGAGTAATTCTCCTGTGCCGGCAGTTATCCTTTGAACTATATTATCGGCCATGGTAAAAGTTTTTTCGAATCGTCAAATTTACATTTGTCAAATAAGAATACATCCGCTTTGTCACGCAAATGTTTAGTACGGATCTCCAATGACTTCAGGTATTCCTTAAATTCTGTTTCAGGCTTCCACTCAAGTATTACCGGCGCATCATCACTGGGCAGGCTTTGATTGTTTTTAATGGCTTCCTTATTTTTATTTGCCTGCGCATCCCAAAGGCTTACCAAATTCAAATCCCCGTTTTCAGGCAAATTCAAAATATTATCAGGCAGGAATAACAATCCGAGCTGTTCTTCCCAGAGTCTTTGTCTTAAGCGTTTGATGGCTGCATTTTTCGGCTGGCCGGCAATGCCATTATACATCACAATGTTCATTTCTAAATTCTTACCCGGTTGATTCTCCCGGTTGGGTAATGCATGCTGGGCAGTGCGTGTAAAAACCTCTTTAATAATTCCGGGGATGTCCGTAACGTCTTCCAGCGTTTCCCTTATCAGCTCCATGGTTTCCTTAAAATCAAAAATGAATTTGTAGGCAATAAAAAGTATAGCCCCTAAAGTCTTCAGGCTAAAAAACATTTGTTTGAAAATATAGAAGAAGATATACCAGAATGCATCCCAGAGAAACTTGCCGATATCATCCCCGGGTTTAAATTTTGCAATCATCCTGTCCATTAATGCGCCGGTCACCAATAAATCAATCTCGTGATGATTTAACGAAGTGCCATCAAGGTTGGCGCTTCCGACGGTTGCCCACGTATCATCAATGATCGCCATTTTACTGTGCACATACACGGGCATGATCTGAAATTCTTTGTTTTGGCCACTCGTCTTGATTTCAGACCTGCTCCACATCGTGTAAGCGCCGAGCTTGTGGCCATTTGCTTCTGCAACAATTTTTAATTTGTTTATGTTGTCAACATGCCGGTCGGGGTAACCTGGTAGATCCGGACGAACTGGCACGACAATAATTATTTCCAATTTGGATTTTGCGGATTCCTTCATCCGGAAGATCAGCGCATCGATAATATCCGGTGAAGTGAAATATTGGTTTTCGATATAAATAAAACGTTCAGCATTATTGATGGCGCGTTGATAGGCTTCCAATATTCCTGTTTCTCCATGCGGCAAATCTTCATCGCCCTCAGCGGTTGGATTGTAATTGACAGCAGGTAACGTGCGCAGCACCTGCACGGAAGCAATGCTTGAATTTTCGTCACCTGTTTTTTCAGGAATATAACCAGGGGTGAGCGTCGTGAGGGGTTCCTTTGTTGCCTTCCATACGGTGGCAAATGTTTTGTTGATCTGAGCGACGGCAGGTCCTTCAATTTGAATGCTCACGTCATGATTCAATGAACCTTTATGGCGTGCGTCGTGTATAGCATGTCTTATATCGCTATAATAAAATTGTTTCAGCGGCGAGCCCATCAGTATTGCCTTCCTTCCATCCAATATTATTGCCTTGGAATGAAGGAGACTAAACCCTTTTTTAAAATAAGCGGTCTTTACATTTGTATTTTGAAAAAACTCTTTCACCTCAGTAACCGTATCATTTGCTGACAGGGGAATATTAGTCATCATCACGTTCACAGGCATTGCCGTTTTATTTTTCAGCACATCCTCAAGTGTGGGTCCTATCCCGTTTGTGCAATTGGTCGATGGTGGATTGGAATCATTGAATTCTTCGAGGAACATTGATTTGAAACCATTGTTCACATCGAAGAATAAACCCATCAGGTTTATGGATTGTGTGGCATCTATTGAAGCCTGCGTAACAGCGGGGAACATGGCATCGCCATCCACGAGTTCCTTTATTTCATTTCCTTTAAACAGGAATACCGGGTCGCCCTTTGCAGGATCCAATGTCGTATGGTTCACCAGCCAGCCCTCCATACTGTTCTTGTGAATTTTTATTTCCGGTATTTCGAGAATGTTATCAGTCACATCTTTTGCTTCTTTTGATTCGAACAACAAACGGCCATTTGGCAGAGATACCCGCACAACTATATCAGGATCGCGATCAATTGACCATAGCCTGTAACTATCTTCAGAATAAACAAATTGAAAGCTCCCGTCTGTACTTTCTACGACTGCTTTTTTCAAAACATCGTCCTCATTGAAAAAGGGGTCAAAGTCAACGACAGTCACCGTTAGACCGGTAATGCCTTCGCCTGTTTCGGCATCTGTAATACGTCCTTTTACCCCTGTGTTTGGCATATGCTGAATAAATTTTTAAATACAATGTCAGGATGATTTGTTGCTCTCGTATCACTCATGCTGCTGTGTTTAATTCGTGTTGCAAAATAATATGTAGGTTGTCTTTCAGGTTGGGATCAGCCTTAGCCTGCTGTTGAATAAATTCGCGTGCCTGTGCTTCGCTGGCAAAGTTTGCTGCACCTGCATTATAGGCTTTATTGTTCATTACGTTGGCGACAGAATATGTTGCCTGCTTTACGGCTACCTTTTCTTCAAAAGGCTGGTATTGCTTTTTAGTTTTGAATGATAATGGAGAGTTGGCCACGGCATTGCCTTTAAGAAAATGGAAGAACAATACCCCGCTGATAAAGTCAAAGAACTTCCTGGCAAACCGTTTGAAATTGGTGTCAATTACAATCAGTTCGTAGCGCACAATCCGCTTCACTGCCTTGCCTGTTGTTACCTGCTGCCCGGAAACCGATAATTCCAATCCGCCGTCCTCCTTTTCAAAAGACGGCCTCGACAATTTGTTGGCGCTGGTCATTTCCTGGAACTGTGCCATGGCAAAAGATTCCTTCACATCACTCTTTTTACCGAGGCCGCTTGTACCCGCAGGATCGAGGGTAAACTTTTTTACATCATTGGGCTTTTGAGCGCCTATCTTATCAAGGGTAATATCAAGAGGTACATAGCGCTGGCTGACCTGTAATGTACCTACAGGATGTAATACCAACTCAGCCGCCGCATCAATCTTGCGCAGGGATACCAGGATGTTTGTGCCGGGAGGTAGTTGCGCTTTCCAGTTTTCGATCTTGTCAAATTCTCTTTTCAGCAATGGCATTAACTCAATGGGCGGCACGGTAGTATTTTTCGATTCTCCCCAGGTAAAGTCAAAGTCCACATCGATATCAAAGAAGAAAAGAGAAATAGAACCAGTGCCCTTTGCACGGTAGGGGGTAGGACCTTCCAATGACATTTTCACCCTTACGCTAAAGAAGCCCACACCAAAAACCTTTACCGAAAGTGAGGCAGAAAGCTCAATGATGAAGTAAAAAGGTGAGAATTGAAAGAGGGCATCAAAGCCGATATGGCCATCAATATTAAAAGCGCTTACGCCAAAGAACAGCTCGGCATGTGCGCCAAATTGCACCGTATTGGAAGTAACAGCAAAATAAGCCATGACCCTAATGCGGCCAAAGGGTTCGTTGAGAATATTAAGGGAGAGCCTGGCAATGCTTCCGAAGGGTAATGGCGGCGGATTAAATGAAGGATGAAATCCACCCACACTCACTACAAAATTAGCATCGTTACCCCACGCAACGAGCAAACCCATCTCACCTTCCAGCGTAATAAATAATATGCGTGAATCGTACAGGCTGGCAAAGAACCAGAGACGGCTTTTATCAAATTCAATAGCGCCGATGAAATTAATTTGAAGAATGATCAGGGGAGCATCTGCAGTTGGCAGGGCAACTTTAAGTACACCGAGGATGGCAATGTTACCCGGTATTTCGATAATGATCCCGAGAGAGATGGTAATAAGAGCCGGTGTTCCCCAGGCAAGCTTAGCCATCGGTCCGATCAGGAATTTACCTTCTTCAGGAGGGAAATAATTGCGAAGATCACTGATGATACGTGGCGCATTGGCGACAACATCGGTAGGGAACATGATATCGTTGATACCACCCGTTCTCACACCTTCGGCAAGTGGCTGCAATCGCATGGTCCGGTTTAGCCCCAGCAAGCCGCCAACACCCAACAATACAAAACCAAAGCCTAATTGAATACCGGTACCAAACTCAGCGGTGATGATAATTAGTAAAGAAAAGCCATCGCTTCCATCCGGCATTTTAGTGGTAATGATACCAATGGCTTTAAGGGAAACTATTCCACTAAAAGTAAGCTCAAGCGCACCTGCATATTCACCCTTATCAAAATCAAAAAAAAGATAACCACCGCCCTTCACCACACCGACATCAACGGAGAGGCCTACGCCGTTAGGTGGCTTGAAGCCAAGTTCAAGGCTTAAAGGGCCAAGATTTCCAGGTTTAAAATTAATATATAGTCCAATTCCGATCTCTTCAACCACTGCTTTCAACGGACCTAAATCTCCATTAATATTAATACCCGCTTCTAATTTAATTTTAGGATCAGCGCCTGCGGGCAAGCCTAAGGATAGCTGGAAGCCCGAAATGGTAATTGGACCAAGGGTTAAATGCGGGTTCAGGGCTATCTCGAAATTGCCTGAGCCGCGGAAACCAAATCCATTTTTACTCGACCAGTCAATGCCCAATGGAATATCTACCTTCGTTTCCCCGTCGCCCAGTAATGTTTTTAAAAACCCGTCCCCTTCATAAGCTGCCAGAACCAAAGACAATTCCTTAAGCTCTATGTAAAATTTAATTTCAAAATCACCTGATACACTTATCACCTGGAAGCCCAACACGAAGCCCTTTTCCTGGATACGGATTCCCCCGGGTGAACCCACTATTAATTTTGGTTCAGGCGGATGATAATCAAAGCTCACTTCAAAGCCTGCTGACGGAAAGGACGTTCCGTCTTGGAAAGGATATTTTACTGAAAACTCATCAGGCCTTATGATAACCCCAAATTTATTTGCAATGTCGCTTCCCGCTTTTATATGCAGGGAAACTTCATTTCCAAAATCAAAATCCAAAGGGATAACCGAGGGAAGTCCGGGCTGGATAACCAGGCCCGGCAACTTTCCGGCTGTGGCCGGCAATTCTAATATATTAACAGACAATTCAACAGGCGTGGTTCCGATCACATTGTAATGAAAAGGAATTTTGATACCTCTCATGCTCCTAGAAAGGGAGGGGTTTCCGCCTGAATATGCTAATGTAATGCTGTCGTTGATTTCGGTGAGCATTACAGGAAATCCGAGCCCATGCAAAAAGCCTGACATGTGCTCAAACAGGATTTGGGAATTTAATTGCGGCCCTCCCCATCCATATACACGTTTTACAATTGACAAAGGATCCTGGAGTATTTTAGGAATTTCCTCCCATTTAAATTCAGTTCTGATGAAGGCGTGTTTATTGGCAGAATCTGCGATGTTTTGAATATGAATAACCTCCATTGCAGATAGCAGGTTGTAAAAAACCGGCCGGATACGCTGTAAATAAGAAGTGAGGAGAAATTCAAAAAGCCTTTCGCCTATCTCAGATAAAAATTCCGAGGCGTTTACTCCAGGAGGAGCAGAACTGATTCCCAGTATTTTATCATACAGGTTTTTTACTGCGCCAATTAAACCGGGAATATCAGAAGCACTAAAGGTGCCGGCAGCTATTTTTTGAATAAAAATTTCGGCATCAGTAACAGAAGCCGCCAATTCGATGTATTCGTTAGGCAAGCCGTTTGCCTCCCATCCAAGTGTATAAAGAAATCCTTTAAAGCGCTCGGCATCACTGAAGGATTCTTTCAACGGGCTTACAACATTCAGTAGCTCCTGGCCGATTAGTGCTATGGTATCTTGTTGCTCGCTCATTATTCCTGGGGATAAATTTTTTGATATTCCCGGTCTGTTTCAAAATGCTTAGATGGATCAATTGTATCAGTTAAAATGTAGCTGCAAACGGCGCAAAATTCTCTTCCGTCAGTATGATCGTCACGCATCATGCAATTGCCCGTGGCATGAAAATATCCTTTGTGATATGTATCTCCCCCGGAATACAATCCTACTATTCTCGGCCTGTTTTTATTAAAGCAATCAGGTAAAGAAACACCCGGAATAATTGGTTGCTGAATGTTGTTATCATCAACCACACTGGGAAAAACAGTGAGGGGTTTGTGGGTTGTCGTGATATAATCTTTGATATTCTTTGCTACGACCTCTGCGTAAGGGTAGTCATTTGTTTTTACTGATGCAGGCGCTTCAACAGGTATATATATAATGGACCCACCTTTAAATTCATTGATAAATTGTGCGGCAGCCACCAGGTTGGGATAATTGAATACAGCACCCGCCTTTAACTTTACATGAATAGCCTCGGAAACAGGAGCAGGATCTGTTATTTCGAGTGGAGGGCTTAGTTTAGGATTTTTGACTAACGGAGATGGATACTGCCTGAACCTGAAATGAACTGTATCGCCTATGGCAAATTGAAAACCCTGGCCTAAAACGAGTGGAACACGAAACTTTCCTCCTCCTGCATCCTGGATATCACCACTTAGCATGCCGGCCTTTTTGATCCGGTGCCAGTTCCATTTTATTTCGTCTCCATGTATTTGCCCTGCTCTCATGGTATCTGCTTCCAAAATAATATTAGAGTACAAATTGATCTCTGCAGGAGTGCGACCTGAAGGGCCTTCTCTTTCACCATACTCATCATCAAGAAAAAATGAATGAGAAACCTCGTGGGCAAATGTGCGTGACTTATCTGCGGAAGCGGTATTCGTTGGAGGAGAAAGATGAAAAGCAAAAGCATTTTTTCCGGCAATTGTTTGTATCGGCAATTCTTCTAAAGTATTAATGAAAAAATACCCTTCTGCATTTAATGCTCTTCCGAATCCATTTGCCACTATGCAAATCAGATCATAATTGTTTGGCTTGGTGCCATCGGCTTTCTTTGCCCACAGATCCTGGACCGGAATACCGTGTGGATCTTGCAGGGTGACCAGGAACTTATCTAATTTATCACGATCCATCCTGGACGAATTAAAATTTATCAAGGCTGCTCCTCTCGTAGGAACCGGGTCTCCTGCTTTTACGTGCAATACCGAGTTTACCTCCTCTATGAAACTTCTTTTTGCAAGGAACCGCCATTGATTAATGAGTGCATCATTAACATGAGCTGATGGATCGGGGTCAATAAGGCTTAGCCATTCTGTTTTGATAATGGCATTAGTTCGTGCTGCATTGGAAATATCGTCCGCCGGAACGGGAAGCCCAACAACATATACTAATTGCTCAAGATTCCAGGTAGCTGCAGCCGTTGGAGGCTTTCCCGGGGTTGGTAGAAAACGTGCTTTTAATACCGCTCCGTCCTGCACCGGGAATACTTCCGAAGCGATAGAAAATCCCTCCTGGGGAGAGGGCATGAAAGCAGCCCAGAAATTCATGGATGTAGCAAGGAAATTATAGGGCTTATTTAGCGGATTAGTTTTAAGAAACTGAACCAGCGAGTTTACATATTGCCGGAAAGCCGGCTCTTGCGCAGAGCTAAATCCTTCAGAAATAAATAAAACATTTGCTACTTTTTCAGGACTTATTATCCCCGGCCATCCGCCTCCAACTACTACGGAAATAGTTGTAGGATGAGTTATGTCCCACGCATCTTCAATTTGCATATTGGCTGTCGCCGAACCGCCGCCTAAAGCCACCGCAAGATTTACTGTTATTGGAATTATGTTTCCGGTGCTGTCTCCTGCCTTCATTGTAAGGCTGCCGGATACAATGTTGACATTGGCAGTTGGAGACCATGTGATGCCGGGCATTTTTGTAATATCTCCCACAATGCCATCGTCAAACTGGGCCCTGACTGAGAATTTGTACGTCGTATTCTCCGGCCTTGAGTTGGTAAAGGGTCTTACGGACAGGGTGGAAGGGGTGAGCCACACCTGGGAAATACTCTGGTGAATTTGAATCCTGATGATTTCTGTAAAGGTCCTGGCGCCGCTAACAGCCACCGCCTCCATAATAAAATTATTTTTTCGGGGGGAAGGCAATGCTGCGGCAACTGTGACTACTCCTGTTTTTGTATTAACTGTAAGTCCGTGATCTGAAAAATTGTCGCCGGCCGTTACGCCTTTAAACAGGGGCTTGAATGTTAATGTTACATCATTGGTATTTGATGGATCATTAAGGTATGTTTTTGCAAATTGATTAGTTGTAGTACCGTCGGGATTTACTTTAGTGAAAGCAAGGTGAAAGGCGCTAAGATCGAAGGAAGATTGACCCGCAATTACGTGAACATCGTTTTGTTTATCTCCGGACCAGAAAATATTATTGATCGGCATATTGTATAACGGTTACATGCTTTCAATAAGGAGGATCCAGTTTTCAGAAATATTTTTCTAACTCAGTTGGTTTAGATATCCATCGCGACAAGATAATCATTTGATCTCAAATATAAATATTTTATAGGTTAGTGATTACCAATCATCAATTTTTAGTACTTGTTGCTTAATTAAAAAATTGAAAACCTGTATCAAATAGAGGAATTTACTTTGGTTAAAAAGTAACAATAAGAAGAAACCCTTATTATCAACTTAACTACAAAATAATATCTATACTTTATTATTGCAAATGAATATTAATTAATTTTTTTGGAGGGGTGAGATGGCCTAATTTTCACGGACAGAAAATTCCAATAAATTTACAAACATTATGGAATCAAAATCTGTCAAAAAAAGCCGTCGTAAATACGATGGGGAGTTCAAAAACCAAGTTATTCAGATGATCGAGATGGGACGTTCTGTTCCCGATGTTGCCCAATCGTTAGGCATAGGTACCAATCTGATTTATCAATGGATTACAAGAGCCTCCAAAAAGGGATCCGTTACTACATCAGAGAGTGATATAGTTTTTGACGAGCAGAAAGCTGTCATGCAAAAGCGCATTAGAGAGCTGGAGATGGAACGTGACATTTTAAAAAAAGCCTTGGGCATTTTCAGCCGTTAGAGATAACCAGAGTATATCAGTTCATTCAATCCAATGAAAAAATGTATTCCTGCTAGTTGCAATGCCAGGTTATGCAGGTGAGCCGTAGCGGTTATTACGCCTGGCGCAAGGGTAGCACACATCAGCTAAATCAAAAAAGCAAAAACATGGAGCAACAGATCATCGATACTTTTCAGGAGCATAAGCGCCGTTATGGTTTGCGCCGTATCAGCAAAGCATTGCAGGCAAAAGGAGCACCAGTAAGCCGTTACAAAGCAGGCAAGGTACTGCACAAGTATGGATTAAAAGCGATACAGCCACGCAGCTTCGTTCCCAAAACTACCGATAGCAGGCATCCTTACCGGATAAGTCCCAACCTGCTTTTAGCGCGACCAATGCCCCGGCAACCTAACAAGTTATGGGTAGGCGACATCACCTATATTCCACTGGCCGGTGGCAACTGGTGTTATCTTGCTGTATGGATGGATCTGTTTTCCAGAAAAATAATTGGCTGGCACCTGGATGATCATATGCAGGAAGGATTGATTATAGCAGCATTTAAAAAAGCCTTGTATGTAAGAAAAATATCCAAAGAATTAATCGTTCACTCTGACCGTGGCGGCCAGTATGCAAGTACGGTATTCAGAAAAATGATTGATGATAACAAAGCGCTGCAAAGTATGAGCCGAGCTGATAATCCCTACGACAATGCCTTTATGGAATCGTGCTTCAGCCGCTTCAAGGCAGAACTGTTGCAGGATGGAATATTTGAAACAATTGAAGATGCCCAAACAGAAATTTTCGAATACATCGAAATGTATTATAACACCATACGGCTTCACTCATCACTGGATTATAAGAGTCCATGCGGTTATGAAAAATGCATGGAGCAAGATCGTATATTTGAAATGCACAAACAAGGGACGATGCTTTATACCGAAGAATCTCCTTTAATTGAAAGGGGCATCGAGCCCCTTCCAATTAAGCACAAACAAGGTGACTCAGCATTACCCAAAGAATCAGTTCTTATTCATTAACCTAAAGGAATTTTGTGTCAGTCCATTTCGAACCACCTCAGGGGTGAATAAAGTTTTCACGAAAGTTAATGCCCCGTTTAGTATAGTCACACATTTTTTTAATTCTTAAAAATGGGTTGATGAAAGAAGATGGAATTGATATTTCAAAACATACTTCAAACAATATAGAAGAATACAGGGATATAGACTTTGATTATGTGATTACTCTTTGTGATCATAACAGGGAAGTTTGTCCTTTCTTCCCTTCTTTCTCCTTTCAATACCTTCATTTAATATTAGATGGGAAAGCCAAAATTGTAAAAGAAGTTAAGTTTAATAAACTTAAAGAAAGGGATGCGATAATAATACCTGCCATGTATCCGATATATAAACCCACGGAAGATTTAAAATGCTTGTGACGATTATAAAAAGCGGTGATTCGTGAATATTTGTGTATTCACGGGTAAGAGTTTAAACATTTCCCCTCAATATTAGGGTTCCTGATTGATTTTTGTTATTTAAAATCCGCGGTTTGGTCTTCCAATTGTTAATTATCGTTGTACTAACTGTAAAGTCTTCTATAGATCACGCACTCTATGCGGCATGTATTAACCCTTTATTAAATCATAATATTGCGTGGCGCTATACGCCTGCCGGGTTTTTTTTAATTAATTTGCGGAGATTTTTACGCAAACACCGCTGACAGGAGCGGCCAATTATATATGATGAAATTTTTTTCGGCAGTGTTGTTAAGTATTTTTTTTTCAAGCTGTATGAACGCCCAGGTAAAGACGCCTGTTGAGTGGGTCGCCTCAGCAACAAAAATAGATGCCAGAACATATGAGCTGCATTTAACAGCTACCTTAAATAAAGGTTGGCATATTTACTCCCAGACTACGCCTGAAGGAGGACCTGTACCTACAACGATCACATTTACAAAAAATCCTTTGTTTGATTTTGATGGTAACACCAAAGAGGTGGGCAAACTTGAGCAAAGGCATGAAGAAATATTTGGTGTTGACGTAAAACAGTTCTCCGGTAAGGTAGAATTTATCCAGGTCATAAAATTGCGATCTCCTGTGAAAACTTCCGCGAATGTTAGTGTTGAGTATATGGTGTGTGATGATAAGCAATGTTTACCTCCGGTAACAAAAAAATTTTCAATAGCTCTCTAATAATTAAAAAGATTTAATGACAAGGTTCGCCAGGATTTGGATTTGTGCACTTGCACTTTTATTTACCAACAATTTATTTTCACAGGATTCATCGGTTCAGTTTTCTTTTACGAAAGAGCGCCTGAATGATAAGGATGTATTGCTTACAATAAGAGCCAACCTGGCTCCGGGTATTGAATTATTTGGTTTTCAGAGATCGATCGCGGATCCTTTATATTCCAGTGTTCATTTTGATTCAACATCTTCACATTTACTTGCTGATTCTCTTGTTACAAAAACCAGTGAGTACGATGTATATGACAGTTTAGTGGAAGGCCATGTGCACTACTTCCTTGATTCTGCAGTATGGCAACAAAAAGTGAAAGCAGGTATAGCCGATAGTTTTTTGCTAAAAGGAACTGTGAGCTATATGTTTAAAAAGGGTGAACAATATTTACCAGCAGAGCAGGAGTTTAAATTTTTTATACAACCTGAATCTAATGAACCTTTACCAACTTTAGCGGGAAAGTCTGATATTGGCTCACAATCATTATGGTGGATTTTTCTCGCCGCGTTTGGCGGAGGCTTGCTTGCGCTATTAACCCCATGCGTATATTCTATGATACCTGTTACTGTAAGTTTTTTTACAAAGCGAAGCAAAAACAGATCTGAAGGAATACGCAATGCATTTTATTATTCAACATCTATTGTTGTAATATTTACTCTTTTGGGATTTTTGATCACAGTAATATTTGGGCCTGCGGCCCTGAATAATCTTGCAACAAACTGGGTTGCGAATCTTTTATTTTTTGCATTGTTTCTCATTTTCGGAATATCTTTTTTAGGAGCTTTTAATATTGAATTACCATCTTCATGGTCCACGAAGGCGGATAGCAAAGCAGGGAGCGGAAGTTTTTTTGGAATATTTTTTATGGCGCTCACGTTAGTCGTTGTATCATTCTCGTGCACCGGTCCTATTATTGGCAATCTATTGGTTTTAGCTGCAAGAGGAAGTTATTACGGGCCACTTGTAGGTATGTTTGGTTTTTCACTGGCTCTTGCATTACCTTTTGCTTTGTTTGCTTTTTTTCCTGGTAAATTAAATGTTTTGGGAAAAGCGGGAGGATGGCTCAATTCGGTAAAAGTAACCCTTGGCTTCCTGGAAATTGCCCTTGCATTAAAGTTTTTATCGAATGCCGATCTTGCAAACGGATGGCGCTTACTTGACCGGGAAATATTTTTAAGTTTATGGATTGTAATTTTTGTAATGCTTGGCATTTATCTTCTGGGTATGATTAAATTTCATCATGATGATGAATTGCCCAAAAATGATTTTGATCTACCGTACTTGAGTATCCCAAGATTGTTTTTTGCAATGACGTCATTTGCTTTTGCCGTGTATATGATGCCGGGGCTATGGGGAGCTCCCCTTAAAGGTATCAGCGCATTTGTGCCGCCGATGGGAACCCAGGATTTTACATCAGCCCCGATAAATTCAAGCCGCCTACAGGATTCTTCTCAATCAATTTCAGATACTCCGCATCCAGTAAAATACTATGAACAAATGAAAATATATGAGCCGGATGTTGTTACAAAATATGGGATGGTTATTTATTATGATTATGATGAAGCGCTCGCTGCTTCAAGAAAATTGAAAAAACCTTTGATGCTTGATTTTACTGGTATTAATTGTGTTAATTGCCGCAAGATGGAAGGAGAGGTTTGGAGTGATCCGGGAGTGATGAAAAGACTTAAAGAAGATTTTGTTATTGTATCATTATACATTGATGTGCATAATATAGACCTTCAAAAAAATGAACAATATTACTCGAAAGCCTTAAATCAAAATATAGAAACTTTAGGTGATAAAAATGTTGACTTGCAAGTGTCAAAATACAACGCCAACACGCAACCCTATTATTTTTTTCTCGATGGAAATGAAAACCGCCTTGTCTCAGAAGGTTATGGTTATGATTCGGATATAAAAAAATTTCTTCAAATGCTTGACCGTGTAACGGCAGCATACAAAAAATCAACCTGATAGATGCGTTCATTCCGGGCATAGTTTCATGGAATAAGATTCAATTTTGTTTTTGAATAAGGTTGAAGAATTTTCAGGTAAGAGTATCGTTAAGTTAGCCTCAAACAGTATAGTGAGTTTATCAAAATAGCTACATTGATAAACGTAAAATATCAACCTGTAATCAATCCCTAGATTTATAATAAAATAGTTATCTTTTTTTATTAGATCGTTTAGTATAAATTTATACTCATTATTTTATTTAAAAATTGCGAAAAGGAACTTCGAAGAACGTGATTTTTTTGTAAAGTAATGTAACGCAAGAAAAATAATTTCTCAACTTACCTACTCAATAAACCACATGCCTGGAACCAAGCGTGCAAATATAGAGATCGAGAAACTTAAGAATGCACTTGCTTATGCCGAAGCAATTATCGATGCCATTCATGAACCCTTAGTTGTTTTGCATCCTGATTTAAGAATCAGAACTGCAAATGATGCCTTTTATAAAACTTTCCGGTTGAAACCGGGTGAAACAGAAGAGAAGATTATTCACCAAATGGGAAACGGGCAATGGGATTTTCGGCAACTAAAATTTTTTTTCAAGAAGATTTTGGGAACGAAGAGTTCGTTTAATGACTTTGAGATAAAACATAATTTTAAAAATATCGGGCAAAAGATTCTGCGATTAAATGCCAGGAAATTATTAATGGAGGGGGAAAAAGAACATATGATTTTATTGGTTATTGAAGATATAACTGATAGGAAAAATTATGAGGAACAGGTAGAAAAAGAAAAAAATATATTGGCTGAAAACCAAAGACTGCATGAGATATCAAAGCAGAAAGATGATTTCATCAGTATGGCATCTCATGAATTGAAAACACCTGTTACCAGTATCAAGGCTTTTGCCCAATTGTTGGAACAGGATTTTTCACAAGCTGGAAATTCTGATGCTGCAAAAATGCTTTCAAGAATGAATACCCAGATAGTGAAATTAACCAGCCTTATTGGTGATTTACTTGATGTTTCAAGAATGGAGGGAGGCAAACTTCAATACCATCTGAATTATTTTGATTTTAATGAAATGGTCTGCGACCTGGTTAAAGAAATGCAATTGATTACCAAATTTCATGCTATTATTCTGTCCCTGGTGAAAGTTCCGGAAATTTATGGAGATAAAGACAGAATCGGACAGGTGATAACCAATCTCCTTTCGAATGCAATAAAATATTCTCCCAATGCTCGTAATATAGAAATTACATCACGTAAGGATAAACAACATATTTATGTTTCTGTAAAAGATTTTGGCATTGGAATAAGCAAAGAAATGCAGGCAAAAGTTTTTGAGCGATTTTTTCGCGTGAAGGAATTAAAGGAAAATACTTACCCGGGACTCGGCCTTGGATTGTTCATCACTTCTGAAATTATAAAGCGACACAGAGGAACTATTTCGTTGACTAGCATGAAAGGAAGAGGATCTACGTTTTGCTTCAAATTGCCCATCAAAAAAATCGTTGATTAAAAATGTGTTAATAATTTATTATGTATATTACTCTGCATTAGTCGAAGAAGTAAAAGGATGTTTTCAATTTTAACTATATGAAAGATTGACCTTCCCTTTTTGTTGATTTAAATTAAAGCAACAATGGATAAGATTTTAGTAATAGATGATGATATCGAAATATTAAAAGTCGTGAAGTTGATACTTACCATGGATGGATTTGAAGTTGAGACGGAAAGCCGGTGGGAAGTGACCTTTAACAAGATTGAATCATTTCAGCCAGATCTCATTTTACTGGACATCTCATTGGGAGGTGCGGATGGGCGGGATATATCGAAGCTTATAAAATCCAAAGATACTTTAAGACATATTCATATAGTTTTATTTTCCGCGAAAATGGGAGTGCATAAGCATTTCAGCGAATGCCTTGCTGATGGGTTCATCGCAAAACCTTTTGATGCGCAGGAATTATTGAATAAGATTTATTCGCAGCTTTCTAAAAATTCAGGTCTGAATTAATTGTTGAATTTAACTCCGGTTTTTTCTCTCTACAACACCAGGATCACCACTCCTTTAATTAAAGGCGCTCCGTTTCTAAGATCAATTGTATATGGATAAGCTCCTACAGGTTGCAACCGGCCTTTGTATTTTCCATCCCATTGTATACTTTTCCTATTGTTGCTAAATATCGTTTGTCCATACCTGTTATAAATGTTTAAAACTGCTGAGGGATAAGCTCCCAGGGTTTCTATTTTCCATGTGTCGTTTATTCCGTCATTGTTAGGCGTGAAAGCATTTGGTATAAATAATCTTGCAAACACTTTTACAAGAGTGCTGTCTTCAGAAGTGCCGCACCCCGTGGTAGAAGTAAGCTTTAAAATATATGTAGTACTCACAGTTGGGCTAACTGTTGGAGTGAGCTCAGATGTTGATGATATTGCGACATAAGGCTTCCATAAAATAGGAGCACTTGTAATGTTTGACGAACCATTCAGTGTTACGGCATCACCTTGTATAATAACTTTGTCCGGCCCTGCATTTGCAACAGGAGTTATATTTACACGCACCGTAACAGAATCGGATTTTTTACACGCTCCGTTATCACTTGAAAGAATATATAAAGTAGTGATGACCGGAGATGCAACCGGGTTTAAGATAAGATTGTTGGAGAGGTTTTGCGCAGGTTGCCATTCGTAGTTACTTACGCTGGATGAGCCGCTGAGTTGAACACTTTCACCTTCGCAGATATCCGCATCATTTCCCGCATTTACCACAGGTCCGGGAAGTATGGTTACGTTCGTTGAGTCAGTATTCACACAGCCTTCTGCAGAAACAATTTTTAAATAAAATTTGCCATTGTAATTTATGCTCACATTATTAATCTCAGGAGCGGGTTGACTACTGGAAAAATTTAAAGGGCCTGTCCACGCATAAACACTGGCATCATTTGCTTTCAAGAGTAGCGTCGCGCCCTCACATACGGGGCCGTTGCTGGATGCTCCTGCAACGGGAATTGCGACCTGGCTCACAGTAAGTATTTCTGATAATACCCTGCTGCATGCAGGTATTAATATATAATCGCCTTGTGTAACGGCCAATCGGTATTTATATACTCCGAGCCCCGGTATAGGTAACCTGGTATATATCGGGTTAATTGCTCCCGCAATATCAGTCCATGTCACTCCGAGATCTGTACTTCTTTGCCATTGGTATGCAGTATTACTTAAATTTGGAACTACACTGCTGTTGAAAATAAATGTAGGACTGTCGCCCTCACAAACAAATACTGACGCTGAATCGTTTTTTATCGCAACATCTATCTTTGGCCCACACGGCCTGAATGTAATATCATCTAATACCAGGTCATTTCCACAACCGCCAGGTGCATTATTGGTCATCCTTATTACAATTGAATTCGTGGCAACAGGTGTTGTAAAAAAAAGACCATATTGTTTCCATAGCGGTGCATCCGACATAGGAATGTTCCCGGTTTGGTAAGTCTGTAACACAGAACCTGAAAGTGTCTCAATATTGAACGTCACATTGGGTAAGATTCCCGCATTGTTACAGGCAAATGGACGTAGAATATTCATTATCCATGCTGCAAATTCATAAGTCGTATTATCACAAAGGCCATCAACTCTTTTTACATAAAAATCCCCGGGTGTAAAAGATGCATTTATAATCATCATGTAACCACTTGTATCGTTTGGTGTGTGATCCTGATTTAAGACATGCCAGGTATTATCAAAGCATCCGGTTGATGAATTTCCAATAGTATATACACCATCATTAGGACAAGAATAAGAGACATAATTATAATTAGTAAAATTTGAATCAAGTGCTGCCGCAGCACCTGCTCCTGAACCAAATGTAATATTTACAACAGGATCGCCAAGGCTTCCCTGGCATAGTTGAGCATTTGCTTTTTTGCCAATACTAATTGTCAGTACTAAAATAATTAGATGCAGAATTTTATACCGACTTCTCATAAAAAGATCATAGAGTTTTCAAGGTGTAAAATACTAATGAATTACCTAATTTAGAATTGTTCTTAATGCATCCGGATTAAGGAGCGGTTTAAGATTGTGGATTTACTTTTGATATACGGTATTTAGCTCTCACGTAGTTAATTCATAGCCCGTATCCATTTTCAATAGTTTCCTTTCCTGATAGAAAAGATAACCTATTACTTTTTTTCATCCTCTTGTATATGTAATATTCTAATTGTGGAGTTCTTTAATTAATGTAGGAACATAAAATTTGATTTGTCACCAGAATTAAAAGAGAAAGTGATTATTTTATTTTTATGTTTATTCAATAATTTTAGAGATGCCATTTTATAGGCTTCATTTATGGAATCAATTTTCAAAAGGAGCTCAAATTTTTGTAAGTTTGCAAGTTCAATTGCAATCATAAATTGAATGGGGCTGACCGGTTTTGACAGCATAGTTCTTTGTAAGTATAAGCATGTAGTGCGTTGGATAATTAGCACTCAAATCTGAATATTCAAAACTTTAAATGGCAATACTTCGTATGCCATGGCTGCTTAAGCGATAGCTTAGCAACCATTAGGGCCGTTGAGTGGGCTTGCCTGTTGCCACGCTCTTCCGCCGACTCAAACAAAAAACAGGTTGCTGCGATCCAAGGCTGTGAGGATCGCTTAAGAATATACAGCTAAGGAATTGGTTGGTTTGTTTTGCTCCTGCTTTTTCCCGACAATTAATGCAAAAATAAACATGTAGAAGGCTTACGGCGAGTATGTTTGGACCAGGGTTCGACTCCCTGCAGCTCCACTAATTTACAATACAGGTAAAATCAAAAGCCCGCAAACTTAGAGTTTGCGGGCTTTTTTGATTATTTGAAACTAACCAAATGTTGATTTAAGCACAAAGTAAAATCGAGTAATTCGTAAGTTCGGATAAAGGCTTAAATTGAAGGGTATTCTTACTAATTACCTGGGAAATTTCAGAGGAGGGGCTTTTTAATTAATTACCAGTTTACAGGGTATTTCTATTTTTCCGTAGGTCTCTTTTCGTATAT
>JBKJRY010000428.1:0-16702 GCA_046593045.1 Chitinophagaceae bacterium | reverse complement strand
CATTTCATCTATTGCCTCATTTTCTGATTGCTGCGCATCCTTCAACTTGTTGGATTTAATTAATCTCATTTGTGTGTCATTGCCATTACTTAAATACATTTTGGAAAATTTATCACTTAATAACAAGATGAGATATTCTCTCTTTTCTTTTTTACAATACACGAGATCACTGATTTTAAATGATGGATCAATCACAATTTTTTCTTCCATCTCTACACCTAAATAATATATCTTTTCCATTACCGGTGATACAAAAATTGCAATACTTTTTTTAGGTGAATTATAATTGAGACCGCAAAGGAGATTTTTTAATTTAATAATCACCGGTATCGCTTTTTCAGCAGTATAATGGGTGGTCAGCATAGTTTCCACTTTCCCCATAACACTTTTTAAGTGGTATTCTAAATATCTCTTGGCTGTTATTACAGGTGTAAAAGGCATAATAATGGAAACAGCAGGCAGGTACTCAACTGTTGCGATTACTTCACGTGCGGGGGTAGATATTAAGAGGTTCATGACAATCTATTTATTTAGGTTATTACAGAGAAAATAACAAAACAGTAACCGCAATTATAAAATTGATTGATATTGACCCTCGGGGAATATTTGGTTTCTCAAGGGGGACTAAAGCTATAAAACTATATCTTAGAATCAAAGGTAAACATACGTTAAAAGATGAACGTAGGGGCACGGGAAACATTCGGAAATTACTGGATCAGATCGTTATAGAAAATTTTAGGAAGATGCGGCTTCATAAAAAATTCTATTCATCTATTTAGGCGTCTCCCGTGTAAATCTGAGAATGTTGAATGCCAATTGAGCAAACGAATTGTTGAAATACATTGAAAGAAAAAAACATAATTGATTCTATTTGATCAACTATGCTTTTGCAAAAAAACAGATATTTTATTTTCCAATTAATTTATGTAGGAAACATCATGGGCATCTACCTCGTTTTACGCGGGTTTAAAAAATTGTAATAAACAGAAGCGATAGCAGCTGAAACAAATAAGATGAGAGTTAAAAGATTAATAAAAGAATCGCTAAAATGCATACCCAAAATTTTATCCACAAAATAAGTAATGAAAGAATCTGGTAAATTTGTTTCACCCAATTTTTCTTTAACAT
This sequence comes from Chitinophagaceae bacterium, assembly GCA_046593045.1. Taxonomy (GTDB): domain Bacteria; phylum Bacteroidota; class Bacteroidia; order Chitinophagales; family Chitinophagaceae; genus Ginsengibacter. Next base: position 15,574 of record JBKJRY010000428.1, on the reverse strand, counting down.
GCCATTGCCAGCCTGTTAAGGGACAATAACCCCATCCAAACCATATTCCCAAAATAAACCAACTGAACGCTGTAATTAAAATGGAGATGAAATGAGCTTTTCTTGTACCAGGAAATATCCATCCGGATAAATTAAATACTATTATAATTATATGTAACAGGGTCAATAAAAGATCGGTAAAATACAGCATCATATTAAATTAAAAATCCGGCGATTTTCCCGGCATCCCGTTCATTAACTACAGTACTTTCATTATTCCGCAAGTTAGCTTGCCAGAATAAGCGCATCATAAAATCTTTTTCGACAACTGTTATGCAACTTTATTTATTCAATTCTTTTTGGGTGCACTATCGAGGGGTTTGCCCACTTCAACATCACACCTGTGGCCAATCTGGCCGTGTGGCGGATTCATCCCTGCTGCAACTGGTGTGGAGATCCCTGGTTGAATAACAGGAGTATTTTGCGTGGGAGGAGTAATGAAAGGAGAATTAGCTGTCGCCGCAGTTACAATTTCTGCACCTCCTTCCGGTAATGTGGCGCCTACAGCAATATCACATCTATGACCCGGCTGTCCATGTGCAGGATTTAACCCTGTTCCTGCTGAAGTTGTATTGACGTTGGTTTGAATAGCCGACATATTTTGTACAGCGGGATTAGTACCGGCCAAACCAGGTGTCAGTGCTCCCGGATTAGTTGGAGTTTCAACCGGCAACGGGGCTCCCACAGCAATTTCGCATCTATGTCCCGGCTGTCCATGTACCGGATTCAGCCTGGGCACGGTTGTGCTATTTACGACATTACTCCCTGCAGGCAAAGGTTTTGCATAGGCTGGTAGCGTAGCGGGCGCAAACACTGGTAAAGAAGCCGGCTGATTTCCTTCTATTCCCGGAACTATTGCACGATTTTCACCGCAGGAAATTAAGATTATAAAACAAAAAAAGAAGGCTGTATATCGTATATATTTCATGGCAGTACAGTTATGACTTTCAAAATACACAACAATCCTGATAACTCAAAACAAGCCACTTGGCCCGGCGGCCTGCAAGCCGGATCCCTGTGGGTAAATTGTCCGGATTAGTGTTGAAGAAATGGATTTACAATTTTACAATCCTGGGATCATTAAATCCGGAAACCAAGTGATCAATCGTTTTTATAAACAAGAACAAAAAAGACATCCAGCTGTGAGGGCATAGTAAACATTGCAGTTTGTTCAATAACTGTATTTTCTCCAAAGAATGCAGGGGGTAGTTTACTTAATAGTGTTGAGATGACGTTTTTTTTAATATAATTCTAAGGCCTACCCGCATCTCCTGTAAGCTGCGTAACAGGAGTAAGCTCTACTTTTCTGAATTCTACTTCTGAGCCCTCAGCCTGTAACGCGATCCGGCCATGATTGGCCGTACAGTCATATCCTGAATTTACAAGGTCTCCATTTTCCCAGACTTTAATAGCTGAGCCAACACATTCGATTATGATAGTATTCCATTCGCCTAAAGGCTTTTCTGAACTATCTGTCAGGTTTTTTATACGTCTTCCTTTACCTTCGGTAATTCCCCATTCTTCCTTTGGCCCCCGTCTTGATTCCATATCATCCACTTTTATGTCTTCCACAATACACCAAAAATCACCTGCGTCATCATGCTGCATTTGGCATTCAATAGATTTAGGAAACATTTCATATAAGGCCCTCGGCGTGGACGCATGTACAAGCACCCCACAGTTTCCTGGCGCGCCCGCAAAACGGTATTCCACCTGCAACCTGTAATTACTGTATTCTTTATCCGTTACAAGGTGTCCATTGGGTTTGCCAAGGCTCACTAATAATCCATTACGAATAATAAAAGGATTTCTTGCTGATGAATTAGTATCCATCTCGGGCACATCTACATGCCAGCCACTTATATCCGTTCCATTAAAAAGGCTAACCGGTTTTGCCCTATGACATGTATCAGCCGCCACAGCAAGTAGCGAAAAAGCTAGTATGATCAATTTCATTTAAATAGATTTTATGTTTGCTTAATGATGTCAGTCCCCGGGCTGGCGTTCAGCATACGGGTTTTATTACGAACATCAAGTGCAATAATATAATTTCTATGGTCAAGTCACAGAAAATCCTTTAACTAAGTTATCATCTTATAATTGACCATTTCACATGTACTTGCCTTACCTTATTTCTCAAAGTATATTCCTCTGCCCTTGCTCGTGTCACAAGCCATATCTATTCCGTAAGATATAAAGTTGCTTATCAAAATAAAAAGCATCCTTTTTTTTATTTTTAATGCAGTCTTTTTAAGTACCTTAATTGCCAAAATTTTACTACATGTCAAAGCAACGAAAAATTACTTTACAGGAATCGGAGATTCCAACACATTGGTACAATATTATGGCAGACATGCCTAACAAACCGTTACCGCCATTGCATCCGGGGACAAAACAACCGGTTGGACCGGAAGACCTCGCCCCACTGTTTCCAATGGAATTAATTAAGCAGGAAGTAAGTACGGAACGATGGGTTGAAATACCCGGCGAAGTAAGAGACCTGTATTCCATCTGGCGGCCAACTCCTATGTTCAGGGCCTATGGCCTTGAAAAAGCATTGGGGACCCAATCAAAAATTTATTATAAATATGAAGGAGTAAGTCCTGCGGGCTCGCACAAACCTAATACTGCCGTTCCCCAGGCTTATTACAATATGAAGGAAGGCGTTAAGAAAATTGCAACAGAAACCGGTGCCGGTCAATGGGGCAGCGCATTGAGTTTTGCCTGTAAATTATTTGGTATCGAGTGCGAAGTATTTATGGTAAAAGTGAGCTATGACGGAAAGCCTTACAGGAAAATCATGATGAATACATGGGGAGCCACGGTACATGCTTCCCCAAGTACTTTAACGAATGCAGGAAGAAGTATTTTGGAAAAAGACCCCAACTCTCCCGGAAGCCTGGGCATTGCTATTTCTGAAGCCGTGGAAGTAGCAGCTACACATGATGATACCAAATATTCTTTGGGCAGCGTATTGAACCATGTATTGATGCATCAAACAATTATTGGCCTGGAAGCATTGAAGCAAATGGAAAAGGCAGGCGATTATCCCGATATTATAGTGGCTCCTTTTGGCGGTGGATCAAACTTTGCAGGTATCGCATTTCCTTTTTTACAAAATAAACTAACAGGTGGAAAAAATATAAGAGCCATAGCGGTAGAACCTACTTCTTGCCCGAAATTAACTCGCGGCGTTTTTCGTTATGATTTTGGTGATACTATAGGAATGACCCCGTTAATTCCGATGTATACATTAGGTCACAATTTTGTTCCATCACCTATTCATGCCGGTGGTTTACGTTATCATGGAGCAGGTGCTATCGTAAGCCAGTTGTTGAAAGATGGCATAATTGAAGCAGTTGCTATTAACCAAACAGAATGTTTTGACGCGGGTTTATTATTCTCGGGTACCGAAGGTATTATTCCTGCACCTGAAGCTACCCATGCTATCGCGGAAGTGATACGACAGGCAAAACAAGCAGATAAAGAAGGCGTTTCTAAAACAATTTTATTCAATTTATGCGGACATGGTCATTTTGATTTGAGTGCCTACGAGCAATACCTCGATGGTAAATTAGTTGATTATGAAGTATCGCAGGAAGATATTGATAAATCATTGGCAGAGTTAAATACACCAAATATCTAAAGCTTCTTGCCTGGAACTTTAAAAGGGCGGCAGTAGTGCCGCCTTTTACTAATATATGGATAACAGTATCGCTTAGCCGAAGTTAGTTTGCTGAAAAGACTACTACGATTTTTGATGCGGCCAGGAATGCACTTTCAAAATTTCCGGCATTCATTATTTAATACCCATCACCATCTAATATGTTTCCAAGGCCACCAAGTATACTCCCCTCCTCTTTACGTTTCGTAGTACCGTAACTTAAAATACGGCTTGCCAAACGGCTGATGGGCAAGGTTTGTATCCAGACTTTCCCGGGACCCCGTAATGTGGCAAAAAATAAACCTTCACCACCAAAAACAGTATTACGGATTCCACCGACAAACTGGATGTCATAATTCACATATTGTGTTAAAGCAACAAGGCAACCGGTATCTATTTTTATCATTTCATCCTGCTTCAATTCCCTTTCAAATACATGACCTCCTGCATGTACAAATGCTAATCCATCACCTTCCAGTTTTTCCATAATAAAGCCTTCGCCACCGAATATGCCGGTTCCGAGGCGCCGCTGAAAATCAATACCTATGCTCACTCCTTTTGCTGCGCATAAAAAAGCATCCTTCTGGCAAATTACTTTACCGCCTAACTCCATAAGATCGAGCGCTATTATTTTGCCAGGATATGGCGAGGCAAAACTTACCAGCTTTTTGCCGGCATCCGCGTTGGTAAAAGCAGTCATAAACAAGCTCTCTCCTACCAGCAAACGCTTGCCTGCTCCCAATAATTTATTCAGGATACCGCCGCTGTTTTGCTGCTGGCTGCCATCGCCAAAAATGGTTTGCATTTGTATACCATCGTCCATCATCATAAAGCTGCCGCTTTCAGCAATAGCACTTTCGCCGGGATCAAGTTCTATTTCAACATATTGCATTTCTTCACCATAAATGCAGTAATCTATTTCGTGGTTCGTACGCATTTTCTTATCGTTTAATTATGAATATTTTTTTCGTCGTAAAATTAAAGCATCTTAGTTTCAATTTGTTAAGGACCTCGTCGGCAACATTCTCCAATACACCATTAGCAAGAATGGCAGTATCCGCCGCGACCGGCAGAGAAATGAAGTACAAATACTAAGCTGGTTGGTTTCAATTATCGCGACTATACTATAAGTTTGTTCACTGATTGATATATTAACTTCCGATATGAAAGAATCTGAACGCATAATTGAAAATTCCGCTTTGAAAAGTAACGCGGGCCCGGCTGCGAAAGTCAGGCAACTTCCGCGACGTCTTTTATCCATAGATGTATTCAGGGCTGTTACAATGTTTTTCATGATTTTCGTAAATGATGTAAGTGGCGTTACAAATATTCCTGAATGGATTGACCACGTAAGTGCGAACGCAGATGGCCTTGGTTTTGCCGATACTATTTTTCCAATTTTTCTTTTTATTGTAGGTTTATCTCTCCCGTTTGCGTTGATGAACCGAATGAAACGAGGCGATTCATTTTATGAAATAGCAGTCTATATTTTAATCCGCTCTATTGCTTTGTTGGTCATGGGTTTTTTTCACGTCAATCTTGAAAACTATAGTAGCACAGCGATTTTACCTGCAGCCGCCTGGGAAATATTTATTACGGTGGCATTTTTTCTTATCTGGATTGATTACCCTGATACTGTGAAAAAAACAAAAAAATATTTTTTACAAGGTATGGGTGTATTGATTCTACTGGTAATGGCATATCTATATAAAGGGGGCGAACCATCAGCTCCTGTGTGGCTCAGACCTTACTGGTGGGGCATCCTGGGCATAATAGGATGGTCATACCTTGTGTGTGCCGTTATTTTCCTTTTGTCCCGGGGCAAGTTATGGGCACAGGTAATTGCTTTTGTTGTATTCATGATTATTAATGTCGCTTTTCACAGCGGCATCCTGAAGTTTTCCTTATGGATTATTGGAAATGCCGCCTCAGTTTCATTAACTATGGCCGGTGTAGTCACCTCACTTTTATACAGGGAATTGGCAGGGAAAGGAAAAGATAAATTACTTTGGACGTTGTTTACAATAGCAGGCATTGCCATGTTGATTTTTGGATTTTTCATCAGGTCTTATGCAGCGGGTATTTCAAAGATTCGTGCAACTCCTGCATGGGTAGCTATTTGCATTGGCATCGGCATTCTTGTTTTTGAATTTCTTATTTACATTGTTGACATAAAAGGAAAACAGGATTGGTTTAAAGGCATCCGTCCCGCAGGCACGAGTACGCTTACCAGTTACCTGGTTCCTTACCTCCTGTACTCCGTATATTCTTTAACGGGTTTTCATTACCCCGGTTTTTTAAACGAAGGCATTGGCGGCATCATCCGTTCTTTTCTTGTAGCATTTCTTGTGATTTGGATTGCGGGTTTATTAGAGAAAAGAAAGATCAGGCTCCAGATTTGATCCCATGACCATTGATGAAGATGCCAGGAGAAACAGCGTTATGATATATTGATTTATTTAATTTCAGCCTCCATAACTGTTTTTGCTTTACCGAAATCAAGGCTTCGTGCGGCTTCAATCGTAAGCTTGTTATTATTGAAATTACAAGTGTAAGTTTCTGTATGCGGGCTTTCTATATAGCGTAAAACCATCTCGAGTGTATTTGCATCTTTCCATGTATAGCTACCCGCCGTTTTAGCAGGATACAGCATGCTGGTATTTTCTATTGCCGTCGAAGTTAATGACGGACCCGGCATGTTAGTTTCAGCATGCTGCCATGTTCCGGCACCAAAGCTTAGTGCATAGGTTGCTGTATCTGTTTGAAATGTCACGTTACACAAATCATTTACAAAACTGAAAGAAATATTTTCCAAATGCGTAGTATTGCCAGTTGTTGTAAAAATTTTCCCGTTGATGTTTGTTGCCAATGTTTCCGTGTGCTTTACAGGTAATGGCAATGCCAGTGAATATATTTTTTTCTTCAATGCACTAAAAGCTGCTGCATCTTTGGGTAACCTCTTTTGTTGAAATGCAGGTAATAAATATTTCCAAACGAGATTGATCTCTTCCTGCATATCCGTCGTTTCTGCAGTAATAGCGAGTACTGCGTCCTGGTCAGGCATTACTATCATAAACTGGCCAAAAGCCCCGTCACCGCGAAAGGCATTGTTCCTGCACCTCCACATCTGGTAGCAATACCCCTGCAACCAATCGCTCGAATCTCTTTTGGATTGCGGTGCTTCCGGATCCTGCATTATCTTAACCGTGCTTGCTTCTTTTACCCATGATGCGGGCAGTATTTGTTTGCCATTCCATTTACCTTCCTGCAAAAACAATTCTGCAAACTTTGCCATATCCTCTGTCTTTAGCCTTAGCCCCCAGCCTCCTGTATTAATACCCTGCAAATCAGTTTCCCAATCCATACCATGTATACCTAAAGGATCAAATAATCTCGGCTTTAAATAATCCAGCGTTGTTTCACCCGTCACCTTTTGCACAATAGCAGAAAGCATGTACGTGCCTAAAGAATTGTACAGGAACACTGTGCCGGGTTCATGCTCAATCGGGGTGGCAAGAAAACCCCGTATCCATTTGGTATCTTTTGCAGCAACGGTAAATGTAGGATCCGGTTCCTGCCCGTCAGACATTATCAATACATCTTTTACTGAAAGCTCAGAAAGCCAGCTACTCACCGTGTCGGGCAAATCGCCGGGAAAAAAGGATACTACTTTATCATTCAGAGAAAGCCGTTTTTCCTCCACCGCAAAACCAATTGCCGTTGCTGTGAAACTTTTACTGCAGGAATATAAAGAATGTTTAAGGTCTGCACGGTAAGGATTCCACCATCCTTCTGCAATTACCTTACCATGCCGCAGCAGCATAAAGCTGTTAAACTCCACTTTACTTTTTGCAGCTGCATCCAGGAACTCAACAATATTCTTAGATGATACTCCTTCTGCTTCGGGCACACTGCGCGGAAGCATAAGTTCCTTTTGAGCAATACCATTTAGTTGAAGAAATAAAAAAAAGATTGATAACAGAACAAAAGATTTTCGGCAGGTCATAAAAAAAAATTATTGGTTTGTATGGCTGTATTTTAAAGCTATGCAATTATTTATCATAAGGGAGCGATGCCTGGAAATAAAGGCAACCATTCCATTGTTCGCGTATCAAAATATTCAATTACCGGTTTACCTATTTCAAGTTTGTAATCAAACATAGGATACCCCGGCACAAAATACCCGGGATAGAAATAGTTGAAATTTTTATTTTTGCAATAAATAATTTTTTCATAGATCATATACTTACCCAGGCTATATTTTTTATAAGCAGGATCATATATCGAACAGATACCTGCCGCACTTGTATCGCCCAAATCAAAGAAACCGGTGCCGATCATTTGATTTTCGTCATATATATTTATCATATACGTATCATAAATATTGTTGCTGCTGTCTCCATACAGGAGCCACTGTAACGATGGCGCTGCTTCAAATGAAATGCTCTCTTCATAAGTTGCATACAATATTTCATGTTCCGGGGAAAGGACCGCCTTTTTTATTTCAGTTGTGAACCTGCTGTTTTTATTGCTAAGTGACCTGTATTTTTTACCCGGTTGAAAATTCGAGAGACCTATGCGTAACCAAACGGCATCATATACTTCACCATCAAAATATAATATCTCTGTAGTAAATATAGTTTGCTGTATTCTGAACCATCCTAAGGCCAAAAGGGCGTCAAGTTGGGCAGGCCTGATATTAGAAAGTTCTATCGATTGTAAAGCCACTGAAAAGTATTTATCATAATAAATATAGCAGAACTTTTCATGGCTTCAACATTAAGGATGCCCAATACGTAGTCAAATTGCTTTATACGGACAGGCAGCGTATTTTAGCGGAAATACAAATGTTATTCACAAATATATAACTTCACTCATGATTAAGGCTTGTATTATTTTATCCATCTTAGCTCAGCAATTTTTGTGTACACAGGCGCAAACAAAAGTCATCGACATGCATGCGCACTCTTATACCGATAGTGACTTTGGAGAACGTGAATCAGCCACGGACTATTATGGAAATAAAGGATCTGCGAATGCTGCATCACATCTTAAAGCAACATTTGCCGGATTTAAAAAATCGAATGTTGTAAAAGCTATGGTAAGCGGCAATCCCGAGAGTGTGGAGAACTGGGCTTCGAAAGATAGCAACCATATTGTAATCAAAGGAATTTTAATGTACACGCCAAATGATTACGGTATGGATACGGCCAGGTTTGAACAAATGATCAGGGACAAAAAAATAGAAGTGTTTGGAGAACTTGCCCCTTATTATTCTGGTGCTACACTAAGCGATTCAGCCTGGCAGCCTTACTTACGCATTTGCGAAAAGTATGATATTCCGGTAGCTGTTCATACCGGGGGTGGTGATCCGGGTGGTACTTACTCATGGTCGCCAAAAGCAAGACTCACACAGGGAGATCCTTACCTGGTAGAAGATGTGTTGGTTCGATACCCAAAACTTCGAATGTATATAATGCATGCAGGAGAAGACTGGTATGAACATACACTGCGGCTTATGGCCTACTACCCTCAACTTTAGGCCGACGTCGCCGTGTTACTTTGGGTGGAGCCGCTTGACCAAAGATACGCAATTGAATTTTTAAAAGCAGCCAGACTGGCCGGGTATTTAAAAAGGGTAATGTTTGGATCAGACCAAATGGTATGGCCTTACGCTATTGAAAAGTCAATTGAATTTCTGAACAGCCTGGCTTTTCTTACAAAGCAAGATAAAGAGGATATACTCTACAATAATGCAATAAAATTTTTAAAACTGAAGAAATAACGATGCCCACTGTTGGCGCAAGCGTCCCGCTTGTGCCTGAATTAAAAAGAAGCTTACATTGGTATATAACTAGAAAATACCAAAACCAATAATTATGCAACGCAGAAAATTTATTAAGAATTCCACACTTACAGTTATCAGCATTAGTACCTTCGGAAGCTTGAACTGGAATGGTAAAATCTTTGAAGGAGATACACCTACCACAACTAATATTCTTGGCCCGTTTTATCGGCCTGGTGCACCATTGCGGACAAATCTCAGGCTTCCCAATTCAAAGGGGACACCAATAGTTTTAAATGGCAACATTTTAAAGAGGATGGGAAGACTCCTATAAATAATGCTTTAGTTGAAATATGGCATTGTGATGAAAATGAGGTGTATGATAATACATCAGACGAATACAAATATCGTGGCGGGCAAAGAACGAAAGCTGGCGGAAAGTGTGAGTTTAAATCAACGATGCCTGTTCCCTACAAGGCAGACTCCGACAACGAAGCATCCTGGAGGCCGGCTCATATACACATGAGAGTATCTGTGCCCGATCAACAGGATTTAATAACTCAACTCTATTTCAAAGGAGGAAAATACGTTGACACCGACCAATGGGCTGCTTCTCCCCAGGCAGTAAACAGGATTCTGCCTGTTTCTATGAACAAAACGGGAGAAAGTGAAATTATTTTTAATGTTATTATGAGTAAGGAAATTCCTCTTGACAAAAAAGTTTATGACAAGGTTACCGGGCTTTTTTATGTTGGTGAAAACAATGTTGAGTTTATTAAAAACGATGATTTATTGTTTATGAAACGCAATGGCCAACTTATAGCAGGCTTAAAATACATGGGCAATAACACTTTCGAAGGTGGTATTGGATTTCCGAAAGCTACTTTTGAACTTCAAAAAGATGGTGGTGTAAAAGTTGTGGTAATTACTGCAACTACAACTTATACCGGAACCAAATATTTGAAGTACAACTAACGAAACATGTTATGTACCACCGTTGGTGAAGCGTCGGCTTGTGCCTGGCATACTCACTGAAAAATAATTCAACGAACACTTATGTGCCGCAAAAGTTATGAAGCTAATTTATCATCGCGACTTAGCAAGTATTTCTGCTCCTCCGTCCGGGTTCGTGTCTTCACAAACCCTGCATATACCTAACAATCTCAACATCCGGATTTATTGTTGCAATTGATAACTGGCCGGTGTTTGATCTTTCTTATATCCCCCGTTTCCATACATGGCAGGATTATATTCGCCCACAATGTTCACGTTACTCTCTTTTGGAATTTGCTTTTCCATACCCACAGCCCAGTAACAAGCGTTCACCAGCAATCTACGCAGGTCGGCACTTTCAAAATCTACAGAGGCGCCCATAGTAGTATTAAATATTCGTGCAGTCTTGCCCGTTTCATTTTTGTACGACTTGATCCAGGCAACAGGCATAATGGATTTATCATAACTTAAGGGAGAAGTTGATGCCATACCATGTGAAGACTGGCCAAATACAAGCACCTTCGTATCCGGTGTCAGGCTGCGAATTGAGTACACATCAGTTGGCCCCCAAATATCTTTTACCCCCTGCAGGATATAATTACTCTCATATAACCCATTGATCAGGCCACGCGTTCCTTCTTTTGTATGTTCGCCATGATGGTTTACCCATGTCTCTCCCAAAACCCTGTGGCCAAAGCCGTCTTCCCAACCTTTAACACGACTGTCAAAACTATATTTGGCATAAGGGCTGTGTTTATTGATTGTATAACGAAATGCGTGCGTGGCTGTGCGTAATCCTACTACCGGTTTGCCTGCTTTAATATATTCATCAATATATTTCATTTGATTGTCTGGCAGCTCCCGAAACCGTGTAAACAGCACCATAAGATCGGCGGTTTGAAGTTCTTTTAATCCGGGAATATTTGCCTGGTTGTCCGGGTCAATTTTACCTGTCTTTGGATCTATTGCAAAAAGTACGGTGCATTTGAATCCATGCCGTTCAGCTAATATTTTGGCAAGCATCGGCAGTGCTTCTTCTGAGCGGTACTCCTCATCGCCACTCACAAAAACAATGTGCTTTCCATTTCCAGGGCCGGCTTTTCCCTCGTAAACAACCCATTGTTTTCCGCTCTGAGCTATTGTAACACCAACACTTGTTATAATGACAAGAAAAATCATTAGTATTTTAAGCTTCCTGTTTTTCATTTTTTTATACAAATTTATTTTTTGATCAAACAATCTATTATTTTCTTAACACTCAATTGTTTCTTTTCCCACAAAGAAACAAAGGCCACAAAGTTACTTTCTTTGTGTTCTTAGTGCCTTAGTGGGAACACCCGTGCAAATAAGATCATTGCCATTTCCCTTTATTTCTTTAATCATCTTTAGGATGTTGTTTCAACAATTCTTCAGGAGAATAAAATCCTTTTTTCTTGCTTATTTCTGATCGTACTTTTTTTACCTTCTCCCCCGAAACAGCATTCCCTTTATTACCAAATGAATTACGAACATAAGTAAGGACTGCTGCAACTTCTTCATCATTCAACATTCCTTCAAAAGGCGTCATTGGCACCTGTCCCGGGTATTTTTTACCATGTACTTCAATGGGGCCCAGCAATCCTTTCAATACGATCTTGATCAGGCGGTCATCATTAGCAAGCCATTTTGCATCCGTGAGAGGCGGAAATCCAGATGCCTCAAGCCCTTTACCATCCGGCTGATGACAGGTATTGCAATAGCCGTCCCTGGCAAAGATGGCTTTCCCTTTAATGAAAAGATCCCGTTCAGCGCCTTTTAGATTGGTTGCGACAGCATCTGCCTTTTTCTCTTCTCTGGCATGTCCGTTCAAGTGTGCCACGGCGGTTTCATAAGCATCCTCCATCCAATCATCTATCGGCTTTTTAGCAGCTTCCATCTCAATAGGTAACCCCTTTTCCTTGTCTAACCATGAAGCAGCTACGATTGCTTCTAACCGCACGCGAGAGTTTTCATCCTTCACAGCTTGCATCAGTAAATCTGGCTGGTCAGCTACCTGGTGCCCGGTGTAGCGCACTACCCTTACAGCCGCCGCCCGTGCATGATAGTCTTTAGCATGGAGTAGTTGGCGAAGTAATGTTTGGTCCACCTGGTCAAGTCCCCAGCTTACCCATAACGCTTCTAACAGGTTGTGCTCATATCGCGGATCATTTTTATCAAGCCCGGCAACCCAGGTCTTAATATGTGAAAGGACGTCAGATGCTTTGCGGCCCCTTAGTTCACGGCGGGTACGATACCGGGTATTAAATTCCGGCAGTTTTAAATTATTTAAAAGTGTATCAATTTCTGCACCTGCTACTTTAGCGGGCGCAACTAATGGCCTTGAAGGATAGGTAATGCGATATATGCGTCCATGAGTATGATCTCTCAGCGGATCCCTTGCATTATGTTGCATATGACCAATCAATACATTATGCCAGTCAACTACATACAGAGAACCATCAGGAGCAAATTCCATATCAACAGGCCGGAAATTTTTATCGTCTGATTGTATTAAATCCTGGCGGTGTTTACTTTTATAGCCCGTTCCATCATCTGACAGGGTATGCTCTTTGGTGCCCAGGAAACCAATAGTGTTATTGATCAGGAAATCGCCCTGTACTTCATCTGGAAAGTGACGGCTGTAAATGAATTCCAACCCCGAAGTTGGCCGCACCAACTGATCTTTTTCAATGAGGTTTCTCGATTTGGGAGTGAACTCGCCATACCGCGGCTTCACCGTTCCAGGCATCATCCAGCTTAGATCAGGCCCCGAAGTTTCAGCATAAAAATTCTCACCCCATTCATCGAAAGCTATTCCCCATGGATTGGGAATAGAGAGTTGCGCTGTTCTCTCCAATTTATGACGATTCGTATTATAACGGAAAAATCCTCCATTAGTGCCCCGAATTGGACCATAAGAAGTCTCTATGTCGTTCAGCAGGAATACACCCTGCCCCATATAAATGGCACCCGATGGATCGGACGTGTAAGCATGATGAGCGTGGTGGGTATCATGATCATCAAAACCGCTAAGAAGAATTTCTTTCGTATCTGCCTTATCATCTCCGTCAATATCTTTTAGCAGCACCAAATTGGTCCCTTGAGAAACATATACTCCTTCCGGTGCCAATTCAAAACTCAACGGCAAATGCAAACCTTCTGCAAAAGTGGTTTGTTTGTCGGCTTTACCATCTCCATTTGTATCTTCCAATATAATAATCTTATCGTTTGGTTTGGGATCGCCAGACCTCCAATGAGGATAGGTAGGCATAGTGGCTACCCACAGGCGCCCTTTGTTATCAAAGGTGATATGAACAGGATTTTCTAAATCAGTAAACTCTCTTTCAGAAGCGAATAATTCGATTTTATAACCTGGTGCCATTTTAAATTTATCCAGCGCTTCCTGGCCATACAAATATTTAAGTGTGCCGTTTCCATTACTCGTATAATAATTGGTCGCTACCGTCGGGAGTTGAGAAGTCTTTTGATCTGCAGAATCCAGGTTCATCTTTTTTCCTTGTGCAGCCTGCCACACCGCTTCATCTCTGATGGCTGTCATCTCCCTGATCTTTTTAAGTTCCGCCGGATAATTGTCAGGCCCAAATGGATCAAATCTCCGTCCATATACATGCACGCCATTTGGTATTTTAAGATCCTTAAACCACATCCAGTTTTTTTCAAGAACAGCATCACGTACCAATTTACAATTGGCTTCAGATTTAACCGTCATCTTACCAAATATTCCATCAACAAGCAAAGGAGCTAATTTAGCATAGCCGGCATCGGTAAGCTGCGAACCATCTATGGTCAATGATTCATTAACCGATTCGAACCAGTTTTTTGTAGGTGTATAAACATCAACAAAATATACTTTATTTTGATCGGCAACTTCTTTCATGGCATCCGAATACAACTTTAAATTAGTATTCTCCTTCGTGCCGTCTGGCAGATCATAATTTTTCGAAAGATTCTCAAAAGCGATAGGAGATACAATTACTAACTGGGGAGCGGATATGCCATTGTATTTTTGACTGAGTGTATGTTTGATAAATGCATCCAATTCTGCTTTGTAATTTTTCAATCCTTCCTGCCCCTTGAAGGATTCATTATATCCAAAAAATGCGATGATCATATCGGCTTTATGCCGTGTGATCCATTCATCGGGACTTTCATAAAAGCCCTGGCTATCGGGACTGGTAGCGAGTTCAGTTTGAAATTTTTCCGCACCGGGGAATGCCCATGGGGAAGGCCGTCCGGTATGGGGCCTGAATCCGGGGGTGTTGCCACCGACACACATATTGCGGATATACAACAAACTGTCAGGATAGCGAAGCTGCATCTCCGTTTCAAAATAGCCGAAATCCATCATACGTGAGCCAAGATTATTTCCGACAAGAATAATGTGCGATCCTTTTTTAACTTTTAATGAATCGGATTGCTTGCATCCAGGTGCGAGTAGTGAAGCCACGATTATCCACAAGGTGGTTTTAAAGCCGAGTTTGATTGTTCTTTTCATGAATTTTATTAAAATTGATTTTCTATCCAGTGTCTTGTTACAAAGACTGAACATCGTAAAGATACCTAGATCACTTTATTTTTCTATTGTAGGCTCAATTTTATTAAGCACTTATTTCTCAACAACGTCTCCCGTAGCGAACGTTGCCTTGCTCTCCGTCTCATCCAGCTTCTTAACTTCCAAAGTTGCAAGATCCGGATAGTACACTGGTATTTAAAGAAGAATAGCATTAACAACCATAAAATATTTTTCATAGACTATTGATATCTTTTTAGATTATCAATTTCAGCTCTTTCCTCTTATGGCTACCAGGTATTGAACAATTTCTTTAACAGAAGAATCCGGCACCGGCGCTCCAAAACTTTTTTGCATTTTTGTTACCAGCGCCATCCAGGTTTTTTCAGAAAGATCCGGTTGCATTTGTACATACCGGGCTGAGTGGCAGCTAACGCAATTATTTTGAAACGTTGCATAGCCTGGCGCTTCAGGTAGTTTTGTTACAACGCTGGACAGTCCTGTCGGTACTGCGGCAATAGGATTTTCGGTTTTATTGTTTACT
>JBKJRY010000208.1:0-11043 GCA_046593045.1 Chitinophagaceae bacterium | reverse complement strand
ACTTTCATTTTTAATCAACCAGTCAACAGTGTCCCAGGTGTCTGTGCTTTCGTCTATTGTGCCTTTCTCCTTAATATGTGTAATGGGCTGGTGAATTTGCATACTTCCTTCACTCTGGTATTTTCCACGGATATCCTGTGAAACAAAAATATATCCCTCTTTCGCCATATTCGATACATACGTCCAGTCGTCCAGCGTGAAGCTTCCCGCCAGGGGATAGTTTGTTTTTGCGCCGTAAGGAGTACGGGTAATAAGAATAGGCAAAGTGCTTTTCGCATTTACCGGGCTAATGACTTCTGTAAATAGCCTGACGCCGTCCCGCATCGGAATCATCAATTCCTTTTTTGTGTAGAGAAGAACATTGTCGGTTTGCCCGAAAGATGGATTGCATAAATTGCAACCAATAAGAAGCACAAAGAATATTCTTTTCATAAATTGCGGAATAAATTATGAGCTATTTTTTAATTAAGAAGTAGTAAAGCCTTCAGCGACTTTGCAGCGTTTTACAAGCAAGCTAAAATTCTGTAATCAGGTCAACACCACTTTCTGCATGACATCGCCTCCTTTTATATCGTCTATAATATCGAGGCCGTCAGTGATTTTGCCAAAACAGGTATGCACCCCATCAAGGTGCTTCGTGTTGGAACGATTGTGGCAAATGAAAAACTGCGATCCCCCTGTGTTGGGTCCCCTGTGAGCCATTGAAAGTACGCCACGGTCATGCTGTTGCCTTGTTCCTTTTGTTTCGCAATCAATAGTATATCCCGGTCCTCCGGCGCCCGTACCATCGGGGCAGCCACCTTGTATCATAAAGCCCGGAATGACACGATGAAAAGTTAATCCATCATAATATCCCTGTGAAATTAACTTCTTGAAATTAGCCACGGTACCTGGCGCATCATCATCATATAATTCGAATTTTAAAACGCCTTTATTTGTTTGTATTTCCCCGGTGGTAAACTTTACATCATTCATTTTAGTTATTTTAAATTAAAATTATTTTTGCGAAAATAAGATATAAGCTCAACTTGATTTGCTACTATATTTCGTGAAAAAATATCAATACACATACTTAATGATCAATGTTTCTTTGTTGAAGATAAATTCATCACCTGTTTTTTTGCTATGTAATATTTTTGCTATGGGTGCTACGGGAGACACGAAAAAAATAATATCATTTTCAAAAATTACTTTACCCAAGCCCGCGGAAATAAAAAACGAAAGAGCACCGCAGTTAACGAAACTGCCGGTTTCCGCAGAGTGACAGATTTTATTACAATTAACTAAAAGCAGTGCTTCCAATTCCTTCATGATTGAGGACAAGCGGGTAGCCTGCATGTCTTTTTGCAAATGGCTCATAGCACGGGACGTTTCATATTTATCCCCGGCGCTGCTCTTTTCTTCATTATTTGCGCTTGCCTGTGCATCATTCATCGCCATTCGTATTGTAGTAATGCGCTCTTCAATAATTTCGATACATTTTTTTTGCAGTCTCTTTTTGCAGTCTCTTTTCTGTATCTCCGTCATTTTTATAAATCAATTTTTGAGATTGCCTGTTCCCTTTTCGTTTGAAATATTCAATGAAATTTCGTCGAGTTTTGTACCACCTTTAATTCCAAAATCCAAGGTACGTATAGGGAATGGTATCATGATATCATTGTCATCGTAAGCTTTTTTTATACGCATGATTGCTTCGCTGCCTACATAGTTGTAGACAGACTGCTCGGGGGAATTCATCCATAGCCGGATTAAAAAATTAATTGAGCTGTCTCCAAATTCCTGGTAAAACAATGTAGTTTCATCTTCTCCGGATAGGTCATCAATTCCCTTTACAGCATCAAGAGTTACCTCCATTACTTTTCTCAGGTCTTCTCCATAAGAAACACCCACTGAGAGGTCTATCCTGCGTTTACCTAATAAAGAGTAATTTTCTATTGGGTTTTGAAATACTTCTTTATTGGGAATGATAACCATTTGCCCCTGGAAAGTGCGTATAATAGTATCACGTAAATTGATCTCTTCCACTTTTCCCATATAATCTTTTATTTTAACGACATCGCCTATATGCAAAGGCCTTCTTACTGAAATAAAGATGCCTGATATAAAATTAGACGCTATATCCTGGAATGCAAAAGCAAGGGCTAATCCAATAATTCCGGCGCCAGCTAATATAGAAGTAACTGCTTTATCCAACTGCAGAATAGTTAGTACCGTAAATAATACAATGCCAACAAAAAAAATATGAATTACAGAACCAAAAAGATTATTAAGGGTAGTGTTTTGTGAAATTTTATGAATAAGCCTGACGGCAAGATTTTTTAATTTTCGTGCTAGAAACAAGCCAATCACAAGTACAATTGCTGCAATTAAGATATTTGGCAACATGCGAATCAGTTCCTGCAACCATTCATCTAATTTTTCTTTTATTAGTTCGTAAGCTTTATTTATGTCCATGTGATAAGGTTATAAGTGAAAAAATATAAGTGTCTATTTCCTGTGTCGCAGTGCGAAAAAGCAGGCTTACTTATTTATCCATCTTTATTTTTATTTCAGGTGCTTCTACCAGTTGGAAAGTAGCTGATGCAAATTTTATTTCACCGTTTGTTGCATCCACTTCTTTTAAAATTTTAGTAAATAATTCCGTTTTTGTAGCTCTTCGTTTTTTGTAGTTGACAACGAAACGCAACGTAAACTCTACCCAATTATCGTTAGCCATTAGTGAGACCATTGGCTCAGTTTGCGCATCTTCCAGCCGATATTTATTTTGAAGTTCGAGCCATTTTTCTCTTGATCTTTCGGTGAGGTCACCCGCCACCTCTTTACCAACTCTCAGTAAAATTTCATGAGTTTTTTCGTAATTACTGCCGTATTGAATTGGAATTTTTATTTCATCCCAAAGGAATGGAAAATCGCCGGAATAATTAAATACTGGTTCTTTAAAAACAAAGCTGTTTGCGATAAGAACTATCCTTCCGTTATAGAGATCACCATCAACCCATTGCCCGGTTTCCATAATAGTGGTGCGCAAAACACCTATATCCATTACATCGCCTTTAATACCACCCAACTGGACACGATCACCTGTTTTATAAAATCCACCAAACATAATAGCCAGCCAACCTGCAAAAGAAGCAATGACCTCCTGTAGTGCGAATGCAATACCTGCGCCGGCTACGCCAAGTGCCACAGTTAGCCCGCCCAACTTATCGCTAAAAACAACTGTGATCAATATTATAGCCAGGAAATAACCTATGAAACTGCTGAACTTTTTAGCCCGGTAACGATTATCGCCGTCCTTAATTTTTGAAAATAAATTTTTTTGTAAAGCCTTAATGATTGTCCAAATAATGGCAATCCCAATAAAAATGGTTACGATTTTACCTACAGTCGGATTGAATAAAAATTTTTGAATCTGTTCGTCCATGATTTTACTTTTTGACGTGTAGTACTCTTTGGGGAAATGGAATCGTAATATTGTTTTCCCTGAACAATTCAAAAATTCTAACACGCATTGCACTCATAATGTTTTCGACTCTGAAGACTTCCTCAGACCAGAAAAAAATAGAAAAATTTAATGAAGATTCGCCATAGTCTGAAAACCTGATAAAGGGGACGGGATTTTTCAGGACACCTTCCTGGCAGTCTGCTGCTTCTTTTAAAATTTTCATTACAAGACTTACATCGGAAGTATAATCAACACCAATCTTAACCTCGAACCTTGAAGTAATATCACTGTGTGTCCAGTTTATTAACTGGTTCCTGGTTAAGTCGCTATTGGGCAAAATAATATATTTATCATCTCTTGTTAAAACCATAGTCGTTCTCAAATTGATCTCCTGTACTTTACATACGAGGCCATTCACTTCAATTATATCATTTACTTTCACGGTGGAGTCAACCAACAGAATAATCCCTGAAATAAAATCACTAAAAAGATTTTGTAAGCCTAAGCCCAACCCTACCAGCAGTGCGGCAGAACCTGCTATTAAAACTGATATATTAAAACCCAGTAATTCGAATCCTATTACAAAGGAAAATACGAGTATGCAATATTTTATCAAATTATAAATTGCATACTTTTTTGCCATATCAATTTTCTTTGTCCTGAACATTGCCTTCTTAATCATCTTGAGCAAAAAGATGACAACTACAAGAAAAATTATGAGCTTGAGTAATGACGCCACTCTAACGGTGTAGTCTCCTAATTGTAATAATGTATAGTCTAAGAATTCTTTCATTTACAGGTTTGTATCTTGTTGCAACATGCTATAATAACGCGAGAAGTTAATGATCTCAATATATCTTTTTCAGAAGGCATCAACAAATATTTTATGTTATTAATGATCATTGATTAATTGTACACCACATTCATTACAATACCTGGCTGAAAGATCAACATTAGCGTTGCAGGCCGTGCATTTTTTTTTGTGTACAAGTGATTTTGTCATTTCAACTGTTATAATACCGGTGGGTACCGCAATGATTGCATAACCAATTATCATTGCTATAGAGGAAATGAATTTCCCCAGAACGGTATGCGGAACCATATCGCCGTATCCCACTGTAGTTACAGTTACTATCGCCCAATAGATGCTTTGGGGGATACTTGTAAAACCCTTCTCCCCGTTTTCTACTACATACATGATTGTTCCCATAAATACTACTATGGAAATAACTGCAAATAAAAAAACACTTAGCTTATGTAAACTGTGTTTGAGTGCATCGAGCAGAATTTGTGATTCAGCATTGAACCTGGCTAATTTTAAAATACGAAATACCCTAAGCAACCTGAAAATTCTTACCACTATCAGGTAGTGATAGCCGAAGAAAAACAGGCTTAAATAAGTAGGTAATATGGAAAGCAAATCAATGAATCCCCAGAAACTAATTATATACTTAAATGTTTTGGGACTTATCCAAATTCGTAACAAATATTCTATGGAAAAAATAATCGTCAGTGTCCATTCAATAGAAAAAAATATTGCACTGTAACCTGTACCAAACTCGGGAACACTCTCAATCATTACGACTAAAACGCTAAATAATATTACCCAAAGCAAAAAAATATCAAACCTTCTCCATTCTTTGGTGTTTGTTTCAAAAACAACTTTATATAATTTTTCTCTATTTGTCATCTCCGTCTTTATTAACATTAATATTAAATCCGGGTGCCTTGTAATCTTTAGGTAAATAGCCTGAGGGGATTGTCGTCATATTTCCGTCCCTTGCCGCCCTGTAATGAGGCGAAAGAATTTCTATTCCTCTTTCATTACATACATCTTGTATATTCTGGTGAAGATGGGAGTAAATCAATGCCTGCTTATTTGGCTCCTTTATATATGCATTCAACTGGTAAGAAACGTAAAAATCATCAAGGCTCGTTTGTAATACAAATGGTAAAGGTTCATGCAACACCAAATCTGTTTGTAAGGCCGCGTCTATCAATGCCTGGTGCATGTCTTTCCATGGTACATCATACCCAATTGTGACAGTTGTATGAAGTATCAAACCCTTTTCCAGCGCATCGCTGCTATAGTTGATAGTATGGCTGCTCATTACCGTTGAGTTGGGTATGGAAATGATTTCATTCTTAATAGTTCTGATTCTTGTAACAAGCATTGATTTTTCTATGACATCGCCGGTTACATCACCAATTTTTACACGATCGCCAAGCTTGAATAAACGCATATAGGTAAGCACCAAACCCGCAATAATATTTGAAAGTGAACCCGCTGATCCGAAAGTAAAGAGGAAACCCAAGAAAACAGATACGCCCCGAAAAATAGGAGAGTCGCTTCCGGGAAGATAGGGAAATATTACAATTATCATAAAGGCGAAAATCAACACCCTTACAATCTGGTAGGTAGGATTTGCCCAATCAGCAAAAAATCCGGCGATGTGAAGTTTACCATTTTCTATTTCTGTTTTCAGGAAATGAATACCTTTTAATACATAGCGAAAAACAATAACAATTACAATTATGGTTATAATATTGGGAAGGTAATTCCATAATCCACGTGCGATCTTTTTTACCGGGTTCAGGATGTAACCAAATAATACCTCAGCAAAGTTTTTGGTCCACGGGAAAATACCGAATAAGATTGGCAACGCGATATAAATCGCGAGCAAAATCATAAACCATTTGAGTATTGTATTTACCGATAATAAAAAATTAACCTGCCGCTTTGCATCAAAGAGGGTGTAATTTTTTATTTTAAATCCACGTATTTTTTTATCTTCTTCAGATTGAATTTTCCTTGCGGTCCAGTTGAATAACTTGCCGAAATAAAAAATCAGCAAGCCGATAATAATAAGCACCAATAAAGCCAGCCCTATTTCCTTTGCCAGGGTTACAAAGCTCGTCTCGGCCTTATATTTTACTAACTCATCGCTTACTATATTTTTATATTTTACTGCCTGTTCATATTTGGTGTCATTATTCCACAAAGCATCATTTTCAGAAACACTGGTTATAATGGTTTCTCCAAAAACAATGTCCACACTGTTTTCTGTTTCTGATAATTTTAAAGAGTCAGGTTTAAAGAAAATGTTTTTGCCTAATATGCGAATGCGGTTCGAGATGGCCTCTGCTCTATCCTGGGCTGAGAAGCTCCCAAGTTTATTATAAACTAAAAACAATGTATCATCAAAGAAACCTATAACGGGAAAGCCTTTTGCAGTAATACGCAGCGAATCTATTTGCGCCTTCTTTTGGGCAAGACGTTTGGCATCATTATTCTCTAAATCCTGCAGCTTTTTTTGTAATTCTTCTTTCTTAAGGTTATCGGTAGTTTTTAATGAATTAAGCTGGGTTTCCAGTTCGCCCTTTTGAATAGAATCTAGCTTTCGTTGTTTCTCAATCTCATCAATTTTTTTATTGTATTGATCCAGGATCGTTGCGTTCAGTGAATCATTTTTTTTATTGAGGCTATCATTTTGCGCAAATAATGTTTGCGTGGTAAATATTAAAGCAGTCCATACCAGTATGATTTTAATAAATTTCATTTATCCTATTATTATTTTTATGAAAGTTTTCCGCTTAAAGTTACGATTAGCAATGATACCCCATTGCTTTGTACCAATCAATTATTCTTACACTGATAGCTTACCCGTTAGTAACCGGAGGACGGTTTTTTCTTCAAAAACAGGTTAGTTGCACCTTGCACAAATTTGCCATTCCTGCCATTGACTGGTTTTGCAGCAGGATGTTTGGATTACCTGTACTTTCAATAAAAAATTTTGTTTATACATAAACTGTTGAATTAATTAATTTCCAATGTAATATTGTGCAAACCATTTATTATTGCTAAATTTTTTTTAATGGATTATGAAATAAGAAATGTAAAGACCGATGTGTTGGCAGGCGATTGGTCTAAGTTTAAACAAATTACTTATGAATATTTAACCATTGACGGAAAATGGGAGGCGCAAAAAAGAGAAGTGTACGACCGGGGAAACGGCGCCGCCATTTTGCTGTATAATAAAAAACAAAATACTGTTATCCTTACCAGGCAGTTCCGGTTGCCCACTTACCTGAACGGAAATAGTTCCGGCATGTTGATAGAGGCCTGCGCAGGCCTGCTGGATAATGAACATCCTGACGATGCAATACGCCGTGAGACGGAAGAAGAAACCGGTTACAAGATTGAAAAGATCCAAAAAATATTTGAAGCTTACATGTCACCCGGGTCGGTTACGGAAATCCTACACTTTTTTGTTGCTGAATATTCAAGCGGTATGAAGGTGAACGAGGGTGGGGGAGTGGCTCATGAGCAAGAGAATATTGAAGTGCTGGAAGTCAGTTTCAGGGAAGCAATAAATATGATAGAAAGTGGTGAGATCAAAGATGCCAAAACAATTATGCTGCTTCAGTACCTGCAAATTCATAATCTCTTAGAATATTGAAAACCTTCATTTAAATTTAAATTTTACTTCTAAAATTAATTACTTTGAAAATAGCTGAAAACATTCCGGCCATCTCAAATCGTATAGTATCACTTGATTTCATGCGCGGCTTAATAATGGTGTTGCTGGCATTGGAAAGTACTGAACTCTACAGTCACCTTTACGACAGTTCGGGTACTTCATTTCTCAGTTCCTTCTTCCTGCAATTTTTCCACCATCCATGGAATGGGTTGCACTTTTGGGATCTTATTCAGCCCGCATTCATGTTTATCGCAGGTACCGCGATGGCGTTTTCACTGGCCAAGCAACGTAAAAACGGCATTAGCTGGAACCAATCTTTTAAAAAAGTATTAAAGAGAAGCCTGATGCTTTTTTTCTGGGGTGTATTGGATTATGCGGTACGGGGCAATCATTTATCTTTCGAATTATGGGATGTGCTTACACAGCTAGCGTTTACAACTTTAGTCGCTTTTTTAATATTTCGCTGGTCCTACGTTTCACAAATAATCGTTTGCGTCCTGTTGTTGCTTCTTACTGAAGTGTTGTACAGGTATACCAACGTCCCCGGGTTTAATCAGCCATTTGTGGACCAGCATAATTTTGGTAATTACATGGACTTAATCCTGATGAATAAAATAAATGCCGGCGGCTGGGTTGCTATAAACTGCATCCCGACTGCTGTTCATACAATTGCTGGTGCAATGGTTGGAAAAATTTTATTAAATACCCGTAAAATAAAATGGTTGGTTATCTGGGGTGTTACTACTTTGGTTCTTGGCTTTTTATTGGATATTGCCGGTGTTACACCTATTATAAAAAAGATAGCTACCACTTCATTTACGCTGGCATCACTAGGATGGGTGGTATTGGCCTATGCGTTTATTTATTGGTGGATTGATATAAGAGACCATAAAAAATACCTCGCATTTTTTACCATCGTAGGCATGAACTCTTTATTTATTTACCTGTTTTTTGAAATTGTCGGGAGCCGCTGGTTCAACGAATATGTGGGCGTTATCACCAACAACTTAATGGGTTTTATCAATATTCCCGAAATGCTTAAATTGATAATTACATCACTTGTTATATTTTCCATCGAATGGTATCTCTGTTATTTTCTTTACAAGAAAAAAGTGTTTATTAAATTGTAGAGTACCATCACAATTAATTTTTACGATTGCTTCTTCCAGGCATATAATAATAAATGGTAAAAGCACTATTGAGATGATAAGAACATCCCTGGTTAGTCTCCCTCACGAACCCGGTAGGCACGAACCCGGGCGGCAGTAAAATAAAACGTCATTTTAAAAACTATTAAACTTTACCTTTAATAAAATATATTCTTTGTTGCCTTTAAAAAAAATTACTACGCGTTGAAAAATATTTTCGTTTATATTTTACTTTTGGCAACAACTGTTTCTTGTAATAACAAATCTAAACCACCAGTAGTAAATACTGCAGAAACAGCAGCAAATACATGGATAAAAGCGGATGGCAAAGACAGCCTCCTGTTGCTTACCGACAGGCCGCCCAACCTGGAGACGCCTTTAAAATATTTCCTCCAGGACTACACCCCCAACAGCGTTTTCTTTGTGCGCTGGCATCTTGCCGGGTTGCCCACTTCCGTTAATACGGATACGTTTCGTTTACGTATAGGCGGTAATGTTACTAAGGAGCTTGCTTTATCTATTGACGATCTCAAAACTAAATTTGCCCCCTTTACCATTACGGCCTTATGTCAATGTGCCGGTAATTCCAGGAGTTTTTTTGATCCCCGTGTACCTGGTGGCCAGTGGAAAAACGGAGCTATGGGCAATGCTAAATGGACGGGTGTAAAATTGAAAGATATATTGTTGATGGCAGGTGCAAAAAACGATTCAAAAGAAGTGAGTTTTAATGGCCTTGATGTACCACCAATGGCAACTACACCCGACTTTATAAAATCGCTGCAATTCAATCATGCTGATGATGGCGAGGTGATGATTGCTTATGAAATGAATGGTGAACCTTTACCGGTATTGAACGGTTACCCGCTAAAATTAGTAGTACCGGGATGGTACGCTACTTACTGGGTGGGTATGTTAAGCAATATCCAGCTAAATTCAACCTCTTTCGAAGGGTTTTGGATGAAGAAGGCGTACCTGGTTCCCAAAGATGAACCAAATGGTAATGAAAGCCCTGGCGCAATCGCTACCGATGTAGAACCTATTAGTAAAATGAATGTACGTTCCTTGTTTGTATCACCTGAGCCAAATGAAGTAATTGCAGTTGGCCGGCAAACCGATATACAGGGCCTTGCTTTTGATGCAGGAGATGGTATTACAAAAGTTGAATTATCTGCAGATAGTGGTAGCACATGGCAACTTGCAAATCTGGATGCTGATTTAGGTAAATACTCCTGGCGACGCTGGCACTTTGCTTTTACACCTTCACAAAAGGGAATCAATAAGCTGCAGGTGAAAGCGACTAACGCAAAAGGAGAAACACAACCCATACACCAGTGGAACCATAGCGGGTATATGCGCAACGAAATTGAAACATTACCTTTAAAAGCGGAATAACCATGAAGAACGCCAGGCTAAAAATCATTGTATTATTTTCTCTGTGTGCGTCTTATAATTTTTCATGCAGTGACGCAAACAATAAAAAAGAAATCTCCGTTGCACCCGCACCGGGAGACCTTTACAGCGTTATAACAAAACTGCCTGAAGCACCGGGGTATAAAAGCTTTCAAAATAATTGCGTGAGCTGTCACTCGGCCCGGTATGTACAAATGCAGCCGGACCTTTCTGAAAAAACATGGCTGGCCCTGGTAACAAAAATGCAAAAAAGTTTTGGGGCGCCAGTTCCGGATTCTTCTGTTAAGGAGATTGTTCAATACCTGGTAGCTATAAGAGGAAAAAACTCAAATTGATTCGTCTAAACAAATATCAATAGTCTATGAAAAATATTTTATGGTTATTAATGTTGACGTGGTTCAATAGTATGGCACAACTTCTGCCGCCAAAGCAGGATCAAAAACCCAATATCGTTTTGATAATTTCAGATGACCATGCCTACCAGGCCATAAGCGCTTATGGGAGCAACCTAATGCAGACACCCAATATTGACCGCATCGCCAATGAAGGCGCCATCTTC
>JBKJRY010000149.1:0-9258 GCA_046593045.1 Chitinophagaceae bacterium | reverse complement strand
ACCTTTTTCCAAACTATAAATGATAACTATAAACAACAAATGGAAAAACTTTTAACTTTAAACTTTCAATTCTTTGAGAATTCCATTACACATTCCTATGCGGCGTGAAGTATAACAATGATTAATAGTTCCTAAATTATGTCACATTTTAAAAAAATATACCGACGTATAATGTGGATCATTATTTCCGTTGTAATATCAATTGCAGTCTATTATGCATGGGTTTCTTTGCCTATCATGACCGGTTTTAGCGCAAAGCAAATGTGCACCTGTATGTTTGTTTCCGGGAGAGATCAGAAGGATATTGAGTCAAATGAATTAGGATTCTTTCCGCTTAGTATTGTAAAAAATAAAGTGAACCTAGAAGACTCATCTGTTACTTCTGAAGTGTTGGGATTCGCTAAGAAAAAGGCGATCTTCCGCGTAGGAATTGGTTGCACCCTCATAAATGATATTCCCGAAGAACAATTACGCTCGCAGGTGTTTTCAATTCCACGAACTCCGCCTCCAAATAACGATTCTATTCCCTGGCCTCACGGCGATAAAATACCTGGTACTGATATTCCGGCAATTAATAAAGATAAAATCAATGCCGCGGTTGATGAATCTTTTACCGAACTCAATCCCAAAAAAAAACAAAGAACCCGTGCAGTTGTTGTGCTATATGATGGCCAGCTTGTTGCAGAAAAATATGCCCCGGGATATAACATAAATTCAAAATTGTATGGATGGTCAATGGCGAAAAGCATCACGTCTGCGTTGATTGGCACATTAGTCAAACAAGGCAAATTGAATGTTGACGAGCCTGCTCCGGTTCCCGAGTGGTCTAATTCAGATGATCCACGACACTCGATCACACTCAAAAATTTATTACAACAAACAAGTGGCCTTGACTTCAAGGAGAATTATACCAAAGCAAGTGACGTAACCAATATGCTTTATAAAAAAGATGATATGGCTGGATACACAGCACGGCATTTCCTGGCAAACGATCCGGGGACATTCTTTAATTATTCCAGCGGCAACAGTAATATACTAGCACGTATCATCCGGCAAACAGTAGGCGAAAAAGAGTATGCTTCATATCCTTTTAAAGCATTGTTTTATAAATTGGGCATGTTCCATACATTACCCGAACCGGATGCATCAGGCACATATGTAGGGTCTTCCTATATTATGGCTACTGCAAGAGATTACGCACGCTTTGGATTACTGTATTATAATGACGGCGTATGGAATGATGAAATAATTTTACCCGAGGGCTGGGTTAAGCAAACTGTTACCCCGCCTGCATCCAATACATTAAAAAATTATGGCTACCAGTTTTGGTTAAATGGCTATGATAAGGACCATCCTACACAAATAAAATATCCTGATGTACCCAGGGATATGTTTTATTGCGATGGTTTTGGATACCAGTACATCTATATTATTCCTTCAAAAAAATTAGTTGTAGTTCGCCTTGGTTTAACACTCGACAAGTCTTTTGATGAGAATGCTTTTTTGAAAAATATTGTCGCAGGTATTAAATAGAGTGATTTAATAAATCACACTGTTATGTGCATTTTCATATTTAATGTAAACTAGGGTGTGTATTATTCTCTTATCTCTGGTAACGTTATTTTCTCAATTCCTGTGTTCCTGCAAAGCGTATTAAAATCTTCTACCTGTTTTTGAAGGTTATCATATTCATTTTTTATGGGCTGCCATTGCGCATTTAATACGGGTAGGCGTTCACGTGAGCCTGCGGTAACAACCGGGGTGTTTACATCATTTTCGCCCTTTAAAAATATATAGTCCGCACTGAGCATGTTTACAAAATTGATGACGTCATCATTGCTCTGTGATTTAGGCTGTACGAGTTTTTCCTCCCACCCGGTCAATTTTTTTACTAATGATTTGCCACTGTCAATTATCGTTTTGTACTTTACTGTATCAATCAACAGATCATTAAGCTCAGTGATCTGTTTGCGCACAAGCCGCATTTGATTTACACTATTATGTATGTCTTTTATTGTACCATCAATCTCTGCAAGGGTTTGTTCCTGTTCTGCATAGTCAGCAGGACCTACATTGATCCGGGGATCAGGGAGAACTTTAAAACTTGTGGTTTTTTCTTCCTTATCTGTTTTTAACCGTGCATGGTAAATGCCCGGCGCCGCTCTGCGTCCTTTATAACTGCCTTCAATAAATACATCCTTTACGCCCGGCAAGGTAGTGTGCCGTATATCCCACACAAAACGGTTAAGTCCCGGTTTATTCGGTAGGACTGGATTGGCCTCAGGCCCTCCCGGGAACTTTACAAACTTTTTATCAGGCTTTGATGAATAGCTGCGAACAAGTTGCCCTTTTTCACCCAGGATATCCAGCGTGAGTTGTATTGAATCAGGTTTCGCCGGAACCAGGTAATAGATAGATACCCCCGTGGGAGGATTAGTACCCGCGCTTGCAATGACAGGTGCTTCATCATCATCGCCTTGTGTAGCATCAAGGGTGCTGCTTCCTGAAACACGGTATGCATCAGCAGGTTGTAAGATTTCAAATTTTTTAGTGGTATCACTTCCGCTAAATTCCCGGAACACAGTCAGGTCATCAAGGATCCAAAAAGCCCTGCCCATAGTAGATGCAATAAGATTTCCATTATGCACGATAAGATCTGTAATTGGTGTTACCGGTAAATTCAATTGCTGGTGCTTCCATGTTTTGCCACCATTATAAGAAAGGTAAAATCCTGTTTCGGTGCCGGTATATAAGAGATCTTTTTGTACATCGTCTTCCCGCACACATCTTGTATAAGCCCCATAAGGAATACCATTACTTATGTTGGTCCATGTTTTACCATAATTGGTAGTTTTATATATCGCCGGCGTAAAGTCATTAAACTTATAACGGGTAGTGGCAATGTAAGCAGTTGCCTTGTCAAAAGGAGAAATTTCAATACAGTTCACAAGACACTCACTAAGGCCGGCAGGCGTTACATTATCCCATGTCTTTCCATCATCACGGGTCAGGTACACAAGGCCGTCATCGCTGCCGGTCCATATTACTCCTTTTTCAAGGGGCGATTCTTTCACGTAAGCAATAGTTGCATAATTTTCGCCACCTGCTCCTTCATTCGTATAAGGCACACCCCCGAGTCCCATTTTTAAAGTATCATGCCGGGTAAGATCAGGAGAAATCAACTCCCATTTAAGTCCTTTATTTGCGGTTCGCAATAAAACATTACCGGCATGATAAAAGATGTTGCGATCGTTGGGAGAATTTATTACAGGCGCGTTCCAGTTAAAACGGTATTTCATATCCTTTGGCTGTAAAGATTGGTACTGTATCGGTGCAACCATCACAGGTTTGGCTTGTTGCGTCTCCTGGTCAAGATATTCAATAGTACCCTGGTAACTTCCACCCAAAACATACCGCGGATTGTCAGGATCAAATGCAATAAAAGCACTCTCACTTCCCGCAGAAAAAGTCCAGTTCCGTTCACCAATATTGCTACCTGCAAGATTGCGGCTGGCGATCATTACAGAGCCATCATCCTGCTGGCCCCCATATACATAATAGGGAAAACGGTTGTCAGCAATCACCCGGTAAAATTGCCCGGTTGGCTGGTTGTTTTGCGTGGACCATGTGCTCCCTGTATTAAAACTTATTGCCGCGCCTCCATCATTGGATATGATCATGTTTTTATTATTGTTTGGGTTGATCCACATCTGGTGATAATCCCCATGTGTACCATGAAGGGTGGTCCATGTTTTGCCGCCATCAATTGATTGCAAACCGGGCGAATTAAAAACATACACTACGTTTTCATTTTGCGGATCTACGCAAAGCTCAATATAATACCAGGCTCTTTGCACGAGCCTGTGATCTTTGCTTACTCTCTCCCAACTTTTACCTGCATCGTTACTTGCAAACAATCCGCCTTCTTCTTTTTCAGAATTCCCTTCCACTACCGCATACAATTTTTCAGGATTGGACCGCGACACACCCACGGCCATTTTACCTTTTTCTTTGGGGAGGCCTTTCTCAATTTTTTTCCATGTTTCACCGGCATCAGTGGATTTATACATACCGCTTCCTTTGCCACCACTTTTTATTTCCCATGGCGTACGCTGATGGTCCCACATGGCCGCGTATAAAATTCTTGGATTGGTCATATCCATACTTAGGTCTGCACAACCCGTATGTTCATCTACATACAAAACTTTTTTCCAGGTTACCCCACCGTCAACAGATTTATAAACACCACGCTCCTCCGTCGGGCCGTATAATGCACCCTGCGCGGCGATATAAACAATATCAGGATTATCAGGATGTATACATATACCGGAGATATGGCGGGTAAGATCGAGACCCATTTTCTTCCATGTTTTCCCGGCATCGGTTGATTTATACACACCATCTCCATATGATGTCATCACCCCGCGTACAGCATGCTCGCCCATGCCAACGAACACTACATTTGGGTCGCTTTCGCATACCGCTACAGCGCCTACGGAACCTGTCTTAAAAAATTCGTCAGAAATATTTTGCCAGTTACCGCCTGCATCCGTGGTTTTCCAAACTCCACCACCAGTTGTGCCCATATAATATACCAGCGGATCTGTTACCACTCCTGTTGCAGTTACCGAGCGCCCTCCCCGGAAAGGTCCAATGTTGCGCCACCTGAGGCTCCCATAAGTGGAATCACGTAGCTCTTCTGCAGTAACAGTAGCTGGCGGTCGTGTTACTTTTTTCTTTCCCGGCTCCTGCTGTGCCAGTATCGTAATAAATAAAAGGAGTGCCGGCGCTAATAGAAATATTTTTTTCATGTATGATTTTGAATGGATATTTGAAGATAGGGATATAAAGTTCACACTTTATTAATCGGGTAAATTTCATGGCCGCGGTACAGTCTATGGCGTGGTACAAACCGGGTTAACATCCCGCTTACATGCTGGTATTGCCACTTATGTAAACAAAAATAAAATTTCATTTTCATTATTATTTTTGTACCTCAACTTCTCAAATTTGTTTCAGCAACTTCAACCGGATCAATTAAACAGCCTGAACTGGTGTCAGCCATTTCAGTAAATTATTTATTCACAGGTAAATCAATTACAATGAAAAAGTTGCCTGTTTTATTTTTTTACGCCATTGTTTTTATCACCATTTCTTTTTCCTGCATTCATAATGATCATGACACCAGTATCCACTATAAGGAGTCTGATGATTATTATTCCATGAAGGCATATTTTAGTATGAGCAAAACAAGAGATGTGGAAAAATACATGAACGACAGGATCGTCATAAGAAGTAATATGTCTTTTGTGAATTCACAAATAGATGGTACGATCGCTCTTGACGATCAAACAAAATTTGATATAAAAAAATCGCCCGGTGTACTTGAGATAAAACTTTACAAAGATGAAAATTCATATGAGAGTTACCGGCAGATTAAATTGATGTGCCAGGGAATAAAAAAAATACTAACGCAGTAAAAAACCAAAAAATGAAAGCGATTTACACGAGCTTGTTTGTACTTATATTATCCGCCTTCAGCCCAAAAGCAATTGCACAGGCAGAACCGCCAAATGTAACTGCTACCATTTTACATCTTGACAGCGCTTTCTGGAATGCCTATAATAATTGTGATACTGCTCATTTTAAGAACTTTTTTACGGATGATGTAGAATTCTACCATGATAAAGGAGGTATTACCTCTGGTACAAAGGCGCTCATAGAATCATTAGATAAAAATATTTGCGGCACCGAAAGTAACCGTTTAAGAAGAGAAGCTGTAGCAGGCACTGTACATGTATATCCAATGCAAAATGGACAGGAAATTTATGGTGCTATTATTTCCGGTGAGCATGTATTTTATATAACTGAGAAAGGGAAGCCAGAGTATCTTACAGGTGCCGCCAATTTTACACAGCTGTGGCTTCTTAAAAATGGTGTATGGAAAATGGCGCGCATACTCAGCTATAATCATCATGAAGCGGAATCTAAAAATACAAGGTAATAGAATTGCCCGCTCAGCAACCTGGCCAGTTTGCAGGAATATAAAAATTGCGAATTATTGCCTTAAAGGTTTCGCCACAAGAGTTATCCCTGAAAAAAGAAACCGCCCCATTATTATGAGACGGCTTCTAAAAAGTACGGAATAAAACTTACTTTTTCGTTTCAGTCTTTTTGGCCTGGGCTGAAACATTGGCTTTTGCGGTCATTCTATGTTTCTTCATCTTCATGTCAACTGTGCTATGTTTTTTTACACCTGTTGTCTTAGCTACGTCACCGGTGTTCATGTCTTTTTTATGCGCCTTCTTAACGGTTGTCGTCATTTTGGCTTTCTTTTCTGTAGTTTTTGCGGGAGCCTGTTGGGCGGTTGCAAAGCCCAAACTTGTAAAAAATATGGCTGATGCTATTAATATTTTTTTCATTTTTTTATTCATTTATTGGTTAGTGTATTATGCGTCAAGGCAACCGGCATGCCTGGTTGTAAGGCCGGTTTAATTATTAGTATCCTGGAAATGATTGATCAGGTTGAAGAAGGGGGACGATTAAATTCCTGTACAAACTGGAAGGCGTAGTTATTTATATAAACAGGGTAACCTTTTGACGGTGAAGGAGCAGCCAATGAAGGCTCAGCAATCTGAATTTGTTGGCAAATAACCTGCACCTGCTGATGTGCCTGTAATTCCCGGTGGTGCCTGTGCCTGGATTCTGGAATCGCGTTTTCGTATTTAAAAATCACTTCCGTAACAAATTCAATGTATGTATCTATAAAATTGAAGTCTCCCTTTGTGGCGCTATTCTTCATCTGAGCCACGGGTACATCGATGCTCATGTTTACTACCTGGAAGGCCAGTACGAAGAGGGCCAGCTTTATCAGAAGTTTATTTTTTAGAAGTCGCACCGGTAAATAATTTGTACAATAAATTTAGTTTGAAATTTCATAATAAAAATATAAATAGCGAAAAAACATAGTGCATCAAGACGAAAGACGGGAACAAATAATAAGGCCAAGCAGGCTACACAATATGGCGCAAAGCATCATCAAAGAACTTTGCCCACACTTTTACCTGCTGCATTAAACACTACATTAGGGCACTAAAGCGTCGTAATTCTAACTACTTCTCCGCCACCGGCCGGCAGGTCAAACACCAATTTACTTCCTGAATTCACCTCCTTGCTTTCCTTAACCAACACGTTGGGATTATTTACCGCATCGGGGCCGTCCCTATATATTTCCGCACGGTAATTTCCGGCAGGCAGAAAATCAAGCAGTAGAGTAACTGTCCTGGGTGTGCTGTTGTTGATGGTGCCCACATACCATTCCGTTCCTTTTCTTCTTGCAATGGATACCCATTGA
Organism: Chitinophagaceae bacterium; assembly: GCA_046593045.1. Taxonomy (GTDB): domain Bacteria; phylum Bacteroidota; class Bacteroidia; order Chitinophagales; family Chitinophagaceae; genus Ginsengibacter. Next base: position 1,904 of record JBKJRY010000149.1, on the reverse strand, counting down.
CCCACTGCCGCACCGGGCACCACCGTCTCGTCCCATACCGTAGGCATTTTACAGAGAAGATCAAAACCATCCTGGCCTTCATACGCCTCGGGCTCGTCGCATACCATTGACATGTGATTTTCCAATACGATGTACATGGCCAGCATGTGGCAGCGGGTGCCCAGCACATGAGGACGTAGAGTGGTTACTTTAAAATTATCTTTCGGCGCCGCCCGGAAACCACCAAGGTGGTAATCAGTACAGCCGGTAAGCCCGCGTGTAAAAGGAATATTGATATCATCATCCGGTGTAATAAGATTGCCCCATTTGTCATTTTCATAATTCAATGTGCCTTCACGGGTTGATTCATTAGGGTAAGTGCGGCTAAGTCCCGTAGGCTTATACGCCCCGTGAAATTGTATTTCGAGGTGATGTGATGCAGCTTTCTGTAATATTTCTTCCTGCATATTCACCATCTCCTGATCGTCACGGTCCATAAAGTCAACCATCATTCCTGCGATGCCCCATTTCTCGTAAAGAGCAAAAGCGCTGTCAAGTTTGGGATAAAGAGCCTGCCAGTGCACCCAGAAGCGAAGCTTTACCCCTTTGCTTTTTGCATAATCGCTCAATGACTGTATATCGAGGCCAGGCCTTGGTTTTGTTACATCCGTATTTGGGCCGGGTGCATATTGTTCACCATCATTCTGGTACCAGGCTACCTGCCTGTAACCAATCACCGTATGAAATTCAATCCCATTGCGGGCAGCAAAATCAATATAATATTTTTCGAAATCAAAATTTGCTCCCGGCTCCCACGTGGTATCCGGCGATATGTCCCCATTCCACCAATGAAAGGTGGCTTTACCGGGTGTAAGCCAGCTTAAGTCCTGTATTTTGCATGGCTCTGCCAGGTCAGTAAGAAGATTGGATTCAATAAGAGCGCCCACACGATCGCTGATCATCATTACTCGCCACGGTGTATGATGCGGCAATGTAACTTTTACTTTTATGGAATCCTGCCCCGGCAAAGGGCTGAGCTGGCTGGTAAGTATGCCGTTATGTTTTATCAGCGACATGCCTGCATAGTTTACCAGGTTTGCTTCAGTAATGGCCATGTATATGTTACCCGGGAATTCAAAAAGCGCGGGCATATCCATTAAAGTATCGTTCTTAATATCTGCCAGCGGCATCACATTATAACGATGCTCGTGGGAGGTATTAAAGTTTTCAAGGAAAGCTACCCTGGCAGTTGGGTTGCCGCTAAGATTAAAGTTCGAATTTTCATCAGTAAGTATGTAATCGGTCCAGTTATCCTGTTCAGGGAATTCGTATCGAAATGCAACGCCATTATTAAATACACGAACACTTAAATTGATCAGCCTTTTTTTGCCATTACGCTCCTTCATGGGAATTATGGCTTCTTTGTAAGCGTCATGCACCTTGCTTGCTTTTCCTTGCGGCAATGTGTAATCTTCAATTCCATCTTTAAGAATGATGTGCCCGGTTGTAATATCGTTGCCAAAAAAATCATTGCCAATAAAGTTGAGCCCAAGCTTGCTATGTTCTATTAAGTTGTTCTTTTTATAAGCAACTGCATATTCAGGATGCCCGGCTGAAAGAGCAAATGAAAAAGTCAGCTGTTTATCCGGGGATGAAACGCTTGCCTTTTTTTGTGCAAAAAGAAAGTTGACGCAGCTGATTAATATAATAACAAGGGATGTTTTTTTAATGATCATAGCAATTTGATTTTATAACAATGTTACTTAAAAATAATTGCCTGTCTCCGCAATTAACCTCAATAGCGCAAGTTATATGACTAAATAAGCCTCAGTTCTGCACGTAGTGTGGAAAAGAGGCTTATTTTATTTTCACCCAAATAGGTGAACTTACGAATTGTCAAAAACATAAGATATGCAAGTTCAGGT
>JBKJRY010000109.1:0-30400 GCA_046593045.1 Chitinophagaceae bacterium | reverse complement strand
CAGGTGGCTTTGCTCAATTGCTCTTTTGTAAGTTTACCAAAAACCGGGTGCATAATGGTGGTAATATTTTCCTCGTTAAACTGCAATAGCATATCGATCAGCTTATTCCGCTCAATTTCAAAATTCTTTTGGTCAGTTACTATGTAAGATTTATCAGTGGGAAGCCCATGCTTATAGGGTTTCTCATTATATAGAACGGATTTAAAAAAATGGCCGATAATTTTAATGAGAAAATTTCCTTTCAGTTGATGTGTTCCAAATGCAACTCCAATAGGCCGCTGTGCATGTGCAAGCATTTGTTCCACATTCATTTTGCCCCATAGTGATTGGGTGCCTGGTGTTAATTTGTTAATTCGGTCGACGATATCCTGCTTGACACCCTGATCAAATAAATTTTTTACTTCCATGATTTAAAAAATTTGTGGGCAAGATCGTTTTTTATTTTGAAAAATAATACCAGAATCACAGAGGTTGTAGTCAAATTTTAGCGGGGTTGCCAATCCTGGCAGGAGCATTTTTGAGTTAAACAAACTTTATCAATGGCTGACAACCCTCTTAATCATTTCCCGGCGTCGAAGTAAGGAATTTCATCATGACTAGTGGATTCTTTCTGCTGCCAGTAGGCGAGTGTGACTATATGCCCGGTTTTTGTTTTAAGCGTTCGTCCAAATATCGCATTGATGGTGTTGAAAGTATAATCCGTTACACCAACTGTGAATGTTTCCCGTGACACTACAGTTGGGGGTGGAGGGGCAGCCTCTTCTCCTGCTTTTGAAGTTGGCATCGGCGCTTGTTTAGGTGGAGGAGTTGGAACAATCATTACAGCATAGCCATTATACTCCAGCAATTCTTCTAAAAAAGTAACTCTTTCCGGGTTTACATTCTTCTCCACGATGCCACATTTAACGCCATCCAATTCCTCAAATTCATGGTTTTTATTAATAGCCATAGCGTAATTAACTTAAAGTAAAAATGTAATCGTATATCAAACCCATAAAGCCAATAAGCACTATGGCCGCACCGCAAATAAGCAAGCCGAGCGTTTCAGGGGCACCGGTTTTTATCTTCTCTATGGGCTTTTCATTTCTATCCATAAATACGGTTCTTATCACCCGGAGGTAATAGTATAGAGAAACAACCATATTTAAGGCTGCAATTGTGATAAACCAGTAATTCCCCTTTGAGGCTCCTGCCGTTAGCAGGAAAAGTTTACCAAAGAAACCTGCTGTTGGTGGGATACCAGCCAGGGAAAATAAAGCTAATGCAAGTATCCAGCCCAGGAAAGGATTAGTATTGTATAAACCTTTATAATCGTCAATATTTTCTTTACCTGAATTTTCTAAAATAACGGATGCTACACCAAAAGCTGCAAGGTTAGAAAACACATAGATCAGCACGAAATAAACTACAGCGGTAATACCAAAATTATCATTGCTGCTCATACCTACCAAAATAAAACCAACCTGTGCAATAGAAGAAAAAGCAAGGAAACGTTTTATATTTTGTTGGCGCAACGCAAATAAATTCCCAATAGCCATGGTGGCAATAGCCAGTATTACTAGCATAGTGTACCACAACTCCTGCATAGGTTGAAATACTTTATACAAAACACTAATGAAAATAAATGCCACGGAGCCTTTTGATACAACGGATAAAAAAGAGGTCACTGCAATGGGAGAGCCTTCATACACATCAGCCGTCCATAAGTGGAAGGGAACAATGGATAGTTTAAAAGCAAAGGCGGCAACGAGGAACACGAATGCCAGGATTTGCAATGATGAAGAAGGGTCAAGGTGTTGTGGTATCTCAGCGAAGCTGATAGTTCCCGTAGCCCCATACAACAAAGAAATTCCAAATAATAAAATTCCAGATGAAAATGCGGATGACAAAATCATTTTCATAGCGCCTTCGGACGAACGTTTTTTCTCAAGATCAAAATTAGCCATAGCTGCAACGGGGATGGTAGCCAACTCCAGCGACAGATAAAAAATCAGCAAATTACCACTGGAAATCATCAGGAACATTCCAAGCAAGGCTGATAGCATCAGCATAAAAAATTCAGCCAGGTGTTGGCTTTTCCTTAGCCACCCTGAGCAGAGCAATGAAATAAGATAAACTGCAAAGCTTAAAATACTTTTCTGAAAAACAATCAGTGGATTATTTTGAAACATATCTCCAAAGAGATTCCCCTCTTTATTGAAAAAAATGCCAATGATAAAATTGATTAAGAGCATTACCTGAATTAGTGATAACAATAATTCATTCTTCATCCCCTTGCTAATTTTAATAAACAGCAATAAGAAAATGATAGCTGTTATCACCAGTTCATTTTTCATCAATGTAAAAAATTCAGTCATTCTAAAATTTTTTTCAGCTTCCTGTAATCCTGTTCATAATTTCTTCAGCGGCAGGTCTGAGCAAATCATTCAACCAACCGGGGGCAACCCCTATCGCTATAATTCCTGCGACGAGTATTATCGCCGCCAGCTTTTCATTCCATGCTGCATCTTTCAATCGCAAATAATTTTCATTTTTTATCGGGCCCATGGCGGTAGTTCCGATAGCTCTTAAAATATATACCGCTGTTACCACAATCGACATGGTTGCCACAATTGTTGCAATTCGATGAAACGGATCATCGTGCTGCCAGGAGCCGACAAAAACTGTTACTTCAGCAACAAACCCGCTTAATCCCGGAAGCCCGAGTGAACAGAGACCGACGATAAATAATACAGTAGTTATAAAAGGCATGACTTTCATAAGCCCACCCATTTCGCCAACTATACGAGTATGTGTTCTTTCGTAAATCATTCCGATAACGGCGAAGAAAAGTGCGGTCATTAATCCATGCGATACCATTTGCATTAGTGACCCGGTAATGGCAGTTTGAGTGAGCATGCCGATGCCAAGTAAACTGAAGCCAACATGACTCACAGATGAATAGGCATTGATATATTTTAAATCCTTCTGCATCATCGTGGCAAAGGCTCCATACAAAATGGCGATAGCTGAAAGAATGATAATGATAGTAGCATATTCTTTTGCCCCTTCAGGGAGCAGGTAAGTGGCAACTCTCAAACAGCCATAGCCGCCAAGTTTCATGGAGATGCCTGCAAGAAACATAGAACCTGCAGTAGGAGCGGAAGAGTGTCCATCAGGTACCCATGTGTGTAAAGGAAATAACGCGGTGAACACACCAAAACCAACAAACAATAACGGAAATACTATGTGCTGAATGTTATAAGGGATTTTTGTTTTTGAAATAGCCAGTAAATCAAAACTATGCCCGGTTGTAAAATACAAGCCCAGTATCCCAACTAATATTAAGGCTGAGCCTCCCATCAGCATCAGCGCGAGTTTATTGGCGGCGTATTCTTTTTTTCCGCTTCCCCAAATTCCTATCAATAAGTATTTTGGTATCACTGAAATTTCAAGGAAAAAGAAAAGTACAAATAAATCAAGCGAAATAAAAAATCCATAGGCACCCAGTGCGAGAAGTATGAGAAGGAAATAAAATTCTTTAGTCATCTTCTCAACGTTCCATGATACCAGCACTCCGGCGATTAAAATAAATGAGGTGAGCAAAACCATCGCAACTGAAATGCCATCAACCCCAACATGAAAATTGATATTGAGTGTAGCAAACAAAGTATAGTTCTGTTCAAATAGCATTTGTGACAAATTATTCAGTGCCCTTTCCTGCCTGAAAGCAAACAGTAAAATAAAAGCTAATACTAATTGCACAATTGATCCGGCCAGGGAAACCCATTTTACCTGTTGTTGCCTGCGGGAGAGCAGCACGAGCAAAGCGGTCAGTACAGGAGTTCCTATAAGTAATAAAAGATTCATGTGGTTTTTGTCTGAAGAAATTTTTTTATCTCAATACATAAATGAACAACACTGCCAATACTATCACACCTGCTAAAAAGAAGATGGAGTATTGCTGTACTTTTCCTGATTGAAATTTTTTAATTTTCGTTGAAATCCCAAGTGTAACCTTTCCTGTTAGATTCACTGTTCCATCCACAATATTCCTGTCAAACCAGGCCGCTGGTTTACCAACGAGATTGAACAATACCTTCCTAGTTACAAATAAATATATTTCATCAACGTAAAATTTGTGCACTGCCAATTTATAAAACCCTCCTAACGAGGAAGCCAGTTTTGCTGACCTGTCATTTGTTTTTTTATATAGCAACGTTGCGACAAAAATTCCTGCAAGTCCTAGTGCAACAGGAGCAATTGAAAATTGTAAATGGAAATGTGATTCTAGAGGCATTCCATCGGAACTAACAAAATTCCCGAAAGGAATGAATCCTGTCGCAGCCGCTCCAATGGCTAATAAAACAAGCGGCAGTATTACCGCAAAACCGCCTTCACTTTGGTGCTCGCTATGTGGATGATGCTCCTTCTTCCAAAAAATACTAAAGTATAAACGGAACATATAAAAGGCTGTTAGACCTGAGGTGATCAGGGCAGCCCAATAAATAATTTTGTTTTGCCGGAAAGCAGCCAATAATATTTCTTCTTTACTGAAGAAACCTGAAAACGGCGGTATGCCTGAAATAGAAAGACAGGCAATTAAAAACGTAAAATGCGTAACAGGTAAATATTTTCTCAAACCACCCATGTCCTTTATTTCATTACTATGAATGAAATGAATAATAACCCCTGCACCTAAGAATAATAATGCTTTGAACATGGCATGAGTAAAAAGATGAAACATCGACGCTGTAAAACCCAAACCGTTCTCACCTCCATATTTGGATACTCCTAATGCGAACATCATATAACCAATCTGCGACATGGTAGAAAATGCCAGTACTCGTTTTATATCAGTTTGCGTGCAGGCAATTATCGCCGCTATCAATGCGGAGAAGCAGCCAACATAAGCAACTAATTGTAATGCCCCGGATGCTGATAATGCAAAAACAGGAAACAGCCTGGCGACTAAGAAAACGCCGGCTACCACCATCGTCGCAGCATGTATCAGGGCCGAAACCGGAGTTGGGCCTTCCATGGCATCGGGCAGCCAAATGTGTAACGGGAACATGGCGCTTTTTCCGGCAGCACCTATAAAAACCAGTATCATTCCCCATGTTAATGCAGAGACACCCATGAATGATGAAGCCAAAGCTGTATTCAACTCTGCTGATCCGGGTGATGTTAATCGTTGAATAAGAGTTTTGAAATCTAATGTTCCTGAATAAAAAGAGAGCACCAGTATTCCAATTAAAAATCCCAGGTCGGCAAATCGTGTCACAATAAAGGCCTTCTTACAAGCCGCTACAGCACTGGGCTTATCATAATAAAATCCAATCAGTAAAAATGAAGAGATGCCCACCAGTTCCCAGAAAATATACATCTGGAAAATATTGGAAGAAATAACCAATGCTAACATGGAGAATGTAAACATTCCCAAAAAAGAATAATAAGTTGCGAACCGTTCTTCGCCTTTCATGTAGGCCAGGCTGTAGATGTGTACCATTAATGAAATAAAAGTTATCACCACGAGCATCATTATTGAACCAGGGTCGAGCAGGATGCCCATATCAATGGAAAGGCCTGGTGAAAATTCAAGCCAGGTGAGTTTTAATGGCACGAGTTTTTCATAAATACCATGTATTTTTCCATACTTAAAAAAATAGCCATAAGCTGTATAGCTTGCCAAAATAGTTGCTGCCAATAATAATACAGTCGCGATAATACCCGATGAGTTCTGAAAATATTTTCTTCCGAATAATCCAAGCAGTACAAATGTCGCCAGCGGAAGCAAGGGAATCAGCGCTATGTAAATTGGATCCGGCATTTAGTTTTAAATTAAGGCTGTTATTAGGTGAACTCTTTTCCACAATACCTCAAAGCTCAAAAGGACAATTGCTTTGTGATCTTCGATCGTTTGCGGGATATGTGTTTAAATTGTTAATTAAATAGCATTAGTTTGATTTCAACAATTTAATATCTCATCTCTTCCGCACTATTCACATCAATTGAATGATGACTTCTGTATAAATTAATAATGATTGCAATAGCCACAGCAGCCTCGGCTGCAGCAATCGCAATGATAAATATTGTAAAAAATAATCCGTCCAGTTTATCAGGCCACAGGTACTTGTTGAATGCAATAAAATTCAAATTCACACTATTCAATATCAATTCAACACTCATTAACATCGTTATTAAATTTCTTCTCGTGAAGAAACCATAAACACCTATAAAGAATAGCGCTGTGCTGATTAATAATATGTGATATAGCCCCGGTTGCATCATGTTGTTTCGGGGTTAAGTTTTGTGATTTGGGATTTGTCGCCTTTGACCGTGTTTGAGGGGGCCGCAATTACAATACACCCTATTAAAGCAGCAAGCAATAATATACTCACTACCTCAAACGGTAATGCATAGCCGCCATTATTTACTGACAGCATTTGCGTACCAATATTTGCAACGCCTGGCTCTATTGCCTTATTTGCAGTTGAGATGAAAGTATGTTGAAACAACTGTATCATGATTAAAGCAAATCCGCAAAAGGCGGCCAATGCAGAAAAAATTTGTCGTCCTATTTTTTGCATGGCCATTTTTTCTCCAGCCTGTTGTGTTAAGAAAATGGAGAAAATAATCAATACGGTGATGCCGCCTACATACACAACTATTTGCACAGCTGCGATAAATTCGTACTGCATCCAGAAATACAGGCCTGCAACTCCTATTAAAGTAAATAAAAGGAAGATGGCGGCCCTGAATATTTGGCGTGTTGAAACCGCCAGCAATCCACTCACTAAAGTAAGTGCTGCGAGCATATAAAATATAATAGTTGATCCGCTCATCATTCTACTCCCTCCATTATTTTTGATCCGGGATTGTTCAATATTTTAGTTAGCTGGCTTCGGTCGAATACGCTATGCTCAAATGTTTGCGCCATTACAATAGCATCAGAAGGGCAGGCGATGATGCATAAATTGCACATTGTACAGAGTTCAAGATGATACACTAATTTATCAATTGCTTTTTTCTTTTTGCCTTCAGGTGTAATGTCAAATTGGGTAATCACTTTAAGGCTCCCATTTGGGCAAGCAAGCTCACATGCTGTACAACCGGTACAGCGATGTTCATTGTTGTCATTATGCGGCATTACTACTTCCCCTTTGAATCTGTCAGGCAAATTCAAGGTTTCCCTGTTGTCGGGATATTGCTGCGTGATAATTTCTTTATGATGTGTAAAATAATATCCTGTCCTGCGCAGGCCTATCAATAATGACTTTACCGCGTTGAAAATATCTTTAAAATACCCCCGCCACCCTCCGCCACCTGGCGGGGGAGTTGAGGAGTTCTTAAACTCATTTGATGCTTTATTCATTTTGAAGTGATAAAGTTTAAAATTTAAATATCAACAGAATTTAACTTTCTCAAATTATTAAAAGCTGCATTTTTTTTCCCTTCAGGCTTGGCAGTCAAAAATACCATCCCAATATCGCTATTGCCGTTATCAATAAAATATTAAACATACTTATCGGTAATAAATATTTCCATTCCAGGTTAAGTAGCTGATCGATACGCAACCTTGGAAAAGTCCACCTGAACCACATGATCAGAAATATTAGAAAAAAGGTTTTTCCAAAAAACCAAATGCTGGAAGGGATATAATCCATCACATGATTAAATCCTTCCCAATGCCCAATGTGAAAAGGCATCCATCCGCCAAGAAACAAAGTCGCCCCTATAGCGCAAACGATAAAAACATTTACGTATTCGGCCAGAAAGAACAAAGCGAATTTCATTCCCGAATACTCTGTGTGAAAACCGGCTGTTAATTCTGATTCGGCTTCTGCCAAATCAAAGGGAGCACGATTGGTTTCAGCAGTTACTGCAATTATGAAAATGACAAAAGAAATCATCACAGGGATATGCCCTTTAATTATCCACCATCCATCTGCCTGCGATTGAATGATGGCATTCAAATTTAAACTGCCTGCCAATACTACTACAGAGAGCACAGAGAATCCGGCAGACAATTCATAACTCACAATTTGTGCACCACTACGCATAGCACCCATTAATGAATATTTATTATTACTGGACCACCCGGCTATTAAAATACTTATAACAGAAACTGATGAAATAGCCGATACATATAATACACCAATATTTACATCCCACATCTGGAAATCTTTCGCAAAAGCTAATGGCGCCATCAGTAACATGGCAATTATAAGCGCCATATAGGGAGCGAGATTAAATAAAAATTTATCAGCTCCTGTTGGAGTCAATCCTTCCTTCACCAATAATTTTACCGTATCTGCCAGTGATTGAAATATCCCTTTTGGTCCAACACGATTTGGACCCAAGCGTATCTGTATCCATGCAGAGACTTTCCGCTCCATGAGCACTAATATTAATCCCAATATTGCAAATAAACTAATAACACAAATACCTGCGATCACCATTTCAAAAATGGTAGCCAATGTGGGGTTGAATGTGTCGTTCAACCATTGGTGAATAGAATCTGCTATATTAGAAAAGCTCCACATAACCCCAGCCCCAGAGGCTTAATGATTTATATTATAAACGAAATTTTCTTACCTGTCAATATCCGGTATCACCAAATCCAATGTCCCCATCATCGCTACAAGGTCTCCCAGTTTGCTGCCCCTTGCCATGTGATCGAGTGCGGAAAGGTTAGAGAATCCAGGCGACCGGAATTTTATCCTGTAAGGCGTTGTTCCTCCTTCACTCACGATATACACTCCCAACTCACCACGGGCTGTTTCTACCCTTGAATAAAATTCTCCCTTCGGCAATTTTATTACCACTTTAGTTTTCGCCTGGAAATCGCCTTCGGGAATATTATCAATTAATTGTTCTATGATTTTTACGGACTCATTCATTTCTCTTATACGTACCATGTACCGGGCAAAAGAATCGCCGGCAGTTTCCAAGACTTCATCAAAGACAAGTTTATCGTAAACTTCATAAGGATACAATTTCCTTATGTCACAAGCTACACCGCTGCCTCTTGCCGTTGGTCCGCTGCATCCAAATGATATTGCATCTTCGGCTGACAAATAACCGACTCCTTTCATTCGGTTTTGAAAGATAATATTGTCAGTGACCAATTCATCATATTCCTTAATCTTTGATTTATATAAAGTGATAAATTCTTTTACCCTTTTTTGAAAGTTAGGATGAATGTCAGCCATCAAACCACCGGGCACAATGAAGTTCATAGTCAATCTTGCCCCGCAGGTTTCTTCCATTATGTCGTTGATGGTTTCTCTCTCCCTGAATGCATGAAAGAAAGGAGTAAAGGCGCCAACATCCATAGCCAAAGCGCCCCACCATAGTTCATGCGAAGCAATTCTTGTAAGTTCATCAAGCAATATTCTTATCACTTGCGCCCTTGGAGGTACCTCTACCTGCAAACCTTTCTCCACACATAACGCACACGCGTGATTGTTAATGTGAGCAGAGAGATAATCCATCCGGCTGGTAACATAAATGAATTGACGGTAGGTGAGGCTCTCACACATTTTTTCAATAGAGCGGTGAATATAACCAAGATGGGGCTCTACTTTTTTAATAGTTTCGCCATTCAAAGTAATTACCAGGTGCAACACACCATGGGTAGCGGGATGCTGTGGTCCTACATTAATAATTAAATCACCTTCTTCAGTTGTACCGATTTCTTCAACCATTTGCCCCTACCCCCTAAAAGGGATAACTTGTTTTTTTATTATTAAAAAAGTTTCTTTCATTTTGATCCATAAAGTTTTTTGTTCACAATCGATGCCCCCTATAGTCTTATCATATTTACCGGGTCTTCGAAATCTTTTAACATGGGTTTTTTTCCTTCCCATCCATCAGGTAAAATCAATAGCCTCAAATCCGGATGGTTCAGAAAATTAACACCAAACATTTCATAAACTTCTCTTTCATTAAATTCTGCAGTCCGCCATATTTTACTTACTGTTTCTATTTCGGGCTTATTCCTGTCAAGTTTTGATTTTACCACTATATTGTGCCGGTATTTTGTAGAGGACATGTGGTAGACCATTGTCAGGTGAGTCTTCCAGTCAATGCAGGTGAGGCAAAAAAGATAATCGAAGAATAACGATGCCTCACTTCGTAAATGCTGTGCAAATGTCAACCAATCTTTTGACTCTACATTAATATTCAGCCACTCACCTTCCTCAAAAACAACAGATGGAAGCACTTCTTTTATTTGGATCTTTAATTCTTCAATATTCATACACATTTTAAACTTTGCATATTACACCCCTTTAGGGGATTGGGATATTTGTTCCCGTGTCAATCCGCTTTTTATCTTTTGTTGTAAACTTATTAATGCATGCAGCAATGCCTCCGGTCTCGGCGGGCAGCCAGCCACATATACATCCACCGGTATCACATGGTCGGCGCCTTTTACTACTGAATAAGTATTATAAAAAAAAGGCCCGCCACTGATGGCACAAGCCCCCATGGCTATTACATATTTAGGATCAGCCATCTGGTCATATAATCTTTTTAAAACAGGCGCCATTTTATTTACAATGGTTCCTGCAATAATAATCACATCCGCCTGGCGTGGCGAGGCCCTGGCTACTTCAAAACCAAAACGGGAGAAGTCATATTTAGCCGAAGCAACGGACATCATTTCAATACCGCAGCAACTAGTAGCAAAAGTCAATGGCCATAATGAATTAGAGCGGGCCCAGTTAACAATGTCGTCGAGTGTGCTCAACACAATACCGCCACCGGGTGTTTCATGTATTTGCCCCGGGAAAGACCTTTCCTGTCCGCCGGTTGCAGAGGAAGTTGAAGAAGTCTCCATATTTTTTGAAACATCGCCCATGGTAACCTGTTCTCTTTTATTAATGTTTAAAAATTCAAATTTGTAGGCAATTTAGTCATTAAGAAACATGCATTGCTGCACTTTTGGAGGACCATGGGTCATATCCATTTTAAAGCGCCTTTTTTATGCGCATATAAAAAGCCCATAAATAATATAAAGAAGAAAAGGATAATTTCTATGAAAGCCATCCAACCCACTTGCTTTGCTACTACAGCCCAGGGGTAAAGAAACACAAGCTCAACATCGAAAATTAAAAATATTAAAGCAAATAAATAATAACCAACGTTTAATTGTTTCCAGGTTTTGCCTGTAGTGGGAATACCACATTCATAAGGCTCACCTTTTTGAGGATTGGTTGTAGATTTTGTAACAATTTTGGCAACAAGGATTGAAATGGATGAAAATGCAAGTGCACTGATAATTAAAACAACCATTGATGATGATCCCATAAAAGCAGAATTGATTTCTTACAAATATTTATGAGCAAAAGGTAGTAAATAATTTTATGCAATGTATTCCTGAAATATGATTTTTTATCATTACGGAATATGAAATTTTCTATTCAAATCAATTTTCTTTTCAGATATATATATAAATCACCGGAGATAATTTTTCAGCTACCTAATCATTTAAACCCTTAGTATGGATGTTTAATCCTTACATCCATTAAAAGTGAAGAATCATTTTTAAATTTTAAGGAAAGAAATAGAAAAAATATTTACAATTGAGACGCCACGGATTTAATCTCGTCCATATGAATACCTGAGTGGCTTTCATTATAAACGCAAAGACCATCATTGATGACCAGCACTTGTGGGGATTGGTGGTGGACATCAAATTCAACAGCTATTTTATTAGAAATAGCCCTGTTATTTATTATATCGAGGTAATAAAAATCTATTCCTTCCGGCTGATTACCTTTGTCCAGGCGGTTTTTTGCCATACTGCTGATCGAGCAACGGATACTATGTTTAAAAATTACCTGCGGGTTTTTGCCTGATTTAGATTTTATTTCATCAATTTGTTCTTCCGAGAGTATAGATATCCAGTTCATAAGGTGTTTGTCAAAATAAAAGGTTAGGGGAATTTGATCATTAATGAATTATTCTTTCTGTCATAGGACATCCGGTTCTGCGGCGAGAACTGGTGCAGGAGGCAAAACTCATAATGATAGTTGAAGTTAAAGCCAAAATAAGTAATAATTTTTTCATGGTTTTATTTAGATTTGAAAATTTATTTTATAACCATTTTGCAAATGTAAAACATCCAAATTAAGGTTACTAACCAAAAACGAATTATATTTCAATCTATTGTTAATATTTTAGAATCGTTCAGTTGTTTTAATTATGCATATTCATTTTATCGCAATCGGTGGTAGCGTAATGCACCAACTCGCCATTGCATTGAGCAGAAAGGGTTACAAAGTAACAGGTAGTGATGATGAAATATTTGAACCTGCGGCCACCAACCTGAAAAATGCAGGTTTATTTCCTGGCAAGGAGGGATGGCAGCCTGGAAACATAGATAAGAGCATAAATGCCATCATATTGGGGATGCATGCCAAACAGGACAACCCTGAGTTGCAAAAAGCCCGGGAAATCGGGATAAAAATATATTCTTTTCCGGAATACATATACGAAGAAAGCAAAAATAAAAAACGCATAGCGATTGGAGGCAGCCATGGTAAAACGAGCACGACAGCCATGATCATGCACGTGCTTAAATCTGCAAAACTTGATTTTGACTACCTCGTAGGCGCAAGGCTTCTGGGGTTTGATCAAAGTGTAAAAATTACCGATGCAGAAGTTATCGTATGTGAAGCTGATGAATACCCTGCCAGTGTTATTGAAAAACGGCCGAAGTTTCATTTTTTATTTCCACACGTTGCAGTAATAACAGGGATAGCCTGGGATCATATTAATGTCTTTCCAACTTTCGATATTTATTTGGAACAATTTGTAATCTTTATTGATAAAATTGAAAAAAATGGAATACTAATATATAATGAAACAGATACAGTACTTGACGATCTTGTCAAAAAGCATGTTAGAAAAGATATAAAATATGTTGCCTACAGCCTGCCTTCCTATTTTATTGAAAATGGAGTAACGAGTGCTATGATTGGGAATCAAAAAACCGCGTTGAAAATATTCGGAAATCATAATCTTTTAAATCTGTCAGCAGCTTATCATGTTTGCAGGGAACTTAAAATTGATGATCTTATATTTGCAGAAGCTATAGCTACATTTACGGGAGCGGCCCGGAGGCTTGAGTTGCTTGTTGAAACAGAAGATACTAATGTTTATCGTGATTTTGCCCATGCCCCAAGTAAAGTGCAGGCGAGTGTAAACGCATTGAAACAACAATTTCCTGGCAGAAGACTTGTTGCCGTTCTTGAATTACATACATTTAGCAGCCTCAATAAGGAGTTTATGCAGGAATACAACGGCACAATGAAAAATGCTGATGAAGCGATTGTTTTTTACAGTAACCATGCACTGGAACTTAAGCGGATGCCGGCTCTTGAAGCACAAAGCGTCATAGAAGGATTTGCACAACCAATTCTTGAAGTAATTAACGAAAAGAAACAATTAATAAAAAGACTGAATGAATATGAAAAACTTAACACAAATTTTCTCTTCATGAGTAGCGGAGATTATGAAGGGAGTAATATTTTACAGGAATTAAAAATGTAACAATTAATGCAAATAATATATAATAACCGTAAACACTAACCCGAAACACTAGGTATTAAATTTCTAAACTTTTAAACAAAAAGATGGCCTTATTACTCCAACGACCACTGGTTTTTATTGATCTTGAAACAACAGGAATAAACCTTGCTACAGATAGAATTGTCGAGATTGCAATTGTAAAAGTTTTACAGGATGGGACAAAAACAGTAAAACAAAAGCTCATAAATCCCGAAATATCCATTCCTAAAAATAGCAGCGATATCCATGGTATTACCGATGAAAAAGTAAAAGACGCTCCGAAATTCAAAGAAGTTGCTAACGAACTCAAACAATTTATTGACAATGCAGACCTGTCAGGTTACAACTCAAACCGGTTTGATATTCCCTTACTAATGGAAGAATTTTTAAGAGCGGGTATTACGATAGATATGAACAATAGAAGGATGGTTGATGTGCAACATATTTTTCACATGATGGAAAAGCGGACGTTGGGTGCGGCTTATAAGTTTTATTGTGAAAAGGAACTCCACGAAGCACATTCCGCAGAGGCGGATGCAAGTGCAACCTGGGAAATACTGGAAGCCCAATTAACAAGGTATACCCATCTTGGAAATACACTCGAAAGTATTCTCAAATTTACAGGTGAAGAAAAATTTGTGGATTTCGCAAGGCGATTTCTAATGGAAAATGATGTAGAAGTATTTAACTTTGGCAAGCATAAAGGCAGGCCCGTATGTGATGTATTGAAGTCCGAGCCCCAATATTACGATTGGATGATGAAAGGCGATTTTCCTTTACATACAAAACAAAAATTAACAGAAATTCTCAACCGTACACTACTTAAGAAATAATACCCCTGAAATTACTTATTTCCCTATACGAAATGTTTTGGGAAGGCTGATCCTGGCGGATTGACTGAACAGCAGATTATGGTGCCAGTAGAGGATAATGAATTAATATGAGTAATTTTGATTTTGGCTATAAAATAGCTACAAAAATGAAAAAGACCACTTACCATTTACTGGAAGATTTTATTTAAACAATAATCGTAAATTGAATGTAAAACCGCCACTAGTTATTGGAAAAACTTCTTATTATACCTACTTACAATGAGCGAGAAAATGTCGAATCGGTTCTTGACTTTGTATTTTCTTTAAACCAGGATTTCCATGTCCTTATTATAGACGATGGTTCCCCGGATGGCACTGCCGGCATAGTTAAAGAATGTATTAAAAGGTATCCGGGGGTTCTTTTTTTAAAGGAGCGGAAGGGGAAACTTGGTTTAGGGACGGCTTATATTCTTGGCTTTAGATGGGCGCTTGATAATGGTTACCGATTTATTTTTGAAATGGACTGCGACTTTTCCCATGACCCTCTTGATCTTGACAAACTCTACAAAGCTTGTAAAGCAGGAGCAGATGTAGCTATTGGCTCTAGGTACGTTAAAGGAGGAAATTTAGAAAACTGGCCATGGCTTAGAGTAAGCCTTTCTAAAGGCGCTTCACTTTATACCCGAATTATTACTTTGATGCCTGTAAAAGATCCTACTGCAGGCTTTGTTTGTTATCGTCGTGAAGTATTGCAAACCATCAACCTTGATGAGATAAGCTTTGTTGGTTATGCGTTCCAGATAGAAATGAAATTTGCGGCATGGAAACTAGGCTTCAGAATAAAAGAAGTGCCAATTACATTCGTTGACCGAAAATACGGCGTTTCTAAAATGAATAAGGGCATCGTAAAACAAGGGATTTTTGGCGTACTTCGGCTAAAATGGATGAGCATGTTCAAAAATTACCGCAGGCGGGTAAAAAATATTTCAGAGGTTGCTTCTTACCAGAATCCTGGTGTTATGATGGAAAGAAAATAAAATTTTTCAACTGCTATGGTTCCTTTGCCCATATGATTATTCCCCTGGATATACTGTAATAAAAAATTTGCTCCTGGTAAATTCTCCCATTAACTAATTTTGAAATGCCGGGTGAAACTGATGTAGTACATCCCTTAGGTATTCTCTGTCAAGATGTGTGTAAATTTCTGTTGTGGTTATACTTTCGTGACCGAGCATTTGCTGCACAGCCCTCAGGTCTGCACCTCCTTCCACCAGGTGTGTCGCAAATGAATGACGAAAAGTATGCGGCGATATTTTTTTTGTTATACCCGCAAGTTTTGCGAGATCTTTAATAATTATGAATATCATAACACGTGATAATTTTCCTCCCCGGCGATTTAGAAAAACAACATCCTCGTTTCCTGGTTTGATGGAAAGATGCACCCGGATATTTTCCAGGTATAGCTTAATGAATTTAATTGCAGGCACACCAACAGGGACCAATCGTTCCTTATCTCCTTTTCCTATAATTCTTACATAACCCACCTCAAAGTAAAGGCACGATAGTCTCAGGTTTACCAGTTCGCTCACACGCAAGCCGCAGCTATATAGTGTTTCAATGATCGCTTTATTTCTGCATCCTTCAGGCGTGCTTACATCAATGGAGTTGCTTATTTTTTCGATCTCGGAAAAGCTTAAAACATCGGGGAGATATTTGGCAAGTTTTGGCGTTTCCATTAAAGACGTAGGATCGTTAGATGAAATATTTTCCTGCAGGCAATATTTATAGAAACTTCTGAGCCCGGAAATAATACGTGACTGGGAAGCAGAAGTCATTCCCAATTCACTTATCCATTTTAAAAATTTTTCCAGGTGTAAAAGTTCTACTTCGCCTGGAGTAATGTCGCGATAAGAAAATAACAGGTATTGCGTGAATTTTTCAACATCATGCAGGTAAGCGTCAACTGAATTTTCAGAAAGCGATTTCTCTAATTGCAAATATGCTTTAAATCCTTTTTTATATATCTGCCACATGAAAAAGCAGGTTTGAATGTTGTGTGAAATTAAAATAAAATATACGCTACATTTATGTTTTAAATATTGATTCAGTATCTCTTCCGCCAATCTAATCTTCATTCCTTTAATGCAAACAATTAATCTTAGGAAATTCAAAAAAAAATTTGAGAGCAGCAAAAAATTATTGAGATCCTTTATAACGCGAACAGAAAAAAGGCCACCAGGAAGTATTGACAGTCTTGTAGAAAAAAAAGACAAAGAAGTATGGGCAGAAGTCAATTGCCTTGGTTGCGCAAACTGCTGTAAAGTTATGAGTCCGACATATACCTTGCAGGATATAAAGAGAATATCCGCTCACCTGGGAATGAGACCTAAAGATTTTAAAGAGAAATGGTTATACCTTGATAAAAGAGATAACGACTGGATGAATAAATCAAGGCCCTGCCAGTTCCTTGATTTGAAAACAAACATGTGTTCAATCTACGAGGTACGTCCTTTGGATTGCGCAGGTTTTCCACACCTCGTTAAAAAACCGTTACCCGATTTTATGCATGTGCACAAACAAAATATTGAATACTGTCCTGCCACTCTTTTATTTGTAGAAAAACTAAAAGCGGCAATAAATTCTGCGTCTTAACATCAATTGCATTGTTTACACATCTTTTTCAAATCATCAAAACTTAGATCCACCAACTCAAATGAAGATGCATTCGCAAGACTAAAATGCCACCATTCAGTGTTGAGGCTAATGAAGCCATATTTTTCCATTGTTAATTTTAATACTGCTCTTTTTTTAATATAGCCAAAGGCAATGCTGTAAAATCAGTATGCGCAGTATCACTGAAATTGTCAAAGCCGGTACCCATTGATAATTCTTTTTTGGTTGCAATGTCAACGAGTGTAAGATCAACAGCTGCCCCCCGGTTATGGGCACTTCCTTTTGCCGGATCTGCAGCGTAGCGATCATCTTTTACTACTTCCCACATTTTTTCCGTTACCGAATAAGGCCTGTATGCATCAAATATTTTTATAGTAAGATGTTGTCCTTTTAACTCTTTCAAAACTTTTTGCAAGGCTTCAATTGCAGTTTTGCGTAGGTAAGTTGTATTAAGGGAATGGTACAATGGCTGGTTCATAAAATTATTAACCGTGGCGTATTTAAGATCTAAAATTATACCAGGCAGCCAATTTGGAATATCGACCATGCGTTTATTAGTATCGGCATCGACAGTACTCTTAAAATTGCTGGTGTCATTTGTTACAAATAAGCCATATTTATTTTCAGCAATTGATTGCGCCAGGGCATAATCATCTAACTGGAAATAATTAACTGTAAAGAATATAATTATTCGCAACCAAAATATTAATTTACTTGTCATAATCACATTGTAAGGTCAACAAAAAAAAACCAATGCGAATAATAAGAAGAAAAATGAAAAGGGAACATCTAATTTATATTTTTTTTGTGCTTCTTATTATGATTAATGGAATTAGCTGCAGAAATTCTTCAACTCCTGCTGAAAAGGAAATTGTAAAAAAGCCCGAGGAAATGGATGATCAGGTGGCTGATAATTTAAAATCGGTCCTGGAATATGCAAAAGAAAACAACGGTAAAATCAGTGATTCACTAAAGTTATCACTTCACCATATCGTGCATTCATTTTATGAGGAAAATGAATACCGCAATCTGTGGAGTAAAAAAGAGCATTGGATGCCTCTGGCTGATTCAATGTTTGACTTTATTGAAAAGTCGAAATATTATGGCCTCTATCCTAATGATTATCATTTTACAGATCTTGCAGCATTACGAAAGAAGTTTATTGAAGATACAGTGGCAAAAAAAGATGCCGTCTTCTGGACAAGAGTTGATCTGCTCCTAACTGATGCCTTCATGAAAGCCATTAAAGATCTTAAAGAAGGAAGAATATTACCAGATAGTGTTTCCATAATAGGGAAAAAGAGATTGGTTGATTCTCTTTTTATTAAAAACTTAAAAGCCGCGGAAAATTTAAATTCCGTTGCAATCGTATTTAACAAGGTGCAGCCATCTGGTGAGAACTATCAATTTTTAAAAAATGCATTAAGATGTTTTGCTGATTCAATGGATACAACCAGGTATGTATACATCCGTTACCCGCAAAAAGATTCGATGAATTTTATTAAAAGTCTTCAACAGAGGCTTTCGGAATCGGGTGCGGCGGACGGTGGAATTTTAATTCCTGATTCCATTTTGTTGAGCATGGAAATAAAAAAATATCAAAAGAATAAACATATTAAGCCTGATGGAAAAATTACAGCCAGGCTTGTAGCTATCCTTAATTCAACAGACCTTGAAAAATTTAAAAGAATTGCTCTTACCCTTGATCGTTATAAACAATTGCCTTCTCTTCCTGAGCGTTATATTTGGGTTAATCTTCCGGGATTTTATTTAAAAGTTTGGGATAGTGATAGTATAGTGATAGAGTCAAAAGTGATTGTTGGAAAGCCTGCCACGCGTACCCCGGTGCTTACTTCTCAAATTACTGATATGGTTATATATCCGCTATGGACGATACCGGCCAGTATAATTAAAAAGGATATACTTCCGGCCTTAAAAAAAGATCCGGGTTACCTTGCAAGGAAAGGATTTAATCTTGTTGATTCAAAAGGCGAAAGCGTAGATCCTTATACAGTGAACTGGGAAAAATATAAAAAAGGTATACCTTGGAATGTACAGCAGGGTAGTGGTGATGATAATGCGTTGGGTATTTTTAAATTTAATTTCAACAACCCCTATAGTGTTTATTTACACGATACCAATCAGCGATATCTTTTCAAAAATTCAGGAAGGGCATTAAGCCATGGCTGTGTTCGTGTTCAGAACTGGCAGGAACTCGCCTATTATATTGCGAAAAATGACAGCCTGAATTTGCCTGCCGGGAAGACAATTTCGTACAATATTGATTCTATAAAAACATGGATTACAAATAAAAGCAGGAAACGGATTATACTGAAAAATAAAGTGCCATTATTTATAGAATATTTCACTTGCGAGGCTAAAAATAATAAAGTGATATTTTATGATGATATTTATAACGATGACAAAATGTATACTGAAAAATATTTCGCCAATAAATAAATAAATATTTATTGAAACCATGCTGAATAAATTGAATTGTCTAGTATGAAACCTATTTTGCTCTTACTGTTTTTTACCGGATTTTTTTTCCAGTATTCTATAGCGCAAAAAAAAATCAAACACAAACAAACAACTTCCACAAAAAAATCAGTAATTAAATATGGCACGGCCAGTTATTATGCAAAAAAATTTGACAAACGTAAAACCGCGAGCGGCGAATTATACAGGCCAAATAAATATACTGCTGCGTGTAATGTGCTCCCGTTGCGTACGTGGATAAAAGTTGTTAATCTTCGTAATAAAAAATCTGTTATTGTAAAAATTAATGATCGCCTGCATCCCAGGAATAAGAGACTTGTAGATTTATCGTGGATTGCTGCTAAGGAACTTGGATATATTTCGAGGGGCTTAACCAAGGTAAAAATTGAAGTATTAAAGAATTATCATCCCCCTGGCAAATAATTTTAAGCAAATTTTAATTGATTTTTTCTTTGTGTGCTAAAAAAAACAGTGCTTTTTTTTCAGCATTGTAAAATATTGCACATGATTAATTAATTTTTCCTTTGGAACTAACCCTATACTTTTGTCTAATGAAAAATAACCACTTATGAAAAAATTATATTTATTAATCTTTACCCTTGCTTTTTTTTCGACATCCTTTGGCCAGGCAAAAACCTATAAAAAAACCAGGACCCTCGGCGTTAGTTTTATATTAAATGATTTTCAAACTGCTGCTGATATAAGAGCAAATGGTTTGATAAGCGTTTTAAAAGAAAATAAGCTTTTTGATGCACAGCGAATTCACCCCGGCATGGCAGTGAATTATCTTTCAGGCCTCAGCGAGCATGTTGATTTTATTGCATCATTTGAAGGTTCATTCTTAAATTATCCCATAAAAAATAAGCCTGATAATAACTCTAACACACTTTTGCTTGAGGCTACAGCAAATCTTAATCTTAAATTGCTCACTGACAGGTATTGGGTTACTCCTTATATTGATCTTGGTGTAGGAGCAAGTAAATACAAAAATTATTATGCAGCATTCGCTCCTGTCGGCCTGGGATTGCAGATAAATTTCCTGAGAGAAGCTTTTGTACTTATTAATTCGCAGTACCGGATACCCGTTACAGAGAATGCCAGCTATCATTTTACTCACAGTATAGGGGTTGTTGGAAATATTAAAGAAAAGAAAGAGGCACCTAAAGTTGTCGAAATTCCACAAATCACCGACCGGGATGGCGATGGTATTGTTGATAGCCTTGATGCATGCCCCGACCAGGCCGGGCTTGCAGCATTACAAGGTTGCCCGGATAAGGATGGCGATGGGATTGCTGATAAAGATGACAAATGCCCTGATGTCAGTGGCCTCGCCAAATACCAGGGATGCCCGATACCCGATACCGATAGAGATGGAATAAATGATGAAGAGGACAAGTGTCCTAACATCCCGGGAGTAGCACGTTACCAGGGTTGCCCGATACCCGATAAGGATGGCGACGGTGTGAATGATGAAGAAGATAAATGTCCTAACGAAAAAGGACCTGCCTCAAATTATGGTTGTCCGGTTATAGATGTTGTGATTGTTGAAAGAGTGAATAAGGCAGCCCATAATATTTTCTTCGCGACAGGAAGTGCCAAACTTTTAGCGAAATCCTTCACATCGTTGAAAGAGGTCGTTCAAATAATGCAGGATAATCCTTCATACAAAATAGATATAGATGGCCATACTGATAATACAGGAAGCGACGAACTGAACCAAAAATTATCAGAAAGCAGGGCTAATTCTGTAAAGCAATATATTATGGATAATGGTATTGAGGAAAGCAGGATTGTCGCTACGGGATATGGTGAATCAAAACCCGTTGCTGACAACGATACAGCAGCAGGTCGTGCAAAAAACAGGCGCGTTGAAATGAGGCTTAAGAATTATTAATCGCTTGTAACTCCTATAAAGAAATTGCAAAATTGATTAATGGCCCCGCATTTTTTTGCGGGGTTTTTAGTGATAACAAACACCAGCGAAAAATTAGACAACGGCTCCTCTTATTCGTATCAATTTCTTTAAAAGCTGTTCAAGCAAATCGAGTCTTAGCATATTTGCTCCATCGCTCAATGCACACGAAGGATCGGGATGTGTTTCTATGAATAATCCATCTGCGCCGGTAGCAATCGCTGCTTTGGCGATTGTCTCAATCATTTGCGGATTGCCACCCGTTACACCACTGCTTTGGTTGGGTTGTTGAAGGCTATGCGTACAATCCATGATTACCGGCACCCCATGACCTTTCATAATTGGAATATTTCTGTAATCAACTACAAGATCATTATAACCAAAGGTGTTTCCCCGTTCAGTAAGCATTATATTTTCGTTGCAAGCCTTGGTGATTTTTTCGATTGCAAACTTCATCGATGTTCCGTTTACAAACTGTCCTTTCTTTACATTCACTATTTTGCCTGAGAGTGCCGCGGCTACAAGCAAATCAGTTTGACGACAAAGAAATGCGGGGATTTGAAGTACGTCTATATACTTTGCAGCTATTGATGCTTCTTCATGAGCGTGAATATCAGAGGTTGTGGGAATTGAAAACCTTTTGCCTGCTCGATGGATGATCTCCAATGCATCTTCATCACCTAATCCTGTAAATGAATTGGCACTTGTACGATTGGCTTTGCGATAAGATGCTTTGAAAATATAGGGGATTCCGAGATTCTTACAAATGGTGGAAACTTTATCAGCCACGTCCATTACCAGTTCCTCGCTCTCGACTACACACGGCCCTGCGATAAGAAAGAAATTATCGTTATTGTATTGTTGATTGGAAAAAAGATTTGTAAGGAAAGGAATCATTAATTTTTATTGCAAATATACTTTATAAGCTAAGGTTTAGTTTTAGGTAAGCATTGAAAAAATTATTTACCACGGATATACTTGTCATGAACCAGGTGTATTTTTTGTAATATTCTTTCTGCTGCCGACTAATTTTCAGAATAAAAAAGCCGCCTGCAAAACAGGCGGCTTTTTACTTACTAAAAATTATATTAATGGAGGAATGTCTTCATGAATAACGTGCGGGGTTTCAGGAGGAAATTTGCCTGGATTTCTAAGCCTGCTGTGATAACGGCTGTAACCAAAGTAGATGATGAAACCTATCAGTAGCCAACCGAATAACCTTGCCCAATTGGTCCAACCCAGCCCAAATATCATTGCGCCACAAACGACTATGCCTGCAATGGAAACAAATTCTACTGCGGGTACTTTAAATTCCCTTTTAATCTCGGGGTGTTTTTTGCGCATGATCCACACGCCCGCGCATACAAGCATGAAGGCAAATAACGTTCCGATACTCGTCATATCACCAACAATATCACCGGGAATAAATGCCGCGAAACATCCTACCAGTAACAGGAATATTAAATTGGATTTATAAGGAGTTCTGAATTTTGAATGTATCTGTGAAAAAACATGTGGTACCAGGCCATCTTTACTCATAGAATAAAATACTCTTGACTGCCCCATAAGCATTACAAGTATCACGGAGGAAAAGCCTGCGAGGATGGCAATGGTAACAAGATTGCTAAGCCATTTGTAGGTAGGAATCCATACACCACCAACCATTGATCCGCTCATATGCTCAATAGCGTATACCACGGAAGCTTCTTTACCATATGTTCTGAAATCTTCAACAGACGCAACTCCTGTAAGCACATAGGAAAATAGTATATATAAAATTGTACAAATAACCAATGAACCCAAAATGCCTATTGGCATATCTCTTTTTGGATTTTTAGTTTCCTGGGCAGCCGTGGAAACAGCGTCGAAACCTATGAATGCAAAGAATACAACTCCCGCGGCTCCCAGTATGCCGAGAATTCCTCCATAAGTATGAGAGATGCCCTGGTGATCAGTATATATGCCAGGTGGAGGGATAAAGGGAGTATGATTTTCAGGCTTTATATATTGCCAGCCTAAAGCGATAACAACAATAACTATTGCTACTTTTAGGATAACAATAATGGTATTTACCACCGCAGACTCCTGCATACCACGAATCAATAATAATGTTAGGATTATGATGATACACAATGCGGGAATATTCATAATGCCATGAATTCCTGTAGTGGACATTTCAAACGGTGAATGGCACCATTCATATGGGACTCGAAAACCAAAAATTTCCAGCAGCTTATTAAAATATTCACTCCATGCAATAGCTACTGTTGCAGCACCTACACCATATTCCAGTATAAGATCCCAGCCAATAATCCACGCGATGAACTCTCCCATCGTGGCGTATGAGTAAGTGTATGCACTGCCTGCTATTGGTATCATCGAAGCAAATTCGGCGTAACATAAACCTGCAAAAGCACATCCAACAGATGCAATAATAAAACCTATAGTTACAGAAGGTCCTGCATTTTGAGCCGCCGCCGCCGCAGTTCTTACGAACAATCCTGCGCCGATAATAGCGCCAATACCCAGTGCGATTAAATTTCCCGCTCCTAAAGTTCTTTTTAAAGTGTTACCTGATTCCTGCGCCTCGTGCATCAGGGAACTCATAGGCTTGGTTATAAATAAACTCATATTATGTAATATTGGTTTTCGTTATACAGAATGGAAAAGTAAGGAATAAATTAAAAAATTGATGAAAAGATTTATACCAGTTTAATTTAATCGGGCAACATTTGGAATTTATTCTAAACCTATTATTTTACGTTCAATTTCTTAGTTTTGGCCAAATTTCATATTAACCCTGTTTATGAATAAAAGGAAAAGTGCTATTCTTGTTTTTGTTGTTCTTTCAATAGCTACGATTATCCACCTTATTGATATTTACAATTTCAATAGTATATCGCCCTTGTTTCTCCGAATCCTCCGATGGATATTTATTTTATCTCTCATTTTATTTTCTCTTTATAAAAAATCTCTTACAACATGGATATTGACGAGCATGGTAATAGGAGTGGAGATCGGACTTGATTTTCCGTTGTTTGCTCAAAACCTGAGAGTATTAAGCCAGATTTTCTTAAAAATGGTTAAAACTATTATTGCGCCTATCCTGTTCTCCACCTTAGTAGTTGGTATTGCGGGGCATTCTGATCTGAAACAGGTAGGAAGGATGGGATGGAAATCAATTTTGTATTTCGAAGTGGTTACAACCCTTGCATTGATTATCGGGCTTGTCGCAATTAATATTTCACAGGCAGGGGTGGGAATTCATATACCACCAGGCTTTCACCAGGAATTACCTGAGACTGTACAACAGACGTGGCAGGATGTGATACTGCATATTTTCCCGGAGAATATTATCAAATCAATGTATAACGGTGATGTATTACCAATTGTAGTATTCAGCGTAATATTTGGAATTGGTCTCGCTATGGTGAATGAACAAAAACGAAAGCCAATGTTGCAATTTTCGGAAAGCCTTGCAGAGACTATGTTTAAGTTTACAAATATTATTATGTATTTCGCTCCATTTGGGGTAGGTGCGGCAATTGCTGTTACCGTTGGGCACCTGGGGCTTGATATTCTTGCATCACTGTTTAAGTTACTTCTCACTCTATACGCATCGCTTTTTGTTTTCTTAGGTGTTGTACTTTTTTCAGTCGCCTATTTTATGAAAATACCAATCCGCCAGTTTATAAGAGCAGTGTCGGAACCTGTATCTATTGCATTTGCTACTACCAGTTCAGAGTCTGCACTGCCAATCGCAATGGAAAACATGGAAAAATTTGGCGTACCTCAAAAGATAGTTTCATTCGTGATACCAACCGGATATACTTTTAACCTGGATGGTACTACTTTATATCTTTCACTGGCAAGCGTATTTGTTGCGCAGGCTGCAGGAATTCACATGCCAATAGGCGTACAGGTTATCATGGGCCTAACGCTAATGCTTACCAGTAAAGGAGTAGCTGGCGTGCCACGGGCATCTTTGATAATTTTACTGGGAACGGTTTCTTCATTCGGTTTACCGGTATGGCCTGTGATGGCGATATTGGGTATTGATGAACTAATGGATATGGCCAGGACTTCAGTAAACGTAATTGGGAATACTTTGGCAAGTTGTGTAATTGCACGCTGGGAGGGAGAGTTTGATGATGAAAAGGCATTGGCATTTGTTCCTGATTGATACATTAATACTCCTTATGACTTAATATGCAAATGGTATGATAAATTTTCTTATCGCATCATTTTCCTTCAACGTTTTAGTATTTGGATAAAATGACATTTCATTTGTAAATAATTCAATTGCTTTTATGAATCTTTGTTGTTTCTTTATGAATCTGGAATTTTTTTCTAACGCTATTAAAATATATTAAGTGGAATTGTTGAACATTTTAGGAATCAGCATACAGGATCTTTTAAATCCACAGTTCTATATTGAGAACGGTGGGTTATGGATGATACTCTTCATTGTTTTTGCTGAAACAGGTTTGTTCGCCGGTTTTTTTTTACCGGGCGACGCCCTGCTGTTTGTGACAGGTATTTTCAGCGATTCAATTGTAAATGCTGCATTATTTGATTCCAATAGCCAATGGGTGGATCTTGGCGTTTTATGGGTGATGATTTCCATTGCAGGAATTTTAGGAAATACTGTTGGGTATTGGTTTGGTAAAAAAAGCGGCCCTTTTTTATTCAAGCGCAAGGATACATTCTTTTTTAAGAAAAAATATTTGATACAGGCGCATGAATTTTATGAAAAAAACGGGGGCGGCGCAATAGTGCTTGCACGGTTTGTCCCGTTTGTACGGACTTTTGCGCCTATCGTGGCAGGTGTTGTTTTAATGAATAGGAAAAAGTTTATGTTCTATAATATTACCGGTTGCTTGCTATGGGTTGGAAGCATGCTGGTTGGCGGGCATTTTTTGCAAAAGCTCATCATGAAAGAATTTAATTTTGATCTTAAAGAACATCTTGAAGTTATTGTGATTGGTATTGTGGCAGTAACTACCATCCCGGTTTTATTGAAAGTTTTCGGCAGAAGCAAACAACCAAAAGAAAAAATAATAAAAGAAAACCAACCAAACGGTTCAAGCACTTTATGAACAAAAAACATACTGCGGTTTTTTCCCTTCCGGTTATTGTAGCTGCACTTGGATATTTTGTAGATATCTACGATTTGCTTCTTTTTAATATCGTAAGAATTCCCAGCCTTCGGTCATTGGGACTAAGTACCACAGACATTGATAAGAAAGGAGAATTCATCATTGGAATTCAAATGATAGGGCTATTGATAGGAGGTATTATCTGGGGAATTGCTGGTGATAAAAAGGGTAGACTCAGTGTCTTGTTTGGTTCAATAATTTTATATTCCCTTGCAAATATTGCTAACGGATTTGTACAAACAGTGCCTCAATATGCGGTGGCAAGATTTATAGCAGGCATAGGACTTGCCGGTGAATTGGGGGCAGGAATTACCCTGGTTTCAGAACTTTTGAAGAAAGAGCAGAGAGGTTTGGGAACATCGCTTGTTGCGGGTATAGGATTAACCGGGGCGGTTGTCGCCTTTTTTATTTCGCAGGAATATGACTGGAGAATTTGTTACTTTATTGGAGGCGGCTTGGGCATACTTCTTCTTTTTATGCGCATAAGTATTTTTGAATCGGGTATGTATAAATCTCTTGAGAAGAATATTTCGAGGGGAAATTTTTTAATGTTTTTCAACAATGCGAAGCGCTTCAAAAAATATGCATTCAGTATTTTATTAGGGCTTCCTACGTGGTATGTTATCGGTATCCTCATCGTGTTTTCCAATAAGTTTGCAAAGGATTTTGGAATGCCTGAAGATATTAGTCCCGGCAGGGCAACCATGTATGCATACGTTGCTATATCCATTGGAGATGTAGTTGCCGGTATTGTGAGTCAATTGCTAAAAAGCAGAAAAAAAGCGCTATACCTTTTTTACATCCTCACTGCTATAATGGGGGCTCTTTATTTTACCCAAACGGAAAAGAGTACCGCAGCGAATTTTTATTGGATAGCGGCAGGCCTCGGCTTTGCAACTGGCTTCTGGGCGATATTTGTAACCATGGGAGCTGAGCAGTTTGGGACTAATTTGCGTGCGACAGCCGCAACCACAATCCCTAATATGGTTCGCGGATCATTACCATTGATGCTCTTGTTATTCAATGGGCTTCAGCAATATTTTACTTATACCTTCAGTGGGCTTTTAACCGGAATAATAATTATGATCATCACGGTAATTGCCGCGGTAAATACAGAAGAGACATTTCATAAAGATCTTAACTATATTGAAAATTGATAAGCGGTGGATACAGGGTGCGTTAGAGATATGAAAACTCAATTTTTAGGATGATAAGTTGTATAAAAACTAATGTAAGTCGTGTCAGAAACTCGTGCTATTAAATTCCTGGTCATACGGTTTTCTTCTATAGGTGATATAGTGCTAACCACGCCGGTTACCCGGTGCCTGAAAAAAAATATCCCGGATGTGAGATTCATTACCTCACAAAAAAAGCCTTTGCCGGCATTGTAGAATCAAATCCAAATGTGAAAAAAGTACACCTGCTTGAAAATGATCTTAAGGTAACTATTGAACAAATAAAGAACGAAGAATTTGATCACATTATTGACCTTCATCACAACCTGAGAACGCTGAGAATAAAAAAGGCGTTGAAAAAAGTACCTTTTCATTCTTTCAATAAGCTCAACACGCAGAAATGGATCTATACAAACTTTAAGGTTAACTTAATGCCACATAAGCATATAGTGGACAGGTATATGGAAACTGTAGCACCTTTAGGTGTTGTGAATGATGGTGTGGGGCTTGATTATTTTATACCACAGAATGAAATTGTAAAAGATGATGATATTCCATTTTCACATTCACAAGGTTACATCGCGTTTGCGATTGGCGCTGCGCACAACACCAAGAAATTACCCAGAGATAAATTGAAAGAATTATGCAGCCTTATTGAATATCCAATAATTTTATTGGGAGGGCGTGAAGATTACCACAATGGGCTTGAGATTTCCCGTCAGGATCCCGTTAAAATTTATAATGCTTGTGGAAAATTTACACTAAATGAATCAGCAGATTTGGTACGACGTTCAAAAATGGTAATAAGCCACGACACAGGCCTTATGCATATTGCAGCGGCGTTCAAGAAAAATATCCTTTCAGTTTGGGGTAACACGGTTCCCTCTTTTGGTATGTATCCTTATCATACAATTTACGAATTGTTCCAGGTGAATAAGCTGTGGTGCAGGCCATGTAGTAAAATAGGTTTTGATAAATGCCCGCTCGGTCATTTTAAATGCATGAATCATCAATCAATTTCTTCGATCGCGGCAAGCGTTCATTCTTATGTAAAAAAATAAGTTGCAATCTTAACTTTTTATATTAAATCCTATACTGATTTTTGTAACCTATTTATCTTGAAATGAGATCCTATTATTTATTATTTGTTTTATTGATTGTTATGGAACCTCCATGCTTTTCGCAAAAAGTAATAGTGCATGCATCTATGGAGAATAAAAAAACGAATAACAAAGTGATTCCATTTACTATGACTTTAACCACCAGCTTAACTGGGATGATTTTATAGGCAAGCCTGATAACAATCATTTTGGGGGCGCGGTTACTGCCTCCGGTTTTGCTTTTGACTCTTAGATGAATTTTGACGGTGCCAACGTGTACCTCAACATAGGGGCTTATACTTTTTTTACGAAAAATGAATCCTGGAAAAAACCCGGAATAAACTCAACATATCATTTATTGCACGAGCAACATCATTTTGATATAACAAGGCTTGGGGCGGAAAAACTTGTGGAAGAAATCGCGAGGGCGCATTTTACAAAAGATAATTATAACAGGCTGCTCACTTCCATATTTGAGAAAGCGTATAATGAGAATTCTGAAATTCAGCACCTATATGATAGAGAGACCGTTCACAGTATTGATACTGTAAAGCAGTAGGAATGGAATGATAAAATTGCTGCAGAAATAAAAAAATTAAGGACGACCCTGATTGCCAAAAATTAATTTCCTCGCCATGTTCAAAACTGAAATGTAATCGCGAATTATGTAAACAGTCATTAGTTGAGTAGGGGTTTAATCCGGGAAATTGGATGCGAATTTTTGATATACTGCCATAATTGGCGCAAATACTACAGGTTAAAAATGCCACAATTTATTAACCTTTTCTTTCTACATTATACTTTAATTACAATGTAGAAGGCTTTCATGGGAGGATATCTGCATAATTTCTTAAATAGAAATGTGTTGGCGCCTTGCACTTTAAATCTCTCCAAACTTTAATTTCTAAACATTTCATTTTATATTGCGCCCTCATTAAATTCTGATTAATAGTATTATGAGCTTTAAAAACTATAGTGTTCCCTATGAAACCGAAAATCGATATTCTAAAAAAGTTGCTTACTTCTCAATGGAGTTTGCCATACACCAACCCTTAAAAATATATAGTGGTGGCCTCGGATTTTTATCCGGTTCACATTTAAGAAGCGCCTACGAACTAAAGCAAAATCTGATTGGTATTGGGATCCTTTGGAGCGAAGGATATTACGACCAGGCCAGGAACACTGATCAAACTTTAAAAGTAGTCTGGATAGAAAAAATTTACAATTTCCTGGAAGATACCGGCATCAAGTTTCAGATCGCCATTCATGATCACCCTGTGTGGGTTAAGGTACTTTATTTACCTCCTCAAACTTTTAATACAGCGCCCCTCTTTCTTCTTTCGACTGATGTGTACGAAAACGACTTTGTATCCCGTACCATCTGCAACAGGCTTTATGACGGTAACGCTGCCACGAAGATAGCCCAATTCATTTTATTGGGTGTTGGTGGTGCAAAGCTCATTGATGAACTTAATTTCAACCCTGATCTTTATCATTTAAATGAAGCGCA
>JBKJRY010000083.1:0-16478 GCA_046593045.1 Chitinophagaceae bacterium | reverse complement strand
GTGTTCATAATTGACTTATTAAATTGATTGTCAACTATTTATAAGGCAATAATCACGCCGTTTTTCTACTTTTTATGCACCCGTTTTTCCATTCTTCTTAACCCGAACTCAGGTTATTAGTATCAGGGAAGTAGGCGACACAATACAGCTTAAGATTATTGATGATGGTAAAGGATTTGATATTGATGCGCAAAAGGAAACTTCCGGCCTCACTACCATGCGGGGCCGTGCTGCATCTATAAACGGCCGGTTAACTATTCAAAGTAAACCCGGGGAAGGAACAATAGTTTATTTGACAATAAACCACTCTCCGAAAAATGTATTTTAGCGATAAAAATTATCATCGTACCAATACGGTGGTGCCTTTCTGCCTGTAAATTCTATTATCCACCCCTACCCCTTCCACTATCCAGACGATTGCTTGCGACAGTTGCTGTATGCCACCTAGCTTTCCATCCCAACCGTAGCGGGTTAAATTTGTTTCAAACAACTGTTGGCCAAGCCTGTTAAATATTCTGAAATACCGTAATTCTTTTATTCCCATTAATATTGGACGCAAAACATCATTAAGCCCATCATTGTTAGGAGTAAAGGCGGTAGGTACATAAATTTCAACCCTCTTTGCCGTTTGCACCAGTTGCGTATCCACGGTTATACATCCGCCGATGGTTTTCATTTCTATGGTGTATAGTTGATCAAAGATCCCATTAAACGTAGGTGTGTAACTTATTGTGGTACTCAACGAAGTGCCGGGGCTCCATAAAATAACGTTCCCAATTTGTCTCGCTTTTAAATCAAAAGGCAGATCAATCACCGCGTATTCAACCGGATACCTGGTTCCCGGTATTGGGTCTTCAATAAGAATATTTTGTATCCTGGTCGAAATGCTGCAACCGTCATTGTTAAAAAGTAAAGCATTGTAGTCGCCGGTTTCTGTAACCCTGTAATTCGTTTGCATACCTCCACCAATAAATCTGTTATCCTTAAACCAATCGATGATCTTCGTAGGCTTAACCATTAATAAAGCACTGTCACCACTACCCGAGCAATACCTCGCACTGCCGGATAACACCAATGAACTATCAATAAATGAAGCCTTTACTTCTACAGTGTCTTTGCTAATGCATCCGCCTCCATCGTGATTAGTTGTTAGAATATAGTTAGTATTTTTAACAGGTGCAGCAAGTGGATTGGCGACAGTAGCATTAGATAATCCGGCTGCCGGTCTCCATGTATATACCAATCCTGGTTTCGAATTTGCGCCAATTGGAACAGGACTCTTATTGCAGGACAACGTATCCCGCCCCGCATTTGAATTTACGCTTAATGAGTCTTCAAGCCGGGCATATAAAGTATCTACACAGCCATACCCATTGTAGGGTACTACCGTTACCGCATAGGTAGTTCCGGGAACTGGAGGTGGAGCAAGTTTTATCGTTTGTTGTTTTCCGAGTATTCGGGTAAATGTATTGTTATACCAGGTGTAAGCTTGGTAGCCATATGGAGCTGTCAGGTTTACTGCGGTGTCGTCCTTGCAATAAATGGTTCCCACAAATTCACTGGAACATTCCGAATTGACATCGATATATGCATATCCAAAATGCCTTCTGAAAGTACAATCTGCAGTTTTAAAAAAAAGACGGATGGTCTTCCCGGCATTTCCATCGAGGTTAATGGAGACTGCTGACCAATCTTTACACCACACAGGTGTACTTCCCATTGGATTGGGTGACTCAAAAAACCCGGGCAAAAGCGAACCATATGGGATAAACGTAAACGAAGAACAGTCAATTCTCTTATTATCAGTGACGTTAGTAATTTCAATTACTAATCTTGGCTGTTGATATTGCTGGTGGTTGGGATCCTGGAATACCACAGCATAATGGTATATAAGGGAATAAATATCCTGGTCGGCGGGAATGGTAAACTCATAAGATATTCCTTCCGCCTCGGTACCTGCCGAATTATTTCCTAACCTGATGGAGTGTCCACTACCATTAGGACAATTTACCGGGAAACCTCCATATGGATCTAAGCCATTCCCCGAATTGGCGGTATTCATAGTATGCCTGTTAGCTACCGGGCCTCCTGAGCGATACAGATTAGTCAGATTAGTTCGGTTGACTTCTTCTGAACTACCAACATAGCAGGCCCATCCGTTAAAAGTTCCTGTTTCAAAATCAATATTTAGCGGGCAGTTTTGTGCATTAGCAAAAAAATAGGATGGGCATATAACTAAACCCAATGATAATATTTGTAACCAAAAATAATAACCCTGCATATTAGTTAGTTGTATAACGGCCAAAAAAAACTTACAGTTGCCTGGTTGTATATATATATGAAGTTAAAACCTATTTGAGGGTCTCCCGGGTTATGTTTTTAAACGTGTTACCCAGTCTCTACTAGAGCTTCAGTCATTATGAATAATAATATGTTAACCAGCATATTACGAGATTAATAAAGGCATTCTTAGGGAGCCAGGAATGTCGTCAAAGTATATTTACAAAGTTCGGATTCCAAACCGATTAATCGCACTAGAGGAGATCAAGATTTTTTTTATTGCTTCTAAATATTTTCTTTTATTATATATTTGCAACGTTGTATCAAAAACTTTATTTGCGCCAAAATATTTATATAAGAAAATTATTCGCAATAACCCTCATGGCAGTTTTTGCTTTGAGCATAACGCCAACCAAAGTACTTCACTCATTTTTTGCTGATCATACAGACGCAAGTATAAAAAAAACATACAATTCAAAAACTCCCGGATTGTCCGTAGCGGGATTTAATTGCCAATGCAATAACCTGGTGGTTGAATCTCCCTTCACAGTGCAATATTTCATTGCCGCAACTGATATATGCGAAATACATGATTCTAATAAACAAGCTGTTGTTCCTGATTTCAATTGCACCGATCTTTTCTTTTTTGAATTAAGAGGACCTCCTTCCCTGGCATAACCATTTATTTATATCCTTTTTTCTTAACACTCCGGATAATAAGTGGATTTTTATTTTCTACAAATGCCTTTATGGGCAAGGAAAAAGCCACATCAATCTTAATCAAAATAAATCATAATGAAATTTAAACATGTTCCTTTTTTATTCATAGCAATTCTAAATTACGGACGGGTAGCCGCTCAAAAAAACCAGGAAAAATTTTCCTTTTCAGGAAACATTAGTGCAAGCGCAACCAGCTCACCTCTTTCCGGGGCAACTGTGTATATTGCTGATCTTAAGAAAGGAAGCGTTGCTAATTCGGAAGGACATTTCCAGTTTAGCAATATTCCGGGCGGCACCTATTTGACGGAAATAAGATTTGTTGGTTATAAATCAGTATTAAAAAATATTTTTTTTAATCAAAACGTGGAAGAGAATTTTTCCCTTGATATTTCAATTATAGAAGAAAGTGAAATTGTGGTGACCGGCTCTTCGAAGGCAACATCTATAAGGCGCAATCCAATACCGATCATTTCTATAAGTAAACAATATTTGCAGCAAAATCTTAGTACAAATGTTATTGATGCAATTTCAAAAGTGCCTGGCATCAGCGCGGTTACTACCGGACCGAATGTTTCAAAGCCATTCATCCGCGGTCTTGGATTTAATCGCATACTTACCTTGTATGATGGAGTAAGGCAGGAAGGGCAACAGTGGGGAGATGAACACGGAATAGAAGTTGACCAAAATACCGTAGAAAAAGTTGAAGTGGTAAAAGGCCCCGCCAGCTTGATTTATGGTTCTGACGCTGTTGCCGGAGTAGTTAATCTTCTACCGCCTAATCCACCAGCAGACGGAAAAATTACAGGGAACATATTAACTGAATATCAAACCAATAACAGGCTTATTGAGAATTCAGCTAGCATTGCCGGAAATAAAAAGGGTCTCACCTGGGGAGGGACTCTTACCCATAAGCTGGCCACTAATTATAAGGATAAATATGATGGAAGAGTCTACAATACAGGTTTTGCTGAAACAGATGCATCGGCAATATTTGGTATCAACAGGAACTGGGGCTACAGTCATTTCGGACTTTCCTTGTTTGACGACCTCCAGGAAATACCTGATGGAAGCCGTGATTCAGCTTCGAGAAAATTTACAAAACAAATTACTGAAAGCGACACATTCAGGCCTATTGTAAGCAATGAAGAACTTTCATCTTATAAAATTTCAGACCTGTACCAGCATGTGCAACATTACAGGATATATAGTACCAACAGCTTTTCGGCAGGTGATGGAAGACTAACAGTCAACCTTGCTTTTCAAAGAAGCCTGCGCCGTGAATTTAGTCATCCGGAGGTAAGTGTCCCGGGGCTTTTTCTTCAGTTAAACACTTACAGTTACGATGTGAAATATTATTTTCATGAAAAGAAAGGATGGAGCCTGACAACAGGTGTAAATGGTTTATACCAAAACAATAAAGTGGATAAGGGAACTGAATTTATTATTCCTTCTTATCAGCAGTTCGACATAGGTCCGTTCTTTTTTGTAAAAAAATCTTTGAATAAACTTGAGTTTGCCGGAGGATTACGTTATGATGTTAGAAACTTTAATAATGATGCTTTGTACACTTTGCCCGACCCTGCCACCGGTTTTGAAAAACCTGTGTACATGGCAGATACAGTCGGAGCAGCTAATCCATTTGGTAAATACAGGCATACATTCTCCGGTGTGAGCGGAAGTGCCGGATTCTCTTACAGGTTCAGCAAAGTGCTTAGCCTGAAAGCAAATATAGGAAGGGGTTTCAGGGCTCCGAATATTTCGGAGATATCTTCAAACGGTGTGCACCCGGGAACCAATGCTTACCAGATAGGAAACACCGACTTTAAGCCGGAGTTTAATTTACAGGAAGATCTTGGAATTACTTACAATTCGAAGCATGTAACGCTCAATGCTGAAATATTTAATAACGTTATCCAAAATTACATATACAACCAAAAATTGTTGAATTATCGTGGAGTGGATTCAGTAATTGTGCCCGGCACCCAAACTTTTAAATACATGGCGGCAAAAGCCAATTTATACGGAGGCGAGTTTTCTATTGACATTCATCCTCACCCGTTGGATTGGCTGCATTTTGAAAATTCACTTTCCGTTGTATATGGCGTAAATAAAGGAGTAGCAGGCCAGCCAAAATTATCAGATAGTGCGAAGTATCTGCCTTTCATTCCTCCGCTGCATACTTTCTCTGAATTACGAGCTAATGTAAAAAAGATAGGGAATAATTTAGCAAATGCTTTTGTAAAAGTGCAAATGGAATACTATGCAAGGCAAAACAGGGCTTATCTTGAAAGCGATACTGAAACACCTACTCCCGGCTACCAGCTATTTAATGCCGGAATAGGCGCTGACCTGGTAAATAATAAAGGCAACACCATATTAACTTTCAACATTATCGCGAATAATATTTTTAATATTGCTTACCAATCTCATTTAAACAGGTTAAAATATTTTGAAGAATACCCGGGTAATTATACCGGGCATAATGGGATATACAATATGGGAAGTAATATAAGCATGAAAGTAAATGTCCCTCTAAATTTTAAATGAAACTGACCTGATTAATACCGTAGCAATCAAGGATATCATTCACCTTTAGCTCAATCTACAAATCATTGAGCTGGTATTCATTTGTTTCGTTAGTTTGTATCTTTAAAGCATCTATATGAAACAAATATTTTTAGCCTCTGCGCTTTCTATGACAGCATGGATTGCCGGGTGTCAGTCAAAACCTACCATGGATTTTGAAACCTACAATCCACCATCTACGCTGGTTGTGCCTCAGCATGTTGTAAATAAAGCAAAATTTTTATTTATAGATATACACAATCATCAATGGAATATGGACAGTAAAAATCTCAAGGACCTGACCGTTGTAATGGATACACTTAACCTGGCAGTGATGATAAACCTGAGTGGCTCAAATGGTGATGTCCTGAAAAAGGCTGTTGAAAACATTAGAGCAAATGCCCCAAAAAGGTTCGTTGTTTTTGCCAATATAAATTTTGGAGGAATTGGTGAAAGTAACTGGACCGTGGATGCGGTGAAACAATTGGAACAGGATGTAAGGAACGGTGCCGGGGGTTTGAAAATATTCAAAAACCTGGGGTTCTCTGTAAAAGATAATAAAGGTAATAGAGTTACTGTAGACGATGAAAGATTGGATGCCATTTGGGAGAAGTGCGGTGAGTTAAAAATCCCGGTACTCATTCATACCGCTGACCCTAAACCCTTCTGGGATCCCATGGACAGTAATAATGAGCGATGGCTTGAGTTAGCTACAAGACCCAATCGTAAACGAAGTGATACAGATCCGGCCCCCTGGCAGCAATTGATAGATGAGCAGCACCACATGTTTAAAAAACATCCCGGAACAACTTTTATCGCGGCGCACTTTGGCTGGTACGCAAACGATCTTCAAAAGCTTGGAACATTTATGGATGATATGCCTAACATATATGTGGAGTTCGGCGCCGTCATTGCCGAGCTTGGGCGGCAGCCTTTAGCTGCCAATGCATTTTTTACAAAGTACCAGGATAGAATATTATTTGGAAAAGACAGTTGGGTGCCTGAAGAATATACTACCTACTTTCGCGTACTCGAAACTAAGGATGAATACTTCCCTTATCACAAAAAATACCACGCTTTCTGGCCCATGTATGGTATGGGCTTACCGGATGAAATACTAAAAAAGATTTACTATAAAAATGCTTTACGACTGCTACCTATGGTAGATAAAAATTTATTTCCGGCTAATTGATATTTAAATGTTTGGTATTGCGAGGCGCAGTAAGTGGGGATAAACGCAGGATATATTTAACTTTAAAACCCTATCTTCTTACTGAAAGTCTCTAACCTGTTGGAAATTTTAAGCATGTTAAAAGCCGTGCTTCAAAGTTGAAAATGAATATTTAATTACCTTATTAATGAGGCACCAGAACAATTATGTCGTTAATTATTTTCTAAACCCTTTGATCCATTTTTTTTAAATGATTGGTAAGCTTTACTATTTTTATAATTTTATTTATAATGTTTTCATTCTATCAGTAATTTCTACAAACAATACACTTATTTTTGACTATTACGCAAATCGGTACAGAACAAATTCAATGCTAACCGTATTTCTCCAGGGTATATTCCATTATCAAAATCAATATTAAGTGATTATTGAAACACTTCGCGTTGCTACAAAGCGGGCACACCAGGAACTGGATCACATGTTATTTCCACATATCCAGGCAATCAAAACCCGGGAACAGTACATTCAGATGCTTACAGTTTTTTATGGTTTTATGAAGCCGGTCCAGGATAATATCGACGCATATCTAAACGATGAACTGGTGTCGGGCTATTCAGGCCGCAGAAGACCTGAACGTATTCTTGAGGATATTAACGCACTCACGGAACACACGTATGATATCTTATTTTGCCAAAGCCTACCTGGAATAGCAAATTCAGCCGCAGCCTTCGGAGCCTATTATGTAATGGAAGGCTCGACCCTTGGGGGAGAAATTATAGGTAAAAAAATCGCCGAAAATCTTCGGTTGGATAATGGCGAAGGACTTTCTTTTTTTGGAGGTTACGGACAAGATAACTCTTGCATGTGGAAATCCTTTCTTGTATCTTTAGAACAAAACCAAGCCAATCATTCTCACCTTAGTCTGTTAATCGAATCTGCCCGGGAAACATTTATTACGTTTAACAATTGGATAATAAAACATTATTGTGGAAATTAATAGTAATACTACAGTTAATAAAAGTAAAATTGATTTAACCAGTTGTGAAATTGAGCCCATTCATATCCCTGGCAAAATTCAATCGCATGGATTTTTATTGGCAATTAACAGGGCCACCCGAACCATTTCTTATATAAGTGAAAATGTAAATGAATTTATACAAGCGGATTCCGCTCAATTGCTAAACGGAGATTTAAAGAATTTCATCTCTCTCACGAATATTGATGCCAGGTATGTAGACTTGGAAAAGCTAATGGAACCAGCCGCTGACGCCGATTACGGGAACATCAACCCGATAAAAGTAAAATTTTCCAACGACTCCTTTAATCTTATCGTTCATTCATCCAATAATTTTATATTATTTGAATTTGAACCGGCAGAGTTAATTAAAGAAAAAGAACTTCACAGGTTAATAGGCGTTTCATTATCAAAAATATTAGAAGCCAGGACGCTTGAAAAAACACTTCAATTTGCGGCAAAGCAGGTAAAAGAGATCATCGGTTATGACAGGGTAATGATTTATAAATTCAGGGAGGATGAGCATGGTGAAGTAATTGCAGAAGAAAAAAACGAAGACATTGAACCTTTTTTAGGACTTCATTACCCGGCTTCAGATATTCCCCGACAGGCACGCGAACTTTACAAATTAAACCTTGTACGAATAATTGCTAATGTTGATTCCACACCTGCAGCATTGTTAGTAACTGATCCGCATTTTGCAACAGCACCCCTGGACCTCACACATTCAACACTACGAGCAGTATCGCCTGTTCATATTGAATACTTGAAAAATATGGGGGTAAAAGCCAGTTTCAGTATTTCTATTGTTGTAAAAGAGAGGCTATGGGGTTTAATTGCCTGTCATAACTATGAACCGGCTTTTATAGGTTATGAAGCAAGAAATAATGCAAAGCTTATCAGCAAAATTTTATCATCATCATTAGAATACAGGGAAGAAGAAAAAATAAAAGAAGAAGGAATCTGGTTTGAAAAGGCATTACGTGAAATTATTCCACGTGCAGGATCAGATTTGGACATAGTTGACAGCCTTATTTTTCATGATACAAATATTCTCAACCTTACTGAAGCGGATGGGGCTGCGCTTTTCTTCGAAAATAAATTATATACACTTGGTACTACCCCGTCTGAAGATGAAATAAGCGATCTTATTAAATGGCTGGGGAATAGCAAGTACCAATCGCTGTTTCAAACAGATCATCTTTCAGCTCTTTTTTCACCCGCACATTCTTATAAAAACATAGCAAGTGGACTGTTGAGTTGCACTATATCTCCCGGAATGAAAGATTGCATTTTATGGTTCAGGCCGGAAT
The DNA here is from genome assembly GCA_046593045.1 of Chitinophagaceae bacterium. Classification (GTDB taxonomy): domain Bacteria; phylum Bacteroidota; class Bacteroidia; order Chitinophagales; family Chitinophagaceae; genus Ginsengibacter. The sequence goes on along the minus strand of JBKJRY010000083.1, from coordinate 7,414 downwards.
TTAAAAAAACAGTTAAATGGGCAGGCAATCCCGATAGACCTGCAGAAATAAACCGGGAAGGGAATAGCAGGTTGTCTCCCCGGCGGTCATTTGAAGAATGGATACAGGAAGTAGAAGGAGTTTCAGCACCGTGGTCGAAAGCTGAAACTTTTTCTGCTATGAGAGCCCGCGAAGAAATAGTTTACCTGGTCAACCAAAAAGCTAACCAGGTAAGTCTTTTAAATGAAAAATTGAAGGAGGCGTATAAGGAATTGGATACATTCAGTTTTACAATTTCACATGATCTTAAAACCCCGTTGACTGCTATAAAAAGTTATACAGAATTATTACTTGAAGATTACTTCAATATGACCACTGAAGCAAATGAAATACTCAGGAAAGTCGTTAAAAACGCAGACTATATGGACCTGCTTATAAAGGAGGTATTATCGTATTCCAGGATAGAAAGGGAGGAATTAAATGCTGTTGAATTAAATACGAAAAGCATCATGGAAAACATTAAAAACGATTTAATGGCAGTCTACGGCGATACAGGTATCGGGATTGTTATTTCCGGAACTCCGCCCATTATGGGTGACAAGATAATGATATACCAGGTATTCGCCAATATTATTGGTAATGCCGTAAAATATTCTGCTAAAGCGGAAAATCCCATGGTAATAATTAATGGAACTGAAACCGATAATGAAATTGTCTATACTATACAGGATAATGGTGTTGGTATTGATATGAACTATGGTACCCAGGTATTTGATCTTTTCAAGCGGATGGAAAATGCAAACGATTATGAAGGTACAGGCATTGGATTAGCGATTGTAAAAAGAATTATGGAAAAACATGAAGCCAGGATTTGGTATGAGAGTGAACTCTCTAAAGGAACTATATTTTACCTGGCATTTAAAAAGCAAGCAACTAATATTAAATTTTCCAAATCTTAAAATCCATAACGAATTACCATTTCTAATAGGCCCATAATGAAAAGACTATTTATTGCCGATGATAATAAAGACCTGCTCGGACTGATGCACACTTTTTTAAGCCGCAATTATAACGTTTATTGCAGTGCGGGTTCCGAAAATATATTTAAAGAAATAGCCGGGTTTAATCCTCATTTGATAATAATTGATAATTCCCTTGGAAATACCAGCGCCGAAACAATCATTGAAAATATCAGGAAAAAAGATGGTACATTTTCGACACCATTTTTACTTTTTTCCGCACATCCTTCCATCAGGGAAATAGCGGCCAAAATAGGAGCAGATGGTTACATAGAAAAACCATTCGTTGTAAAAGACGCCAGGGCTTATATAGATAAGATCATTCAGAAAACCAGCTAGCAGTAATTTTTTAATCTGTATTATACTACAGGAGCTTTCCAGCCTGCTATATTTTTATGAAAATGTTCCTGCATTAAGCTTTCCATCACCCTGGTTTTATTTTCATCTGCTTCAAATTTTGTTTTTCATTTATGCTATCAACAGTTGAGTGCCGTACTCTACCCAACGTCTCATTTACTCTTTATAAAAAACGGACATGCGTTGTATCAAAACCGAACAGTTATATGGACAAATCATAGACTTTTTCGTTGATAATCATGCTAATAGAATAACGGTACTGGCATTGTATCATTTGCAATTAGATATCCTGCATTTTCAAAAACACCCAAACAAATTATCCATTGAAATTCATCAGCTATGATAAAAAATTATTTCAAGATCGCCTGGCGCAACCTGATGAAGAATAAAGTTTTTTCTTTCATCAACATTGCAGGTTTATCAATTGGTATTTCAGTTTGCTTTATCATCATGCTGTATGTGCAGGATGAATTGAGTTATGATAAATTCAATAACAATGCAGACCGGATTGTGCGAATCATCTTCAATGCAAGTATTAATGGCGGAAAAATAAGTGAGAGCAGTGTGATGCCGCCTGTTGCACAGGGTGTGACAAATGATTTCCCTGAAGTGCAGGATGCAACAAGACTAATGCAATATGGCACTTCGAAGATTACTTATAAAGACAAAACTTTTAAAGATGATGAAGTAGCTTTTGTCGATCCGAATTTCTTCAGTGTGTTTACGTTGCCTTTTAAAAATGGCAATGCAAACACAGCATTGCTACAGCCAAACACAATCGTGATTACAAAAGAAGTGGCAAAAAGATATTTTGGTAATGAGGAACCTATTGGCAAAACCCTTGGCTTCAATAACAATAAGGATTTATACAAAGTGACCGGAGTAATTGATAAAGTTCCTGCTAACTCGCATTTTCATTTTGCCATGTTTGCATCACTCAAAGGATGGGGCGATGCAACATCAGACTCATGGATGAGGTCAGGCTTTTACACCTACCTGCTAATGAAGCCAGGCGCGGATTACAAAAAATTACAGGCAAAGCTCCCAGGCATGGTGGAAAAATATATGGGGCCACAGATTCAAAAGGAAATGGGGCTGAGCTTATCCCAGTTCAGGACAAAAGGAAACCAATTGGGCTTTACGTTGCAGCCGCTAACTTCTATTCATTTGTATTCAGACACGACTAACGAGATTGAACCGGGCGGCAACGCCATGTACGTTTATATCTTCGGCGCGATTGCCATCTTTATGCTGTTAATAGCATGCATCAATTTTATTAATTTATCTACAGCAGGTGCATCAAAACGCGCCAAAGAAGTAGCGGTGCGCAAAGTGATTGGTTCTCTCAAATTTGATTTGATAAAACAGTTCTTACTCGAGTCTGCCGTGCTCGTATTTATTGGGTTGCTCATCTCTTATGCACTCGTACAAATTGTGTTGCCGGTTTTCAATGCTATATCTGGCAAGAATTTAAGTTTTGGGTTTAATTTAAAAATTATCTCAGGCTTCACAGGGCTTGGTCTTTTGGTGAGCATTATTGCTGGCGTATACCCGGCATTTTTTCTTTCGTCCTTTCAGCCTATTGCTGTATTAAAGGGAAAGTTCACGCCCAGTAATAAAAGCTTTAGTCTCCGGAGTGGCCTGGTTGTTTTCCAGTTTTTTATTTCTGTCGGATTGATCATTAGTACTATAGTGGTATGGCAACAGATGAAATTTATTCAACAAAAAAAACTTGGCTACGATAAAGAACAATTGGTCGTTCTGCAAAATTCGTGGGCATTGGGTAAAAATGAGAAAGTGTATAAGGAAATGCTGCTAAATGATCCGCGTATTGTGAAGGCTACCATTTCACCTTTCAAACCTGCCGGGCCTTCGGATAAAAACAATTCACTGTCTTACCCTAAAGGTCACGATGAACAAGCGCTTACTTCGGTGGAGTATCATGTAGATGATCAATACATCCCCACACTGGGTATGCAAATGGTAGCAGGCAGAAACTTTTCACAAGAATTTCCAACAGATTCAACAGGCATAATTATTAACGAATCTGCCGCCCGGGTATATGGCTGGAGTGCTATGAATGCAGTAGGGAAAGTAATTATAAGGCAGAATAGCGAGCGTGGCACTAATATTCCATATCATGTCATAGGTGTAGTTAAGGATTTCAACTTTAAGTCATTGCACCAGCCAATCTCCCCGCTGCTGATGACGCTGCAACCTGGCTGGGGATTGATCTTTAAAATAAACACCGCTGATATCCAGGGCTTGCTTGGGAAGATGAAAACACAATGGGACAAGTTCAATACGGGCGAATCTTTCACTTACGCTTTTATGGATGACCTGTACAATGAAACTTATTCTGCAGAACAAAAAACAGGAACTATCCTCAATATTTTTGCGATACTAACCGTGTTTGTTGCATGCCTCGGGTTATTTGGTTTGGCAACGTATACCGCAGAGCAACGTACAAAAGAAATAGGCATTCGAAAGGTACTTGGTGCAAGTGTAACGCAGGTGACCGGCATGTTGTCCAAAGATTTTATAAAATTAGTATTCATTGCCTGCCTTATTGCATTCCCGTTATCATATTGGGCAATGAGTAAATGGCTTCAAAGTTTTGCATTTCGCATTAATATAAATTGGTGGGTATTTGTTCTAGCTGCCGTAGCTGCTTTACTTATTGCTTTGATCACAGTAAGTTTCCAGGCAATAAAAGCAGCAATTGCAAACCCGGTGAAGAGTTTGAGAACGGAATGAAGAATAGTTACGAATGATGATTAATGAATGGTATGTTCTTGTTTATTTAAACCTAATACTCATGGTTTCTTTATGCTAAAAAATTATTTCAAAACCGCATTCAGAAGTTTGGTCCGTAACAGGAATTACACTATTATCAACATCGTCGGATTGGCTGTTAGTATTGCAGTTGGTATGATGATCTTTATCATTATACAATTTCAAACAAGCTTCGATAATTTTCACTCAAAGGAAGATCGCACCTATCGTGTGATAACCGAATATCATCATGCAGAATCAGCAAATATTTCTTATGGGAAAGACGTTCCTTTTCCAATGCCCATCGCATTGAAAACGGCTTTCCCCCAAATAGAACAGGTAGCTCCGATTTTTGCAAGCCAAAATGATCAGTTGCTGATACCCGATAATAATGGAACTACGATAAAAACATTTAAAGAGCAACGGGGTGTATTTTTTACAGAGCCTTCATTCTTTAAAATGTTCGATTTTCCCCTGCTCGCAGGTTCGTATGAATTATTAAAAGAGCCGAACAATGTGATGCTTACAAAGGAGATCGCAGAAAAATATTTCGGTAACTGGAAAACAGCAATGGGTAAAACCATTAAAATAGAAGTGGGCGGCTATATATTCGAACACGGAACTGAGGTATTAAAAGTTTCAGGTATTCTTGCGACCATCCCTGCAAATACAGACTTTCAGCTAAAACTTGTTGTCGCTTATGGAACAGGTTTCACCGGAAGCCTTATGGCAAAATCCACCGATTGGGATGATAGAACGAACTCAGGTTTTGGTTGCTATGTTTTACTGCCGCCGAATACTTCTGTTTACAATGTCAATCAGCAGCTCAGAGCATATTCAAAAAAAGTAGAATCGTCTGAAAACAAAGACAGTCATATCGTACAAGCATTGAGTGCGGTACATTATGACACACAAACTGGTAATTACAGCAACAAAACAATCAGTCATGAACTGCTCAATGTACTGTGGCTGATTGCAGCATTCATCCTGTTAATTGCCCGCGTAAACTTTATCAACCTCGCTACTGCACAAGCTGTTAATCGTGCAAAGGAGGTTGGTGTAAGAAAAGTTCTGGGGAGCGGTAAATCTCAATTGCAAACCCAATTCATCATTGAAACATTTTTAATAGTTACAAGTGCTGTAATGCTTGCATTAGTTATTACAATTCTTGCATTGCCTTATGTAAATCAACTTTTAGAACTTTCGCTTTCATTCAACATACTGAACAATCCTATAATTATTTTATTTCTTTTGTCTGTAACAATTGTTGTAACCGCACTCGCCGGTTTTTATCCTTCTATTGTTTTATCACGTTTCACTCCTGTTAATGCTTTAAAGAGTAAACTCACAACAAATGTCGTAAAGGGAATTTCATTAAGAAGGGGATTGGTAGTGTTTCAATTCATCATTGCACAGGCACTGATCATCGGAACACTCATCATTGTGCAGCAAATGAATTATTTTATGAATCAGCCGTTAGGCTTCGATAAAGATGCAATTGTAAATGTTCCTTTCCGTGTAGATAGTCTGCGCATAAGCAGGCTGGATTATTTAGGTAACAAATTATTGCAAGTAAACGGTGTGCAGGCAGTAAGCTTCAGTTCCAACACCCCGGTTGAAGATGCTAATGATATGTTGACCACATTCAAATTTGACCATGCAATTAAAGAAGCAGATTTCAAAGCTATTCTTAAATTCGCCGACACCGGGTATGTGCCGGCTTATAAATTACCACTGGTAGCCGGAAGCAATTTGCAACCTTCTAAATTCACCCAGGAATTTTTGGTAAATGAATCGCTTGTAAAAAGTTTGGGATTTAAAAACCCGGAAGATATATTGAACAAAGAAATAAATATTTGGGACGACCGGATAAAATGCCCTGCTGTTGGTGTATTGAAAGATTTTAATGACAGATCTTTTCGCCAGGATGTTGCTCCATTGCTTATTACCACAAACGTTACCATGTACAGGCAGGCAGGAATAAAATTGGCAACGGCAAACATGTCTTCTACGTTGCAATCTGTTAAAGAAATATTTGAGAAAACATTCCCCGATTATGTTTATGAATACAGGTTTCTTGATGATAAAATTGCAAGTTTTTACAAACAGGAAAACCAGTTAGCGCAGTTGTATAAAATTTTTGCAGCAATTGCGATATTCCTTAGCTGTCTTGGGTTGTATGGTTTAGCCTCATTCATGGCATTGCAGAGGATAAAAGAAGTTGGTATTCGTAAAGTACTTGGTGCTACTGCAGGCAATATTGTTTACTTGTTTTCAAAAGAATTTATCATACTCATTGCAATTGCTTTTGCGATTGCTACACCCATTGCATGGTTTATCATGAATAACTGGCTGCATGATTTTGCTTACAGGATAAATATCAGTGCATGGATATTTATTTGGGCTGGATTACTGGCAGTAGTAGTTGCATTGGCAACTATAAGCTTTCAAGCCATTAAAGCTGCTGTTGCAAACCCTGTAAAAAGCTTAAGAACAGAATGAAGAATAATTAGGAATAATTAATTAATGAATAATATTATCTTTTTATTTAAACCTGATTACTTATACTTTCTTTTATGCTAAAAAATTATTTAAAAATCGCATGGCGTAATCTTATTAAAAATAAAATATACTCTCTTATTAATATCCTTGGCCTGACAACAGGTATGGCAGTAGCCATGTTGATTGCGTTATGGATTTGGGATGAAGTTACTTATGACAGGTACCACGCCAATCATGAACAGCTTGCGCAGGTAATGACAACCTTTATAGATAACGATGGTAAAATGGAAACGGGCCAGGCTGTTTGCATGCCTATCGGCGATGAACTGCGCAGGAAGTATGGAAGTGATTTTAAAAATGTGTGTATGGCCTCATGGAATTTCGGTCATGTGCTGGCTGTCGGCGATAAAACAATTAAGAGTGATGGCATGTGGGTTGAATCCAATTTTCCTTCCATCTTTTCACTGCGAATGATAAAAGGGAATATTAACGCGTTGAATGATCCTGCTTCAGTTTTGTTAAGTGCATCCATGGCAAAAACGTTGTTTGGAAATGAAGATGCAATAAACAAGATGGTAAAGTTTGATAATAAAGACAACTTTAAAGTTTCCGGTGTATATGTAGATCTTCCGCACAACTCCACTTTATACGAAACTAAATTATTGCTGCCATGGATGAAATATATCACCACTGAGGAGTGGCTTAAAAATGCTGCCACCCAGTGGAACAACCATTCCTGGCAGGCCTATGTACAGGTTGCTGATAATATAAATATGGCGGAG
>JBKJRY010000350.1:0-25666 GCA_046593045.1 Chitinophagaceae bacterium | reverse complement strand
AACAGCTATCATTATTTCATGAGGAAATATTTATTTGAACAAACAGATATCGACCCGGAAAATTATTTTTTACCAAATGGCCTTGAACCCAAAGAGACTGTCAAGCAGCATTGTGCTGAGTATGAAAATAAAATTGCCGAGGCGGGAGGACTGGATCTGCAGATATTAGGAATTGGAAATAACGGGCACATAGGTTTTAATGAACCAGGTTCGCCTGTCTATTCAAAAACACGACTTATCACTTTAGATAATTCGACACGCATGGCCAATTCCCATGAGTTTGGAAATATATCACAGGTGCCTCGGATGGCCATCACTATGGGTATAAGTACCATAATGAAATCCCGTAAGATCATTTTGCTTGCGTGGGGTAAAACAAAAGCTCCTGTTATACAGAAAGCAGTAGAAGGAAAACCTACAGAAGAAGTGCCTGCTTCATTATTACAGAACCATGATGATTGCACTTTTGTATTGGACGAATTCGCTGCATCAGAGCTTACAAGATTTAAATCTCCATGGCTGACCGGCGAGTGTGAATGGACGCCCCGCATGACAAAGAATGCGGTTGTAAGTCTTTCTATAAAATTGGATAAACCGGTTCTCAGTCTTACTGATCACGATTATAATGAGTTTGGCCTTAGTGATCTGTTAACTGAAAAAGGCGATGCGTATGAAATAAACCTTGAAGTGTATTATATGCTCAGGGATAGCATTACAGGCTGGCCGGGCGGCAAGCCGAATTCTTCAATGCCCAATCATCCTGAAAGAACGCTTCCTTTTCCAAAACGTGTGCTTATTTTTTCCCCGCATCCTGATGATGATATCATCAGTATGGGCGGCACTTTTATGCGCCTCCACGACCAGGGACATGAAGTACATGTGGCCTACCAAACCAGCGGCAACATTGCAGTAACAGATGAGTTTGTAACGAGATTTCTTGACTTCACAGTTGGCTTTGAGAATATTTTTAATATTGATAATACAATCAGTACCTCAATTTTTAATAAGGCAACAGCATATATAAATGAAAAGAAAGCGAGCGAAATAGATACTCCTGAGATTCGAAGCATAAAGGGCCTGATCCGCAGGTGTGAAGCAAGGGCCACCTGCAAGTATGTTGGCCTTACAGAAGACCAGATTCATTTCATGAATCTCCCTTTTTATGAAACAGGTACTATAGAAAAAAAGCCTTTGAGTGATGAGGATGTAAAGCTAACGGTAAAGCTTATGCGTGACATTAAACCTCAGCAAATATTTGCAGCCGGTGACCTGGCAGATCCCCATGGCACACACAAGGTTTGTATTGATATTATACTTGCGGCACTTGAGCAACTAAAAAAGGAAGGTGATGAGTGGCTCAATGACTGTCGTGTATGGCTTTATAAAGGTGCATGGGAAGAGTGGGATATTACAGAAATAGAAATGGCTGTACCTATGAGTCCTGACCAAGTAAGAAAGAAAAGATATGGAATATTCATCCATCAATCACAAAAAGACAGTGTTCCTTTCCAGGGAAGTGATAACCGCGAATTCTGGCAACGTGCAGAAGAGAGAAATGCAAACACAGCCGACTTGTATGCAAGGCTGGGCCTTACAAGGTACGCGGCCATGGAGGCGTTTGTGAGACTGGATTTTTAACCTATCCATATTATTTATAACAAGGCATAAATATTGTTGCTGCCTTTGCATAAAACTACCACCGACATTTGCGAATGATAGTGAACACGTTTATGCACTGATTTTCCCTCGACTCTTGATTGATGAAATAATAAATTTTCTTATATCATACAACCGTCTTGAGAAAAGGAGTCACTGTTATCGGTAAGAAAGGATCACCCACAGCAATAAATCTTATAAAAAACAAATGACGAACGGAAACTATAAATGAAATTTTCTTTCACGGACACAACCTGCGTATTTGTCAAACGTCTTCACATTCATTCATCATTGGAATGATCTAAGTAAACGAAAAGAATTAATAAAAGTATTTTTCTCAAATACAATAAGGTGAAGCAATCTGATCTTACTTCTTCCGGGTAAGCCACCATCCCAACCATAAACCTGTAACACCCCATTCCACCAATGCATCTGTCAGGTGCGCCATCAGGTCGAAGCTGCCATACCAGATATGCATAGTATAGGGCGCATTAAGAAATACGATAATCCCGGTCCCGATAGTGCCGAGAAAAACCGTTCCAAAAGAAGGCGCAGTTATTTTGGTGAGCAGCCAGCAAAGTAGCCATACGATAAGGATATTAACCACCAGGCTCCTGCCCATATTCATAAACATATTGTTCATGCCCGGCATGCTTTTATGATATACGACCTGAGCCCATGGCTTCCCTTCCATCGCTATCATCTCCTTTTCCATCTCGTCGCTTGACGTGCCAGGTGCAAAGGTGGGCATCAAGTAAGCTCCGTCTTCGCTGAATTGCGTTCCCAGATAAGCCAGGATGCTGTCTTGATTTGGAGTGTATTGCTGCTGCGCCTTATGAAGATTTAAGAGCCCCCATGAGAGAAATTGCCATACAAAAATAATAAGGCCGCCGACAACGGCGCCGATGATTGTCTTTTTCATACCATAAATTTTAGTTTGGATCAACAATATAAATAAGAAAAACAGGATTTAAAAGCAGCACCCATACTCTTTTCCAGCATGAACGACAGGTACTGCCTGTAATTTCAACCATTCTTAATACATTTTGCAATAGCCGGGAGGATAACGCCATGATTCGCTTTTAGGAGATTGATCCTTCAAACCTGCCCCATCCTGCCGGTTGATGTCCATCGACGACAATCTTCAAATCTGAAATAACTATCAAAATGCTCTATCAGCTGTAGTCTTTATAACCTGTTTCTTTAAAATTTATGGAGACCCGTTTTTATTATTTCGGCTTTTGTTTGCGGGAATTATTTATAAAAAGACGAGGACGGCACTGAAATTTCTATTATCTGTTAAAACATTTAAATTAAGATAAATTAAATGCAATTTGTTTGCCGGTTTTTTAAGAAATTTGCGGTTCTTCTAAAAAAAATAATATGAGCACTATCACCAGTACGTTGTTTGATAAAGTATGGGACTCCCATGTGGTTCGCAAAATTGAAGATGGCCCCGACGTGTTTTTTATAGACCGTCACTTTATTCATGAAGTAACAAGCCCGGTTGCTTTTGGTGAATTGGAAAACAGGAACCTGAAAGTAATGTTTGCTGAAAAAACATTTGCCACAGCAGATCATAATACCCCAACCATCAACCAGCATTTGCCGGTACAGGATCCGCTTTCTGCCAACCAGTTAAAAGCATTGGAAGTAAATTCAGCAAAATACAACATTTCACATTGGGGACTGGGTAATCCAAAAAACGGGATCGTGCATGTGGTTGGCCCGGAAAACGGCATCACCCTTCCAGGGATGACGATTGTGTGCGGAGATTCACATACTTCCACGCATGGAGCCTTTGGCGCCATAGCATTTGGCATCGGCACCTCTGAAGTGGAAATGGTGCTTGCTTCGCAATGTATCATGCAACCCAAGCCAAAGAAAATGCGCATTAATGTAAATGGCAAAATGGGCAAAGGCGTTACAGCAAAAGATGTAGTTCTCTATGTCATCTCAAAGCTAACGGCTGCAGGCGCTACCGGTTACTTTGTTGAATTTGCGGGTGGAGTGTTTGAGAAACTGAGCATGGAAGGAAGAATGACGGTATGTAATATGAGTATTGAAATGGGTGCAAGGGGCGGAATGATTGCTCCCGATGAAACTACTTTTAATTATATCAATGGAAAAGATAAAGCCCCGAAAGGTGAAGCCTGGGACGAGGCATTGGCTTATTGGAAAACATTAAAGACAGATGATCATGCAATATTCGATAAGGAATATCATTTCGATGCGGATGATATTGAACCCATGATCACTTTTGGAACAAATCCCGGAATGGGCATTGGCATCAGCAAGCATATTCCTGTTTCAAAAGATACATTGAGTGGTAATGCCAGTTACGAAAAGTCACTCAATTACATGGGCTTTCGTGAGGAAGATGCCATGTTGGGCAAAAAAGTGGATTATGTATTCATCGGGAGTTGTACCAACGGACGGATTGAAGATTTTCGTGCATTCGCGTCAATCATAAAGGGAAGGAAAAAAGCAGAACATATTACTGCATGGGTCGTTCCCGGCTCACATGTTGTTGAACAGCAAATCAAGGATGAAGGCATCCTCGATATTTTAACTGAAGCAGGATTTGAGTTACGCCAGCCGGGTTGCTCTGCATGCCTGGCAATGAATGATGATAAAATTCCGGCAGGTAAATATGCCGTGAGCACCAGTAACAGAAACTTTGAAGGCAGGCAAGGGCCGGGTGCAAGAACAATGCTGGCAAGCCCGCTGGTTGCAGCCGCCGCGGCCGTGACCGGGGTGGTGACTGACCCAAGAGATTTGTTGTAGTGATAGGCAAAGAGGCAAAGAGGCAAAGAGGCAAAGAAGGCAGAGAAGGCAGAGAAGGCAGAGAGGCAGAAAGGCAGAGAAGGCAGAGAGGCAGAGAAGGCAGAGAGGCAAAGAGTTTAAATAAATATCTAATAATATAAATTAAATAATGGCTTACGAGAAATTTACAGTACTAACGAGCACGGCAGTCCCGATGCCTATTGAAAATGTAGATACGGATCAGATCATTCCTGCACGTTTTTTAAAAGCAACAGAGCGGAAAGGTTTTGGAGATAATCTTTTCCGCGACTGGAGATACAATTCAGACGAAACACCTAAAAAGGATTTTGTGTTGAACAATCCTGTTTATTCAGGTAAAATCCTTGTGGGTGGCAAGAACTTCGGAAGCGGCAGCAGCAGGGAACATGCGGCATGGGCTATTTATGACTACGGTTTTCGCTGCGTGGTATCTAGTTTCTTCGCGGATATATTTAAGGGTAACTCCATCAACATTGGCATCCTTCCTGTGCAGGTAAGTGAGGAGTTTCTTATAAAGATTTTTACGGCTATTGAAGCAGATCCAACCACCCAATTAGAAGTAACCCTTCCCAGCCAAACCATCACGATTCTTGCTACCGGGGAAAAAGAATCGTTTGATATCAACGGTTATAAAAAACACAATCTCATGAATGGTTTTGATGATATTGATTATTTGCAGGCAATGAAAGAAGATATTCAGTCTTTTGCAGGAAACAGTTTATATTGAGCCATTTAACTAAGATGATGCAAAAGATGCAAAGACATATTGAAATAATGGACACCACGCTTCGGGATGGTGAACAGACCAGTGGCGTTTCATTTTCTCCCATGGAAAAATTAACCATCGCCAAGCTTTTATTAACTGAATTAAAAGTTGACCGGATTGAAATTGCTTCGGCCCGTGTTTCTGAAGGTGAATTTGATGCGGTAAAAAAAATCACCAGGTGGGCAAAAGCAAATGGTTTGTTGAATAAAGTGGAAGTGCTTACGTTTGTGGATGGTGATGTATCCGTACAATGGATGATAAAAGCCGGCGCCAAAGTGATGAACCTGCTCACCAAAGGATCTCTCAATCATTTAACCCACCAGCTTAAGAAAAAACCTGAACAGCATTTTACTGAAATAGCCGAAGTGATAAAACTTGGCAGGAAAAAAGGGATAGAATGTAACGTATATCTCGAAGACTGGAGCAATGGCATGCGTCATTCAAAGGACTATGTTTTTCAATATCTTGATTTCCTTTCTACACAACCGGTAAAGCGAATCATGTTGCCCGATACATTGGGTGTGTTGACTCCGTCAGAATCTTTTGAATTCGTTTCTGAAATCGTGCAGCGTTATCCAAAAATACATTTCGATTTTCATGCGCACAACGATTATGATTTGGGCACCGCCAATGTACTGGAAGCGGTAAAGGCAGGAGCCCATGGAATACATCTCACCGTAAACGGAATGGGTGAACGGGCGGGGAATGCTCCTTTGGCAAGCGCTATTGCCGTGCTCAATGATTTTATGCCCATGATAAAAACATCGGTTACTGAAAAATCATTGTACAGCGTAAGTAAACTGGTGGAGACTTTCTCCGGCTTTCGTATCCCGGTAAATAAGCCCATAGTGGGGGAAAATGTATTTACGCAAACAGCAGGCATACATGCCGACGGTGATAAAAAAAATAAGCTTTATTTCAGTGATTTGATGCCCGAGCGATTTGGGCGCCAGCGAAGATATGCATTGGGCAAAACAAGCGGAAAAGCGAATATCGAGAACAACCTGTTGCAATTGGGTATTCACCTCTCCGACCAGGACCTGAAGAAAGTTACCCAGCGTATCATTGACCTCGGCGATCGTAAGGAAATTGTTACCCAGGCAGATCTCCCCTACATTATTTCAGATATCCTGAACAGTAATACCCTCGAAGAAAAAGTGCAGATAGAGAATTACGTATTGACCCATTCCAAGGACCTGAATCCTTCTGTTACATTACGAATTTGCGTAAACGGCGAATCGTTTGAAGAACATGCGCAGGGCGATGGCCAGTACGATGCATTTATGCATGCACTGAAAAAAGTGTATAAACGAAAGAAAATAGAACTCCCGGATCTTACGGACTATGCAGTACGCATTCCCCCCGGTGGTAACAGTGATGCCTTATGCGAAACGATTATTACGTGGAGCCTTAATGGTAAGGAATTTAAAACACGTGGATTAGACAGTGATCAAACGGTAGCTGCTATCAAGGCGACGTTGAAGATGTTGAATAGTATTTAGGAGGAAGGTAGAGAGGCAACGGAGCAGAAAGGCAAAGAAGGTAAAGAGGAAGGAGCAATGCAATAATGAAGGGCTGAAATTATTAAAAACATAAATGGGGACAATAAATTCATACCGTGATTTAATTGTGTGGCAAAAATCAATGAAGCTTGTGACTGAAATATATGCTGCGACAAAATTATTTCCTGCTGAAGAATTGTATGGATTAACGAGCCAGATAAGAAGAAGCGCTATATCGATTCCAAGTAACATAGCCGAAGGTTATCGAAGAAATTCAACGGGCGATTATAAACGCTTTCTTCATATTGCTGCTGGTTCAATATTTGAACTATTAACGCAAATTGAAATAGCTTCTAATTTAAAATATTTGACCGCAGAAATTTTTAAAACTTTATTTGATGCAGCAAAGGAAATTGAGTTAATGCTGCTGGCCCTGATAAAAAAAATTAATTAAAACAAATACGCAAGACCTTGTTGGCTCGTTGCCTTCATGCCTCGTTGCCTTCAATCTAAACAAAAATTATGGCCACAAAAAAAATACTAATCGTTCCAGGTGATGGAATAGGACAGGAAGTAACTGCAGTAGGTAAAAAAGTATTGCAGAAGATAGCGGAAAAGTTCGGGCATACGTTTACGTATGATGAAGCGATGATCGGGCATGAAGCAATTGAAGCCACAGGAGATGCATTGCCCGGTGAATCTTTGGAGAAAATGCGCAACTCAGACGCCGTGTTGTTTGGTGCGGTAGGCCATCCGAAGTATGATAATGATCCTTCTGCCAAAGTAAGGCCGGAACAGGGTTTGCTGAAGATGAGAAAAGAGCTGGGCCTGTATGCCAATATCCGTCCTATCAAATTGTTTGATGAACTGCTCGGCGCTTCCAGTATAAAACCTGAAATATTAAAAGGTGCGAATATTTTATTTTTTCGTGAACTGACAGGTGATATATATTTTGGTGAAAAAGGAAGAAAGAATAATGGCGATACAGCTTTTGATGTGGCGGAATACAGCCGCTATGAAGTGGAACGTATTGCCCGCAAAGCATTTGATGCCGCCCTTACCAGGAAAAAGAAAGTATGTTCTGTTGATAAAGCTAATGTGCTTGAAACATCCCGGTTGTGGAGAGAAGTGGTGCAAAAAGTTGCATTGGAATACCCCGACGTAGAAGTGGAACACCAGTTTGTAGATGCTACCGCCATGCTGCTTATTAAAGACCCGCGCAGGTTTGATGTAGTGGTTACAGCCAATCTTTTTGGTGATATATTGACCGATGAAGCATCACAGATAGCCGGTTCCATGGGCATGCTGGCCAGTGCTTCCATCGGTGACGGAACAGGCGTGTATGAACCCATTCATGGATCGGCGCATGACATTACAGGAAAAGGCCTGGCCAATCCTTTGGCATCTATTTTATCCGCCGCATTATTGCTGGATATTTCTTTCGGAATGAAAGCAGAATCAGAAGTGGTAATAGCCGCTGTTGACGGGGTATTGAAAGCCGGCTTCCGTACAAGGGACATTGCAGATGCTCAAACTACAGCCGATAAAATACTGGGAACGGAGGCAATGGGTGAAGAGGTTTTGAAGAGACTATGAGTTCCGGGAACATACCACCATCTCAAAGAACTTGCGGAGAACCATACGTAGTAATTAATTATAAAGGCTCAGACAAAGAAATGATTTTTCCTTGTGGAACTGAGGTTGAGAAGTTTGGACTTGTTTATATCCAAGTTGAGAAAGGATTTTTTGGTTACGACATAATTACAAACAAGACATTAATAGAAGGTCAATGGTAAAACCGCAGCTTACATTGGGCTTGCTTCTATCCTGGCCATCATCCCCAGGTTGTGACACTTTTTTATTTTTGCATCATAATTAGATATTATTTTTACAAGAATTGTTCGTATGAAAATTCATGAATCCAAACAACTTTTCGTATACAGTTCATTACGTAAAGGTTTTCACAAGGGACCCTACCACTATATAGCCCAATATTTCACTTTTGTTTCAAAGGGAAAGGTAAAAGGTATTTTAAGTGATTCAGGCAGTGGCCCTGTTGGCACTCCTTCAGACGGGGATTCATTCATTATAGGTGAATTGTACCAGCTACAGAATGAAGTCGAATTCTCATATGTCTTTGGGCAATTAGATGAATATGAAGGGCTGATAACAGAAGCCGGAGAAGACCCCTTATATCGCAGAGATATAACTACTGTGTACAAGGAAGATGGGACTGTCGCAGAAGCCTGGATTTACTGGTATAACCATGATACTGGAGGCTACCCTGTCATTGCCACAGGAGATGTTATTCAATACATGGAATCAAAAAAACAATAACTCCATTAAGGCAACGCACAGCAAAAAATCCTTATCAAAAAAATGCAGGATATAAACAAGGAAATATTTGAATTTAAAAAATTGCAACAGGAATTTCCTGCTCAATACGCGTCCGCTTTTCCCGATAGAATGGCAGCGAAAACCGTTGTCATTATTCCAAGTCTTACACTTGACCAGGAAATACTGGCAAAAATTGATGGAGTGATTCATTATGAAGAAAGATTGTTGTGCCTGCTGATGTTGTTACGAATGCCCAAGACACACATTATATATGTAACAAGCATGCCTATCCACAACATTATAATGGATTATTATTTACACCTGTTGCCGGGAATAACAAATTATCACGCCCGGCAGCGGATAAAAACACTTAGCTGCTTTGATGCTTCGCCAAGGTCGCTCACTGAAAAAATACTGGAACGTCCCAGGTTAATTGAGCGCATTCTTAAAAGTATTCCGAGCGACCATGCATCACACATTGCCTGCTTCAACGTAACTGAAGCTGAACGTTCCCTTGCCGTAAAACTTAAGATGCCCGTCTTTGGTTGTGATCCCGATCTCAATTTTATCGGTACAAAAAGCTTTAGCAGAAAAATTTTTAAGGAAAATGATATCGCTTTACCACCCGGTTATGAAGATCTAAATTCGAAAGAAGATATTATACACGCTTTAGTCAATCTTAAATCAAGATTTCCTCAATTGCGAAAAGCAGTTGTAAAATTGAATGAGGGTTTTTCGGGCGAAGGCAATGCGATTTTCTCATATGAAGAGGCTCCGGTAGAAGAACATTTGCATCAATGGATCCTGGAAATATTACCGCACCGGTTAAAAATTGTAGCGAAGGACCTCACCTATGTGAACTTTATGGAGAAGTTTCATTCGATGGGTGGAATCGTGGAGGTATTTATTGATGGTGAGTTCAAAGCAGGCCCTTCGGTGCAATGCCGCATTACGCCGCTCAGTGAAATTGAGGTAGTTTCAACTCACGACCAGTTACTTGGCGGCCAGGATGGCCAGGTATTTTTGGGAGCTCATTTTCCCGCCAATAACGAATATGCAGTGGATATTGGTATTGTAGGAAAAAAGATTGCGCAGGTATTGAATAGCTTCGGAGTACTTGGAAGATTTTCAGTCGATTTTATTTCCGTGAAAGAAAATAATGAATGGAAGCATTTTGCAATTGAAATAAACCTGCGGAAGGGAGGAACAACGCATCCTTATCTTATGCTTCAATACTTGACAAAGGGGAATTATGATCCGGCCTCTGCTATGTACTATACAGCCAACGGGCAACCCCGGTATTATTTTTTTTCTGATAACCTGCAAAGTGAAAATTACATAGGCCTTACTCCCCATGATCTTATTGAAATATCTACCGCCAATGATCTTCTTTATGATGGCAGTAATCAGCAGGGAGTTATGTTTCACATGATTGGTGCTTTATCTCAATATGGCAAATTAGGAATACTATGCATTGGAGAAACCCCGGAAATATGCATGGAAATGTATCAAAAAACTGTTGACATACTCGACAGGGAGAAGCGCTGCTAAAGTTTATAGAATCTAATTGAATAGTCACACTCCCTTCTAAAGGCTCCGCGCTATCGATCAAAAGTTTTTCATAAAAATTAAAGTAATCTTTGTATTCTTCATTTCTCTCCACTGGGGAGCCAATTATTCCGAGAGCAACAACTAGGAGAATTTAGATTTTTTGAAAAGTAAAATACAGAGATTGAACCTCGTGTTTGCAAAATGCTGTCGAATTTTAAGTACTGAAGAAATGTGTAAAAATCATGGTACACTTTTGTACCCTGGTACGACGCTTAAGTACCGCGTCTTGACAAAATGTTTAAACCTGGGTTTGGCTTCTTATCACCAACCCTTATAATCATTTCCTAAAAAGAAATATCTAATAAAAACTCATAATGCGAGTGACGTTCGCCTAAATGGTATGAAAAGGAAATGATTAAATAAGAGCGCATGCCGGAAGGGCACGATCAGCATGACTTGAAGGTATTCTTTAAAAATATCGCACTTTCCATTCCCTTCTCCACGTATCATTTACAGGCAATATTTGTATCCCTTCCTTATTAATAAGCATCTGGTCGTGATTGGCAGCATCAGCAATCCCACACCATGGCTCGATACATATAAAGTTTCCTCCCTTAGTCGCCCACAAACCAAGAAAAGGAAATCCTTCAAAATAAAATTCAAGTCCATGAGCATGGCGATCTGTTTTGAGACAAACTTTATCTGAATGAATGTCTTTGAATACCAAAGCATCATTATCAAAAAGTTTATGACTAAGATCAATCCGGGAAGAATTATCAAAAAAAGGAACAGGGTCATGCCCTATCAAGCCTTCTTTATTTACAGGCCAGATGGCTGCATTTTCCATAGAATCAAATTGTAAAAAATAATCTTCGTATATGGTTCCCTGTAATAATGGTACTTTAAAAGCAGGGTGAGCGCCTAAAGAAAAATACATTAGATCGGTGCCTGTATTTCTCACTTGATAACTTACTTTCAATACATCATTGTCAAGTGCATAGTCTACTAAAAGTTCAAAAGCAAATGGGTAATTTTTAAACAAACCAGGAGTGTCCTTTAAAAGAAAAACAACGTGTTGCTGTTCCTGCAGTACAATTTCAAATTCTTCATCACGTGCAAAGCCGTGGCGTGAGAGTTTATATTTTTCGTTCTTATAAATGTAAGTATCGTTTTTTAATGTGCCTACTATTGGAAATAACATGGGTGACGTTTTGCCCCATACAGAAGGATCACCACTCCATATATATTCCAGCCGGGCATCTTTTCTAATTACACTACACAATTCTGCACCTGTTGATTTTACAGCAATGGTTAAACAGGTATTCTCGAGGGTAATAGTCATAATGTCATTTTTGATATAGATAATTTATTTATAATCGTGAATTTTCGCAGCAGTGTTTGTTCCCGTAAAAGCCTGATCCAACAAGCCATAAAGTTCAGGATGCTTCTCCTGCATTTTGCCGGGCTGCTCAAAAAAATATTCTGCTGCGACCGCTAAAAACTCTGCTTCATTAGTAGCGCCGTAAGGATTGATATCAGAATTGCCGGATTGAATCTGTTGTATTTCTTCGTGTATGCGTTTCAGAAAGGGTAAAACATATTTATGCGGCAATAATGCTTCAGGGATACCATCAGTACTTCCGTCTGTTTTATCCACCAGGTGTACAAATTCATGAATAGCAGTATTGGATTTGTCAGTTTGGTTTAAAAAACCTGTTCGCAGATCCTGCTGCGACAGCAGCATTACGTTTTGCATAGGGCCAGTACCTACCATGCCCGATACATTGCGGCCTGCACCTACAAGGTTATATTCCTTGTCAAACGAACCGGGGTATAGTAATACTTCATGAATATTTCTATATTCCCACCCTTTGAATGCGAAGATGGGAATGACAGCGGCGGCTGCAACAAAAACCCGGTCAATATCTTCTACAGTAGTTTTAATTCCTGTTATTCTTATCTTTTGTAAAAAAGTTTTTATCCCTTCTTCAAACCGTACTTTTTCCTCATGAGGTAAACGCTGGTAAAACGATACATGCTGCCGGAGGATTTCTTTTCCGGTATCGGCATCTGGCTGAGGGAGTTTTGCTCGTTTTGCGAACGCAACTATTAAAAAACCTCCTATAATAACTACACTAATAATGAGAATTGTTAGCTGCATAATTACTCTTTGATTCAATATTTTTTATTCGGCTAATCC
Source organism: Chitinophagaceae bacterium (assembly GCA_046593045.1). GTDB lineage: Bacteria > Bacteroidota > Bacteroidia > Chitinophagales > Chitinophagaceae > Ginsengibacter. The sequence continues at coordinate 12,849 of JBKJRY010000350.1, read as the reverse complement.
TGGCTGTTATCGACCTGAGTGGTTAAACTATCATTTATTTTCGTCTTGTCATTTTTAAATTCCATCTTATGAAATTTCCAGGTAAAATAAATACTGTTAAACCTGAAAGGAACGGTGCGCCAGCGGCTGATGGTAAAGTTAAGTCCAAAGAAGTTTACTTCCCTGATCCACCTTTTTGCTGGCACCTTTGCAAAGCAAAGGAATCATACCCTCCACTCTTAACTTGATCAATGACTTTATTTAAAAGAATCTTATTTATTTCGAGTACTTGTAAAAAAATACTTTACTAGATTGTCCGAAATTATTCATCCCACATTAAACCCTCTTCCTCTGCGTCTTTTGGTCCGGTATAATAATAGTAAGAGAGAACTGCACGGCGTAATTGCTCGGCGAGTACAATTTTTGGGTTGTCGCGGCTGAATACAAAATCTGTACGTTCGTTGGGGTTATAATCTTTGGAGAATAAAATATCATAAGAGTAGAAAAAGCCCCATTTCCCTACCGTGAACAGGGCTTTGCGGCGCACGAGTATGTTGCTGAACACTTCACTTTTTCTCCTGGTTTTTATTCCAATGCACACACCAAATGTTCGTGTATCATCATCATTAAGGTACTTCACCAGGTGTTGCTTTAGTTTTAAGGCCGCCAGGTTATTGTCCTCTACCTGGAAGTTCAGTTCATTAGACGCATGCCTGATGTTTATCTGGTGTTTATCCAGCAGGTAACTCCATTCATTCCTGTTTGCTTCCCCAATCCCTTTTATGATAATGCTTTTCCAGGGTGTGGAGCACAATTGTCCCGTTTTGGTTCTGAGGCGAAGCTCGCACACTTCCTTTAGAAATTCTATGCTGAACAATTCATCCCGCCTGTAGATACCCAGCCAGTACTTATCATTGTAGCGGTTCAGGCCTTCATAGTAAGGAAGGTTGAAAGAAGGCAACTCTAGCGGACCACTGGATGGTTTCGTATTAAAGGTATCCCTCTTTACTTTTTCATACAGTTCATCGCCGCTGGCGTCATTATTGTCATAGAATCTTGCCTTATCCTTCAGGATAGTTTCTTCAATGAGTAAAGACATGCCAGCCAGGTCTTTTGTATGAACAACATCTTTCCACTCATACACAATGTTTGTTTTTGGAAAACGGATAAACAAATGCCAGAAATGCGGCTCACCTGGTGAAGCCACCCAATTGATGTTGCCTGTGAGCAGGGGCGTAAAACTCTGGTTGGTGTCACTGATGTTTATCTTTAACCGGGGCGTATAACTAATCGAATCAAAAATTGCATGGTATACATTCGCATTAAGCCATGTATCAATAATAAACACTTCTTCCGCTGGATAAGAACTTAAGATGTTTGGAAATTCTTGCTTATTTACCTCATGGCTGATACCCAGCGTATCGAGTTCAGCTGTTAAATTATCCAATTCTTCTATTGTAATATCAAGCAAAAGCTGCTGGCGTAAACCAAATCTTACAAAGTGCAGCCCCGATTTACCTGCGGCGAGCAGTACATTGTAAAGATCTGCATGCGGGATAATTCCTCCCTTGAAATTGACTTTGATCGTATTAATATTTTTCATGTTGATTGATCTCCTATTATGCCCATGAATTTTTAATATGCAGTTGTTATTCGTTTCGCCAAATATCAGGGTTTTTATTAAGAACATTTGTTTATATACTTCCGATAAATAAACGCCAATACATTTTGTGATCCGGAGCACCTCATGTCAGGTCTCGATTGGTTTAAGCAATGCGTATGGGTTTTATGAAAAATGAGTAGACATGGCAACTCATAATTTGCGCGGTGGCCTGTACGCCTTGATTGAATCTATCAGTTCCCGGCAATACAAAAGCCCGCATCGCTGCAGGCTCACATAATTTTTTAATTCCAGGGTTTGGTTTTTACAACGGGATTATTGGAAGGTTGGCTTTCTTCGGTTTGGATTAGTTATTCTCAGGTATTGGAAAAAAATAAAGATAGAAGTTGACTGATATCAGATTATGACTTTTCTATTGGATAATTGGATATAGGGCTCTTTTCAATGGATTTGGATCAGGCGATTAATGTTTGTTGAACATCAATCAACTTCTGGTACAAAGATATACCTGTTGCATACCTTGTACAAGAGAAGCAATACTCAATTATGTTGGTTCTGAATTTACTGAGGTAACACGTAAAATTACTCAACCTGAAGTGAAGTTTTACCTGCATACTGGCCCGTGATACTGGGGTAACACAAATACATAATCCTTTTAATTCATGGGCAAGCTAACGCTCCCATTTACCGAAGAAAGACATATTTTAACGAGGAAGCTCAGAGTCCAAAAAGTGACGGGAAGCAGGCAAAAGCGTAGACGGATGTATTCTTTTTTGAACAATCTCTCTAGCTTTTTTAAGCTGGCTTAATTTCTCTGCAATAATCCTGCATATGATAACTTTCCCTTTTGAGAAATATGCATTTACCTGGTCTTCGTATGTCGCGATCGTTTTATCAATATCCTCAATTTCAAGGGTTGACATGCTCTCAATATAACTATCCCGTTTGCGTTTGCATTCATCCAACAGGCTAAATTCATAGTCCAGGTTGGGTCTACTTCCACTGGCATTTTTCTGTAAGGTGGCGGCATCATCCGGTATATCCCTGAACAACCATTTAAAAAATTTCATGTTCGAAGTTTTAATTCATGTGAATCTTGTATAAGCTTTTATTGAAATACAATTATCGTTCCACATGGTTTCCTATTCTGCAGGCATAGCCTTTAATTCTTATAACCCTTAAAAACTTTATCAGTTAAGCATGAAAGAATTGATGTTCCATAAACATCCCATACTATTATGAATACATGCTTTCATTTTTTTACCGATTATAGGATTTCAATCCTCACAAGCCGGGCTGATGATAAAAACAATAACAAGTTGTTAATCCGTGTAAAGGCGGGTATCTTTTTTTTAGTTTCGAAAATCAGCTTTGTCAACTAACCCCTAATTCCGGACTATGAAACTACTTTTGACGGTTTTGCTCTTCTCTTCTTTTACAACGGATGCACAGACTTCCTATTTTTTAAATACAAAATATTCCACGTCTTCTGTTGCTATTCCATATCAGAACGTGACATCGCTTGCTATACGACGAAAGTTGTTCCGGAGAAATGCAGGAATGATCCTTGGGCTGCAACGTGGAAAATTTACCTCGATAGAACTTGGTGGGGAGGCGCACTGGAGAAAAATAAGTTTGTTCAAACCTCACATTATTGGTGCTACAGCAAACATGGAATATAATTTTGAAAACAATATACTAGGTTATAAGGCAGGGGTATGGATGAAGAGGGGCAGGATAAACCTGACCTATGGTGCCAACGTAAGTTATTTCACCGATTTCAACGATGGGCAGTGGTTTGGTATTGGACCTTCCATCGGTTTCAGGCTTTTTGTTTTGCACCTCGTGAATGGATATAACTTTCTTTCTCAACAAAATAAAAGAGAGGACGAAAAGCCCTCACCGGTATTACCGGTAAATACTCTATACATGTCTTTAAGATACTATTTCCCCGTAGACAATAAATTTACCTGGGACAGGAAGACCATGAAAAAAAAGAGATCAAGGGAAAAAGAGCGAATAAGTCGAAAGAAGTACCGTGAAAAAAAGGACTTTGAAAGCAGAAAGAAGTGGAACATTTTCAGGAAGGAGAAAAAGGATCGATAGAAATTATTGGAATTTGTATATTATATCTAACGGATAATTATTCTTTTGCCGCTGATATTTCCGCTAATAAAATTTGGCAAGCATTGCTTCTTTTGATCCGGATTAACAACAACATTACTTCTTTACATAAAACAATGCCGCTATAATAAAAAAGCCAATTCCCGTTAATGTTGGTGGTATGATATTACCTTTTATTCCTAAGTAAATCATTGCCAATCCAACGAGAATTAAAATGACCATTAATATATTTTTCATGTCTCTATATTTTATTTGTAAAGATATTCCTTTGCAGCTTCCTATGATAGTCTTTCCATACCTAAATTGATAGTAATTATCCCAATCAATTTATTTTTTTAACGGTTCATAGGACATCCAGTCCACCTCAAGCTCGTAAGGATTAAGCGGCTTTTCTTTGGAATCTGGATTTGTTTCTACTAACCATTCGTTGGTGTGCCAGAAATTCATCCGGTAGTGCGTATGATTTTGTGGTATGCCTACCTGGGATCCCTGGTAATCCCACAAAACAAATTTTTCTCCAGTGTTCGGATGAATCATCCACCAAACGAGGCGATCGGGGTACCAGTCAAATCCATAAGTGTAAAATTTTATCGAAGCATCATAATCTTTAATAGCCGGAATAATTTCCGGCTGATTTTGGACACCAGTTAAAGAAGTGCTGATTCCGTTATAATTTTCTTTGTACACTGTATTGTATATAATTCCTTTAGACAGGTTTATAGTTCTTCCAATTCTTTTGAGCTCTCCCTTATGACCTGTCCAGGTGCCAATATATATGATGGTGGGATCCGCGATAAGCCACTCAAAATCTATTTCGCTAAGTCCGGGCAAGCTATCCACATGATAGGTAAAATAACCAACCACTGCACCGGCATTTGGCTGAATATTCGTGACATCAGGAATTTTAAGCCGTGCAGAATAAGTACCAAAATATGTGAAGTCTTTTGAAATAATTTCCGGTCCCCGACCCGCCCCGGCGCTATCTTCAGGATCTATTTTAAAAGACAGGATTTTTGTCCCTGGTTCCGATAGCGAATTTACGCCGGACTTCCACTTAAAGTCAGTCCTGGTTCCCGTTGAACCATATCTGAAATTCTCTAAAGTGTCATTAGTGAAACCTTCCATAAAAGCATTATGATAAGTATCTTTTTGTGCATTGGCGGTAAAAATCATAATAACAAAAATGGCGACCAGGATTTTAATTTTCATATTGCAAGTCTTGTAATGTAATGATAAAGATACCTTACATAGAAAGGAAAAAGCAGAATATCTGTAACCAGGTTAATGTATTCCTTACGGCGGAAGCGGCAGTTAGCTTTGATTTAAATATCTATTTGATGTTCGTTAGCACCTCAATCGTTGTTTGTCTTTGCATTGAAAAACTGCATCAATTTTCCCGTCTTGCATTTTAATTTTTTTTAATTGCTCTTTTATTAGCATGGAGCATGTACATTTACGTTGACACCCGTCTGGGCAGAAACATAACTACTAAAAAAGATTTTTTAAGCACTCACAAATTTATTGCTATTGATAAAATATAATAAACAAACCAGCAGAGGCTTTACAGCCGGCTTCATATTGTTGTTGGTTTCAGCACCTGTGTTGTTAATGAATGCATACCATCCATCATCTGTTGCGGAGGCTGCCAATAAAGACGTAAGGTTTAAAAAAATAATCCTTACCACTGATTTTTTATCCGAAGGGGTTGCAGTTGCCGATGTAAATAAAGACGGGCAAATGGACGTGCTGGCAGGTACCTTTTGGTTTGAAGCGCCCGATTGGAAACGGCATGAGATAGATGCAGGTAAAATTTACAAGACAGTCGAATACAGCAATACTTTTCTTGATTTCGCTATGGATGTAAACCATGATGGGTGGATGGATCTCATTCGCATTCCTATACCGGGCGACGCTGCTACGTGGTATGAGAATCCTAAAAATGCGCCGGGATATTGGAAAGAACATGCTGCTTTTCACTCCGTTGGCAATGAATCCCCTGCATTTTACGATATCGATAATGATGGTCTGCCAGACCTTGTATGTGCCGATTCAAAAAACAAAAAGATGGTGTGGGTGAGCCCCCCGCTGTCTAAAAACGACACTTCATGGACCAGGCATATTATCAGTAATGATTCCATTCGTGGCACGCACATGTATACCCATGGACTTGGTTTTGGCGATATGAATAACGATGGAAGGACCGATGTTGTAATGCGCGAAGGATGGTGGGAAGCGCCGGTAAACCGCAAACAGGAGAATTGGATTTTTCACCCTGCAAATCTTGGTGATGAATGTTCTCAAATGTATATCATGGACCTGGATGGTGATGGTGATATGGATGTTATCAGCGCATCGGCTCACCGCTATGGAATGTGGTGGCACGAGCAAGTGAAGGCAGGAGATTCCGTAAACTGGGTGCAACATGATATTTATAACAAGTTCTCACAAACGCACGGTGTGGCACTCGCTGATATAAACCAAGATGGTTATCCTGACCTGGTTACCGGAAAAAGATATTATGCACATAACGGGCACGATCCGGGTGCAGAAGAACCTGCGATGTTATACTGGTTTGAGTATAAGCCGGGCAAAGTGCCCACATGGGTCCCGCACCAGATTGATGACAATTCCGGCGTAGGCCTGCAGGTGGTAACGCAGGATATGAACAAGGATAACCTCGTGGATGTTGTAGAAAGCAACAAAAAGGGTGTTTACATTTTTCTACAGGTTAAATAAACAACTTCCCTGGTTTTCAAACGTCTCAAAGCATTTACTTTCTTGGAATTTTCTTTCCACGTGAGGATTTCGTACCATAGCATCTATACTGCAGATTGTTTTTCCAATTGCCAATTTCTAAATTGGGATTAATGCGGCAAGACCTGATGATATCTTAATACAGTAATACAATAACCAGCACTTGTATCGTATACAACATCAGTGTTGTTTGCATGTAAACAGGCTTTGCCTGGAGGTGTAATTCATTTCCATATTTCATATGTTCTTATATCCCGGGAAAACAAAGGCCCTGCTTCTTAAATATGAACATCCGATTCAATATATTTATCCCTCAATTTTAAACCCTCTCAGGCAGTATTATGGATAACAGGCGAGACTTTATTAAAAAAGCATCATTACTATCAGGTGCCGCAGGCTTATTAAGCGGCTTGCCACCTTCTATTCAAAAGGCTTTTGCCATTAATCCCGAAGCAGGCTCTACTTATCTTGACGCGGAGCATGTTGTTTTTCTGATGCAGGAGAACCGTTCGTTCGATCATTGTTATGGAACATTACAGGGCGTACGCGGGTTTAATGACCCCCGGGCTATTCCGCTGCCAAACAACAATAAAGTATGGCTGCAATCTAATGCTGCCGGTGAAACCTATGCCCCCTTTCGTTTAAACTTAAAAGAAAGTAAGATTACCTGGCTGAGCTCATTGCCGCATGGCTGGATCGACATGACAGATACAAGGAATGATGGGAAGCATAACAAATGGCTGGATTCAAAAAAATCGGGGCATGAAGAACTTAAGGATATGCCTCTAACCATGGGACATTTTATCCGCCAGGATATCCCTTTTTATTACTCACTCGCCGATGCCTTTACTGTTTGTGATCAGCATTTTTGCAGTTCATTGTGTGGTACAACACCCAATCGGTTGTATTTCTGGACTGGAACTATTCGTGAAAAGCACGATGAAAATGTTCAGGCCAATGTTTACAACTCAGATGTTGACTACAGCCGGGAAGCTTCCTGGAAAACATTTCCGGAGTACCTGGAAGAGAATGATATTCCCTGGAGAATATACCAGAATGAGCTGAGCGTTGAAACGGGTTTTGAAGGCGAGGAAGAAGACTGGCTTGCCAATTTTACGGATAATCCCATTGAATGGTTTTCCCATTATAATGTACGGTTTTCACCGATGCACGCTAAATACATGGAAAAGAAGAAACAGGCATTACCCGCCATGATAAAGGAACAGGAGGAAAAAATAGCAGCGCTGCCCAAAACCAGTGATGAACGCACAAAATTTTTGAAAGATCTGGACGGAAAAAGGGCACTGTTAGCCCGCGCAACAATTGAGTCTGGGCAATATACCAGGATCAGTACAACAAATTATCATCACTGCAAAGAAACCTTCATGAAAAAGCATTTACTGACAACAGGAATGATCCTGATTACCGTCATCTTACGGATCATACCTACACAGAAGATGCTACGGAGCGCACCATGCAAATACCCAAAGGTGATGTGCTGCACCAGTTCAGAAGCGATGTAGAAAATGGTACATTGCCAACCGTATCATGGATAGTAGCTCCATGCCGTTTTTCTGACCATCCTGGTTCGCCCTGGTATGGTGCATGGTACCTCGGAGAGGTAATGGATATTCTTACCAAAAATCCGGAAGTATGGAAAAAGACCATTTTTGTACTCAACTATGATGAGAACGACGGATACTTTGATCACGTACCTCCCTCTGTGCCACCGGATCCTTATAAAGAAAACAGCGGCATGGTATCAGCAGGAATAGACACTAAAACAGAATACCTCCACCGCAGCCAGCAATGGATGAAAGATAAAGCGCCGGACGAAGATGAGAGGGAAGGCCCCATTGGTTTGGGTTTTCGTGTGCCCATGGTAGTGGCCTCTCCATGGAGCCGTGGCGGATTTGTAAATTCAGAAGTATTTGACCTTACTTCTCCCATACAGTTCCTCGAACATTTCTTAACGAAAAAGTCAGGTAAAAAAATACAAAACGGCAATCTTACCAAGTGGCGACGTGCAGTTTCCGGAGATATGACTTCCGTATTCAGACCTTATAATGGCGAAGACATCCCCTTACCAAAGCCGGTAGAAAAACTTCCGTTTATGGAAGGTATCTATAATGCTCAGTTCAAAGATTTGCCCTCCGGCTTTAGAAAACTTAGCTCCGACGACATAGAACTGGTGAATTTAAATCCTTCTTCTTCGCCCTGGATGCCGCAGCAGGAAAAAGGAACAAGACCGGCAAGTGCATTGCCATACGAGTTGTATGCCGACGGGAAGCTTACCGAAGACAGGCAGTCATTTAAAATAAAATTATGTGCCGGGAATAAAGCCTTTGGCGCTGCAGCTGCAGGGTTACCATTTATTGTAAGCACTCCCGGAAACGAAACTTCGCCGCGTAACTATGCGGTAAAAGCAGGAGATCAACTTATTGATACGTGGATTTTAGATGGGAATGAAAATTATCATTTCCAGGTTTATGGCCCCAATGGTTTCTTCCGGGAATTTTTGGGTAATACCGATAACCCTTCATTGGATATTGTCTGCGAATATCAACTTAATGCATTAACCAAAAAAAATCTTACGGGAAATGTAGCATTAAAGATTAAAAACCCAGGCAGTCAAAAACTAACAGTTGAAGTATCCGACAATGCCTATAAAGGCAAGGCACAAACGAAGACGCTGAATGCCGGCATACAGGCAATCATAATAGTTGATTTAGCTAAAAGTGCCGGCTGGTACGACCTAAGTGTGAAAGTAAAGGGGCAACGCCATTTTGAAAAAAGATATGCTGGCAGGGTTGAAACAGGTAAAGTAAGTATTACAGATCCTGTAATGGGAAGAGTAGTGTAATGTATGGGCTATTTGTGAAAAACCCGATGAGAGCTTGGCTGTAATAGAATCGCAGGATTTTTTTTAGCCAATACTATTGATTGCCATACTAACGCAAAGGGATGGTTGTATTTATCCAGGCAATTCAATGACAAACTCAGCATACTCCCCTTCTTTGGTATTTATTTTCAGCTCACCCCCATGAGCTTTTGTAACGATATCATAACTCAGGGATAAGCCAAGACCGGTGCCTTCGCCGGTTGGTTTGGTAGTGTAGAACGGCTGAAATATCTTATTTACAACATCGCCCGGTATGCCATTGCCATTGTCCCGTACGGCAATTGAAACTCCCAAACGCCCTGAAGGCCGCTTTACCGCTTTTGTGGTTATTGTAACTATTGGCTCGTATGCTTCACTCCCCATTAGGGATCGGGTGCTGTTTTTCTTTTTTTCATTTACAGCATAAAATGCATTGTTAAACAGGTTGAGCAGCACGCGCCCCATATCCTGTGGAACGATATTTATTCTTCCGTCTGGGGTCGAGAGGCTCGCATCGAAATACTTTTCTATAACTGCATTAAAAGATTTGTCTGCAGCCCTGATGCCATTGTATGCAAGTTTAGAATATTCATCCGCCAATGCATTTATATCAGTTGACACCGTCACCCCTCCTGAGCTCCGGCTATGCTCGAGCATATTCTTAACAATGGAATCGGCTCGCCTGCCATGCCGGATAATTTTTTCTAAATTTTGCTTCATGTGTTCATGAATTGCCTTTTCTTCCTTTTTATCGGGGGAATCCGTTTCCATTTTTTCTTTCAACTCTTCAAGTAATTCCGCATTTAGTTCCGCAAAATTATTTATGAAGTTCAGCGGGTTCTTTATTTCATGGGCAATGCCTGCCGTGAGCTCACCGAGCGACGCCATTTTCTCTTTTTGTACCAGTTGTGCCTGCGTAGATTTAAGCTCCTGCAAAGCCGCATCGGTTTTTGATTTTTGCTGCTGTAGCAGGTTATAATCTTTGCGTCGCTGTTTATTATTTCGCCATAGCAGTAATGCGATGAATAAAAAAATACACGAAGCGAAAATCACTGCATACAGGTTTATTTTATTCCTGTATCTGATTTTTGCGACTTCAATAGATTGCTGACGCTGCTGCTCCAGTAGTTTGAGGCTTTGCACCTTCTTGATTTTTTCTACATTAAATATGCTGTCCTTTGTTTCGATGCTTAATTCCTGGTATCGGAAGGCGCTGTCAAATTGCCTCGAAGATTTATACAGGCCTGTTAAAAATGTACTTACTTCAAGCACTTGTTTTAAGAAGGGGGCGTTGCGGGCAACAGATAATGCCTTGTGTGCGTAAAAAATGGAAGAGTCCGATAAGCCCTGTGCTTTATAAATTTTCGCCAGTCCATAATAGTCAGATGCAAGCACTTCATTGTCCTTAATAGCCTCCGCATAATAAATGCTAAGACGGTATTTTTCTTCTGCAAGTGGAAAATTATTTAATGCGAAATATATTTCTCCGTAATTATTTACTATAGCGGCAATAAGGTTCTCATCATGAAGGCGTACTGCAAGCTGGTAAGCCTGTTCTGCATAATGCAAAGCTGAATCGGCCTTTTTCATGCGCAGGTAAATGCTGCTTAAGCTATGCAGATCAAATAATATTCCCCCGGTGTCCTTTACTTTTTCATCAACCAGCTTCGTTTTAAAAAGATAGTATAAGGCATGCTCATATTCTTCCTGCTCCGTATAAACGTTCGCTATATTGAAGTAAGTAACTCCAATAGCATATTCCTGTTTCTTTAGGCCTTCCTTCATTCCCAGGGATTGCAGGTACATTTCTAACGCCTTTGGGTAATCGCCCACTGAGAAATAAACATTGCCTAATGCATTGGTGCAATAAGCTTCGCCAATGGGATCATTAATTTTTTGCGCAAGTTGAAGCCCCTCCAATGCATATTGCAAAGCCGTATCAGGGTACGAGGATAAATAAGCAAAGCTGAGGCCTTCAAGAACCAACACACGTTCCGGGCCTTCACTCGTAGTTAGTAGCTTTGTTTTTAAACTATCTGTTTCCGTGTTCTGGGCCTTGATATGATTACAACAGGTTAAAAGAAACAACAGCGGTACAAGCTTTTTCAATTTTGAGCACATCGTAGAAATGAAATTACTTTTTAAATCTATTTCATCAAAGAAAAACTAAAACGTGGTTATTATCAACCAGGGTGAGCGAAAAGCAGGAAACCAACGGAAGGCCCTGCATTAGGATAAAACGTAAGACTGACCTGGGCTTCATCTCCCTTCCAAAATAATGATAGTCGACATAGATCATTTCAGTTACTATTACAAGGTGAAATAGAACAAGAAATTTTGTGCAATGGTTATTGGGATTAAAAAAACTATCCAGGGAAGATTTTCCCGGGTTTGTTGGTTTTGAAAATTTACCTGGTAACAACCTGGGGTCTATACATTCTATTCAACAAAAATCTGAAGTACACCTGCTAAAGTATTTTTTAAATATCAACTCTCCCGAAGCGAGGTATTTTCAGATTCTATTTTCCCTGTTGTGTTTTATTTTCATTAGCCAAAACATATTTATCAGTAAAACAGCGATTACAATTACCAATCCGAAAAATTCCCGAGTCTCCTCTATCCACGGTTTTTGAGCTTTCATGGTCTGAACAATGCTCTCAGAATGATGTTCATTTACCCAATCCAACACACCTGATTTGGCAAAAAATAAATAAACCCCATATAATGAATAGGCTACCAAACCTATAATGTACAACGCCTTATTATACCTGTGTTGAATTGCCCGATAGCACAAAAATGCGGCATAGAGGTATATCGCCATCCATACATACGGATCAGGATCATTGTACTGCACTGCGGCAAAAGCGATAAAGAGAATGATAAATATGATATTGAATATTTTCATTGAGGCTTTCTACCGCATCATATTTTAATAATCTGTTTTTTTTCGATTGCAGGATTTATTTCCGGCCGGTAGCCGCCCAAAAGATACCCGCATTGAGGTGATTCAAAAAGGCATCATCGCTGAATATTGCGGGCATATGTCCAAGGGCTGTATAGAAGGCACGTCCACCATCATACTCGTGGTACCAGGCTACAGGATGCAATTTCCCCATCCCCTCGCCTTTCTTTTTACCCCATTGCACTTTTGGATTATAAGAGTTTTCATCTACGGCCAATACATAATTAAGTCCCGATGTCTTTTCAGTGCCGAATTCATACCATTCATCTGTCCACAATTTATTGCCTGCAAATCCCTGCAAACCCGCAAAGCTTGCATCAAGAATATTTAGCCGTGCTGTTTGAACCACAGGATGGATATGAAACATCCTTCCTACCATTTTCGTGTACCAGTCCCAGTCATATTCTGTATCAGATGCACTGTGTATACCTACCCATCCTTTCCCGGATTCAATAAAACGTTCCATTACTTTTTGCTGGGCTGTGTCAAAAATATCTCCTGTGGTATTTAAGAAAATAACCACCTGGA